>JAXGTH010000025.1:0-24480 GCA_040775045.1 Bacteroidales bacterium
ACCGGGTCGGTGGTGGTGCCGGGGGTGTCAGACACGATGGCAATGTCCTGCCCGGCGATGGCATTGATAAAGGAACTCTTCCCGTTGTTCCTCCGGCCAAAGATGCCGATATGCGGCTTGTTTTCCCTTCCCTTTTTCATGATCCCGTGTTTTTTGCTTTGTGCATCCGTTCACTGTGATGCCTTGAATCGAGCCAGTCGTTGTAAGCCACGCTTAAGCCAAGCTTATTGATATTCTTTTCAAAACTTTCCAGGGCCGATACTGCCATGTCGTCGAAGATCGGTTTGCCTTCATAGAGCCTGTATTTGCATGCTTCCCCTGCCGGGGTGATGTTGGGCATGAACACATTGGCGCCGGAGGCGATGGCCTTCACCCTTCCCAGCGGGTCGAGGGTCTGCAGGGCTGTTGAAGCTGCAATGTTGATATCCTTCATCATGATGCGGAGCAGTGCGATCATCCTGAGGCTGAGCTCAAGGCGTTCTTCCGGCGACGGGATGGCCGCGGCCAGGTGCGACAAGGGCGTGTCGGGGTGGGGGATATAAGGGCCCATGCCCACCATGTCGATGTCGAGATCCTTCATGAAAAGGAGGTCGTCGGCAAGGTGGGCCGTGGTCTGGAATGGCAGGCCGATCATCACCCCTGTGCCGGTCTGGTATCCCAGCCGCTGCAGTACCCTGAGCGCTTCCACACGACTGTCGTAGCTGTGGTTGCCGTCGGCAGGGTGCAGCCTGCCGTAGAGGTCCCTGTCGCTGGCCTCGATGCGTAACAGGTAACGGTGGGCACCGGCATCAAACCATTCGCGGTAAACTTCTTCCGTCTGCTCGCCGCAACTCAGGGTGATGCCCAGTGCTCCGTTACCCGGCTTTTTGATCTGTTTGACCAAATTCGTGATGTGTGCTGTAAAAGCCTTGTCCTGCCGCTCCCCGCTCTGGATCACCACCGAGCCGAAGCCGTGATCAAGGGCATGCTGTGCAGCTTCCAGCACATCGGTGTCGCTGAGGTTATAGCGTTCTGACCTGCTGTTGCCTGCCCTGATTCCACAATACAGGCAGTTCTTGCTGCAGATGTTCGAAAGCTCTATGATCCCGCGCAACCCGACCCGTGTACCGCAATGTTCCTGCATGGTAGAAAGGGCAATGGAATAGATCGCGTCCCGCTCGCCAGGGTCCCTGGTTTCCAGCAGGTACACCAGTTCTTCCCTGTTGAGGTCAGTTTTGCTTAATATGTGGTCGATGGCCTTCATCAAGGTTATATTCCTTAAAAATAGAGGTCGCGTTCGCCCTGCCTGATGCGGTCGAGCCGTTTCAGCAGTTCATTCCTGATCTTTTCCTCCAGCCCGTTATCGATATTATCCTGTATGAAATACCAGCCCTTTTCAGCCTGCACGGGCGTTGCATAATCTTCAAGATATTCGGCCAGTGTCATGATGGCGTTGGGCGTGCAGAAGCGCTTGATGAAACCCGGCACCGAGAATTCCATAAAATGCTCGCCTGTGCGGCCCAGGCGGTAGCATGCCGTGCAGAAGGAGGGAAGGTAGCCATTATCGAGCAGTTCGTCGATCACCTGCGAAAGGCTGCGGGTGTCGTGGATGCGGAACTGTTCCTTTTCAAGTTCCTGCTCCCTGCGTCCCTGCTCGGCATAGGCCCCGATCTCGATCCTGGTCCCTGCATCGATCTGTGAGCATCCGAACTGCAACACCTCTTTGCGGATGTGTTCCGGCTCGCGTGCAGTGAGGATCATGCCGGTATAGGGCACTGCCAGGCGCAGTATGGCCACAAGTTTCACAAAATCCCCGTCGCTCACGGCATATTTGTTGTCTATATTGTAGGCGGAGGCATCCTGCAGGCGCGGGAAAGAGATGGTATGCGGTCCCACATTGTAGCAGGCTTCGAGATGGTTGGTATGCCTCACCAGCCCCATCACCTCGAATTTCCAGTCGTAAAGGCCGAAGAGGGCCCCGATGCCCACATCGTCGAGACCGGCTTCCTGTGCCCTGTCGAGGGAGGTGATGCGGTATTCGTAATCCTTCTTTTTGCCACCCCGGTGGTACCAGGAATAGGCCTCGGGATGGTAGGTTTCCTGGAAAACCTGGTAGGTGCCGATGCCGGCTTCCTTCACGGTGCGGAAACCATCAATGTCGAGGGGTGCGGCATTGATGTTCACTCTCCTGATCTCACCGTTCCGCTTCCTGACCCCGTATACCGTCCTCACGGTATCGGCGATATATTCCGGGCTGTATTGCGGGTGTTCACCGTAGACGAGGATCAGGCGCTTCTGGCCTTCATCCTCCAGGGCTTCTACGTTACTGATCAGTTCCTCCCTGCTCAGGGTCCTGCGCAGGGCATTCCGGTTCGATGCCTTGAAACCACAGTACTTGCAGTTGTTCGTACAGTAGTTGCCCACATAGAGCGGTGCAAAGAGCACGATACGGTCGCCGTAAACCAACTTCTTGAGCCTGCGTGCACCCTCCCTGATCTCCTCGATGAGCGACGGATCTTCGGTGTTGAGCAGTACGGCCACTTCACGGAGTGAGAGCCGTTGCTTTGCAAGTGACCTGCCGATGACCCTGCGGACCTCCTCCGGAGAGGATATCGTAGTGCGAAGGATATCCTCAATCTCCTGCGGGTCGATGAAGTTCTTCATCGGCTCGTCCTTGATGGCGTATGTTTCAGGTGTGAATTTCATGGCATTTTTTGTTGAACAATTTCAACGGCATTATTGTTCTTTTTTCCCTGCAGGGGAAAGCTTTACGGTAAAGGTGCTCCCCTCATCGGGTTTGCTGCTGGCGGTGATGCTGCCGCCATAGTTGTTCTCCACGAGTTTTTTGACGATGGACAGCCCGAGGCCGCTTCCCGTGATATTCCGGGTCTTGGCATTCTTGATCCTCACGAATTCCTGGAAAAGTGTCCCGAGTTCGTCTTCGTTCATGCCAATACCGGTATCTTCAACGCTGATGGTGATCCCGGGATGGCCAGCCTTTAGGGTGATGCATACTTCACCGCCTTCCTTGTTGTACTTTACTGCATTGGATATCAGGTTATTGAATATGATTTCCAGCTCATCATCATCGGCCCTGAACATCAGCTTTTCGGGAGCATCGAGATATACCTTCACGTTGCGCTGGATGGCCATCGGCTCGATGGTGTCCATGGCCATGCGTGCCACCTGTACCACATCCACGCTGCTGATCTCCCTGGCCTTCTTTCCCACTTCGAGCCGCGTAAGGTCGAGCAGGTCCATGATAAGGTTGCGCATGCCCCTGATCCGCTCGATAGAACGGTCGATCATGGTGCTGTAGTCGTTGATGTCGTTGCCCACCTGCCGGTCTTTCATGATGTTGAGATAACCTTCCACGGCATTGATGGGCGACTTGAGCTCATGCGACAGCACCGAGAGGAACTGGAACCTCACCTCCTTGCCGGCCTGGTTCATCTGCCGGGTCATGCGCTTGAGGAAGAGGTGCTTGGTGATGTTATCGATCGAAGCCCTCAGCTCGTCGGGGGTGAAAGGTTTGGGGACGAAGTTATAGGCCCCGTTATTGGTGGCTTTCACGGCCAGGTCGAGAGAGGCGTAAGAGGTGATCATCATCACCGATACATCCATCTGGTTCTTGTTGATGTGCTCGAGCACCTCGATGCCGTCCATGCCGGGCAGCTTGTTGTCGAGCAGCACGATATCGGTATGGTTTTCCTTCAGGATATCGATGGCCCTTTCGCCGGTGTCGGCTTCGGTGAGGTCGAAGTCGAAATCTTCTTCCATGAAGGGGTAACCAACGGTATAGTTCCTGAGTATCCTGTTGATGCCGGAACGGATCCCGGGCTCATCGTCGACCACAAGTACATTCAGTGTTGCCATGGCTTGTTGTTTTTAGATTCTTAAAAGCTTTTTGATCTCACGCTCGAGCTGGTCCTTCCTGATGCCTTTCTCCAGGAATTTGTCGGCGTGGATCCATTTACGGTCGGCTTCCGTTTCCAGGCCGAAGTTGAGGCCCGTCTCGGAAGTTACCGCCGATGCGATGATGATCGGCATGCCGGGGTATCTCTTCTTCATCTTGTAAGAAAGGATGAAGCCGCTGTCCTTGTTTTCCATCATCAGGTCGATGATGGCGAGGTCGGGCTGCCGTTCCTCCAGCATCTGTTCGCCCTCCTTCTGGCTGCAGGCAGTGGTCACATCGTAACCCATGCTCCTGACCTGCATCTCGAGCTGGCCCAGGTAGTCGATGTCGTCGTCGACGATCAGGATGTTTTTCTTTGTTGTGTTCATGGTCATATCTCCTTTGTTAACTGCCTCTGGGCAGTGTAATGGTAAATGTTGTTCCTGTTGGTCCTTTTTCGGGATCGGCATTCGAGTCGACCCTGATCTTTCCCTTGTGCATCTTCACGATGCCGTATACCAGGGGCAGTCCCAGCCCCGTGCCCTTTCCAACCTCCTTGGTGGTGAAGAAGGGTGTGAAAAGCTTGTCCATATGTTCCTGCGGGATGCCGGTGCCCGTATCACTGATCATGATGATCACCTCCTCATCGTCGCCCTCCAGGGTGATGCCCAGCACACCCCCGTCGGGCATTGCTTCAACGGCATTCTTCTCGAGGTTCGTCAGCACCTGCATCATCTGGTCCTTGTCGATCTGGGCAAACCTGTTGGTACAGGATATTTGCAGATCCACCTTGATATTCCCGTTGTGCAGGATGCTGTCGATGCTGGTCCTGAGGAATTCGGCCATATTCGTTTCGCTGAGCCTCACCTGGTTCTTCCTGGCGAAGTTCAGCAGCCCGCCCACGATGTTCTTGCACCTTTCGGTCTGCTGCACGATGAGGTCCAGGTCCTGGTAAATGGTGCTGTCCCTGGGGGTTTCATCTTTCAGGATGTTGCTGTACATGGTGATCACGCCCAGCGGGTTGTTGAGCTCATGGGCGATGCCGGCCGAGAGCTGTCCCATGTGTGCCAGCTTTTCGCTGTGGCGCAGGGCCTGTTGTGTGCTTGCCAGCATCTCGTTACTGGAATTGAGCTCTTTGATCGATCGGTGCAGCTTCTCAATGGTATAGGGCAGGCACATCTCCGATTCGGCAAGGCCTTCGTGGATGGCCCAGGCGTGCTCACGGCAGGTCTCATAGCCGCAGGCCCCGCAGTTGAGATGGTCCTTTTCCGACATTTTACCCATCGACCTCAGGATCTCATCGATCTTTTCATCCGAAGGTTTGTGCGACCGCCGGTCCACGGGCTCAAAGCTTGTGCTGAAGTCAAGTGCCGAAAATCTGTCGACATTCTTCCGCCAGGCTTCTTCATCGAGCTGGTCGAGTTTTTCTTTCACGTAGTTGCTCACCCTGAGGGTGCGCTCAAATTTCTTTCCCTCGCAGGAGATGCCCGGCCCCATGATGCATCCGTCGCAGCAGAGCAGCTCCAGGTGCTGGCTCATGATCAGCCCGTTCTCGAATTCCTTGATGGCATCCCTGAAGTTTTCCTTCCCCTCGGCTACCAGCACGTTGCCGTCGCAGATGTCGTCGGTATGAGTGGTGGACTGTAGCAATCCCCTGCTGACGGGGAATACCGCACCCTTGCCTGCGGTGGGCTCATCGAAAGGCTGCGGCTCCACACTGTCAGGGCCGATCCCTTCTTCCTCGAAGAGCTGCCTCAGCTCCCTGAAGGTGATGGCCTCGTCGATCTCGTTGCTCTCGGCCTTTTTGGCGATGCAGGGCCCGATAAAGACAATACTGGCCTTTTCGCCGTACATCTCGCGGATCACCCTTGCCGTGGCCACCATGGGTGATACGATGGGGGCGAGCGCACCGGTAATTTCGGGATGGTAATATTCGATGTACCTGACGATGGCGGGGCAGTCGGAGGAGATGTAGCGCTTCCCGTTGACGTCTTTCAACAGCTTGCTGTATTCCGAAGCGACAAGGTCGGCACCGAACGAAACTTCCATCACCCTGTCGAAGCCCAGCGCCCTGATCATGCCGCTGATCACGCCAGGGTCCTGTATATGCTTGAATTCGGCCGGGAAACTGGGAGCCAGGATAGCAATTGTCATTTCACTGTTATTCAATAATTCTCTAACCACATTATTTGTATTAATGAATACCTTGGCTCCCTGGTTACAAACCATTACACAGTTTCCGCAGCCTATACAACGCTCCCTGATGACCTCTGCCTGGCCGTTCATGATGCGAATGGCCTTGGCGGGGCATTCCCTCACACAGGTAAAGCACATCCTGCACCTGTCCTTGACGGTGTAGACCAGTTGCCTTTTCCTGATATCCTCTTTCATCGCAGCGCGTATTTCTTGTTATCGTTATTTCATCACTTCCCTGGCCTCGTATGAGGTGTGGAGCAGCTCGTGGCTCATGTGGCCGCAGGGCTTTCCCAGGAATTTGTTATATATCTCGATGATGTCGGGGTTCCGGTGCGATACCTTGATGCTTTCCTCATCATCGATACGGTAGAGGCTTTTCATGCGTGCCAGGATATCTTCCTTGCCTGCACCTATCTTCTGTCCCCCACCGGCGATGCAGCCGCCGGGGCAGGCCATGATCTCTATGAAGTGGATGTCGTTGCGCCCGTTCCTGATCTCGTCGAGCAGCACCTTTGCATTGCCCAGACCGCTGACCACGGCCACGCCGATCTCCATCCCGTCGACATCGATACTTGCTTCTTTCCTTCCTTCAAGGCCCCTCACGGCAGGGATCCTGAACCTGACCAGTTCCTTGCCCGTGATGCTGTGGTATGCTGTCCTGATGGCGGCTTCCATCACCCCGCCGGAGGCACCGAAAAGCTTTCCTGCAGAGCTCCGGTAACACATGGGGGAATCTGCCAGCTCGGGTTCAAGCTTATGAATGTCGACACCATGCATCCGTATGAAGTCGGCCAGCTCACGCGTGGTGAGCACGGCATCCACGTCGGTGATGCCGCCGTGGGTCATCTCGTTGCGCTGGGCCTCGAACTTCTTGGCCGTGCAGGGCATGATCGAAACGGAGTAGATCTTCTCAGGGTCAATGCCCTCTTTTTTTGCGTAATAGCTTTTTATCACGGCACCCATCATCTGCTGCGGGGATTTGCAGCTCGAGAGATTGGGCAGGAAGTCGGTGGCGAACTCTTCGGCGTACTTGATCCATGCAGGGCAGCAGCTCGTGATCATGGGCAGCGTGCCTCCTTCCCTGATCCTTCCGATCAACTCGGCCGACTCTTCCATGATGGTGAGATCGGCAGAGAAGGTGGTGTCGAACACGGTGTCGAAGCCGGTCTTCCTGAGTGCGGCATTCAGGATGCCGTTGATGTCTTTGCCCGGCTCCATCCCGAAGGCTTCGGCCAGCGACACGGAGATGGCTGGGGCGTATTGTACCACCACTGTCTTTTCAGGGTCGTTGATGGCTTCGCTGATCTCGGCAAAGTGGTTCTTCTCCGTGAGGGCCCCGGTGGGGCATACCATGATGCATTGCCCGCAGTTTACGCAGCTCGAAGTGTTGAGCCCGTTGTTGAAGGCCGCGCCGATCACCGTTTTGCTGCCGCGGTTGATGAAGTCGATGGCGGAAACCCCCATCACCTCCTCACAAACCCTGATGCACCTGCCGCAAAGGATGCACTTGTCGGGATCACGCACGATACTGGGGCTCGACTGGTCGATGCTGAAGTTGTTCTTCACCCCGTGAATGCGCCGCTCGGTAACGTTAAGCTCCTTGGAAAGACCCTGCAGCTCACAATTGCCGTTCCTGACGCAGTACAGGCAGTCGTCGGGATGGTTCGAGAGCAGGAGTTCAACGATGGCCTTACGTGCTTCGATCACCTTGGCGGAATGGGTGTTAACCTTCATGCCTCCGGCTACCGGGAAAGAGCACGACGACACAAGCCTTCCGCTCTCCTCCAGTTCCACCACGCACATCCTGCAGGAACCACTCGGCAGCATATCCTTCATGTGGCAGAGCGTGGGTACTTTTACACCATTCCTTTCGAGCACGTCGAGGATGGTCTCGCCCTGCTCGGCAGCAACCCTTCTTTTGTTTATTTCTATCTCAAAGCTCATTGATGTTTGTTTTATGATGTTCACTAATTGATCATGACGGCTCCGAATTTGCAGACCTCTTCGCAGGTGCCGCATCCGATGCACTTACTGTCGACGATGAAGTGCGGCGACTTCTTGGCACCGATGATGGCGCCTGTCGGGCATTTTTTCGAACACAGGGTGCATCCTGTACATTTTTCCACGTCGATGCTGAAGGTCCTGAGTTCGGTGCAGACACCGGCGGGGCATTTCCTTTCAAAGATGTGCTCTTCGTATTCGTGCCGGAACCAGCGCAGCGTGCTCAGCACCGGGTTGGGTGCCGTTTGTCCGAGGCCGCAGAGCGAAGTTTCCCTGATGACCTTCCCAAGCTTTTCGAGCTGCATCACCCCTTTGAAGCGTTCCAGGGCATCGGCATTGTTGCCGTTGGGCTTGTGGGTGATGCTTTCGAGGATCTCGAGCATGCGGCGGGTACCTTCCCGGCAGGGGATGCACTTGCCGCAGCTCTCACGCTGGATGAAGTCCATGAAAAATTTGGCTACATCCACCATGCAGGTGTCTTCGTCCATCACCACCAGGCCGCCGCTGCCCATCATGGCTCCGGCGCTGATGAGCGATTCATAGTCGATCTGTATATCAAGGTTTTCTTCAGTGATGCAACCGCCCGACGGGCCGCCGATCTGTACCGATTTGAATTTCTTTCCGTTCAGGATCCCTCCGGCGATGTCGAAGATGATCTCACGCACCGTGGTTCCCATAGGGATCTCCACGAGGCCGGTAAGGGCCACCTTGCCCGAAAGGGCGAACACCTTGGTGCCCTTGCTGGTGGCGGTGCCTATGGAAGCAAACCAGTCTGCCCCTTTTTCGATGATGGAAGGGATGTTGGAAAGGGTTTCCACATTGTTGATGATGGTCGGCTTGCCAAAAAGCCCGCTCACGGCAGGGAAGGGGGGTCTGGGCCTGGGCATGCCGCGTTTGCCCTCGATGCTGTGGATCAGGGCGGTTTCTTCACCGCAGACAAAGGCTCCCGCACCCATCTTGATGATGATGTCGAGGCTGAAGCCGCTTCCGAAAATATCTTTTCCCAGCAGCCCGAAGTCACGGGCCTGGCTGATGGCTTCCTTCAGCCTGGCGATGGCCAGCGGGTATTCGGCACGGATGTAGACATAGGCCTTGGACGCACCGATGCCGTATGCTGCAACTGCCATCCCCTCGATCAGCCTGTGGGGGTCGCCCTCGATCACGGCCCTGTCCATGAATGCCCCGGGATCGCCCTCATCGGCATTGCATATCAGGTATTTCTGGTCAGCCTCTTCCCTGAAGGCAAAGCTCCATTTCTTCCCGGTGGGGAAGCCCCCGCCACCGCGGCCGCGCAAGCCGCTTTTTTCTATCATCTCGCAAACCTCCAGCGGTTTGCTGTTGCGCAGGATCTCCAGGTATCCGGTGTATCCGCCGTTGGCGATGTATTCTTCAATGGAGGTGGGGTCGATGATGCCGCAACTCTTCAGTACCATCCTCGTCTGGGGGGCGAAGAAGGGGTGCTCATCGATGTAGGGGATGCCAGGCCAGGCCTCCAGGCCTTCCTTCCTGAACTGCCCTATGGCCCGGGGAGCAGGCACAGAACCGGCAAACACTTCATCGAAGATTTCCGGTACGCTGCCGGCAGTGACCTTCTGGAAGGATATCCGGGTACGGCCCGGAAGCTGCAGGTCGACGATGGGCTCTGCGGCGCAGAGGCCGATGCAGCCAACCTGCATCACCCTGGCGTTGATGCCCTTTTCCCTGATCCATGCATGGATGGCATCCATGGTCTTGCCGGCCCCGGCACCCAGTCCGCAGGTTCCTGCACCCACAAAGATCACGGGCTCTGCAGTATCGTCGCGGCGCAGGAGCCTGAGCGCTGATGCCTTCGACCTGTCGATGGCATTTTCCGTCCCATGATGCACCAGGCAGTCAAGGACCAGGTCGGCGTGCTGATATTTATCTTTATTCGTCATGATGCTACTTCTTCAGTTTTTCTGCAGTTTTCAATGATCGTGGCGATGCTGTCGGCATCGACCTTTGCGTGGAATTCACCGTTGATACAGATCACGGGCGCCAGCCCGCAGGCACCTATACAGGCAACCACCTCCAGGCTGAAAAGCCCGTCCCTGCTGGTCTGCCCGGGCCTGATCTTCAGGATATCCTGCATCTTTTCGAGTACGGTGGCCGAACCCAGCACGTGGCAGGCTGTGCCACGGCAAACCTGAATATGATATTTCCCCAGCGGCTCGAACCGGAACTGGTTGTAGAAGGTGGCTACACCGTAGATCCTGGAGGCAGGCATCTGAAGATGCCTGCCTACTTTCACCACGGAATCTTGCGACAGGTAGCCCTCCTTCTCCTGGATCTCCTGGAGGATGGGGATGAGCTGGTCCCTGCCGGCACCGGCCCGCTCCTTCAGGATCATGTCAACATCATCTTTCATTATATTAATGGTATTAGGCAGGTTGAATGATTCACTTTTTAGTTGGCGGTAACCTTCTGCGTCTTCTTGTCAAGAAGGTGTTTGATCTCACCGGTGAGCTTATCTGCTTCAACGGGTTTTCTCAGGAAGCCGTCGACGTTGAGCCAGATGGAGGGGCCTTCCTCGCTATGGTAGTCGATCCCTGCATTGCCGGTGACCACGTCTTTGATCAGCAGCACGTCAAGCTCACGGTAGCTGGGGTCCTTGCGGAATTCCCTGGCCATTTCCTGCACGCTCGGCTTGGTGGTGGTGAGGATGTCGATGGAGGAGAGCATCAGCACCGGCATATGGCTGAATTCCGGGTTTTCGCTGAGTTCCTTGGCCATCTCGAAACCTTCGAAATGGGTGGTCATCATCACATCGAGGATGGCCAGGTCGGGTTTTTCGGTCCAGGCTTTCTTGATGCCTTCGATCTTGTCGTTGGCCGAAACCACTTCGTATCCTTCCTTCTTGAGGATAGCTTTGACTACGGTGATCACATCGATGTCGTCGTCTACGATCAGGATTTTCTTTGTTTCCATGGTGTGTTTTTTTTTAAGGTGTTTGCACTAAAAGTTTACGGTGTAAAATTACCACGGCAACAACCCCCGGCACAAGGTGGAAAAGTACTGTTCGGGGGGGTAAGGAAGTAGGTTTTTTTATGGTAAAAAAAGGAGGGGTGGGGGATAAAAACCGGTAAAAAAACGCAAATCCGGATGCTGGATACCGGATGCCTGATGCCTGATGCCAGATGCCCGATGCCTGATGCCAGATGCCTGAAGCCTGATCCTAATACCTGGTACGTAATACTTTGTACTATATCAGAGTTCCGAGTTCAGAGTTCCGAGTTCAGAGTTCAGATCATATCTTCACCAGCTTATTCTTTATGGCATAGGATAGCAGGCTGATGGTGCTCTTGCAGTTGGTTTTCGACAGGAGGTTGGATTTATGGCCCACCACGGTGCGTTCGCTGATGAAAAGCTCTTCGGCGATCTCGCGGTTGCTGAGGCCGTCGCAGATCAGTTGCAGCACTTCCTTTTCCCTCTTTGTGAATTGAAGGTCGCTGCTTTCTTCCTTTTTCTGTTCGGCGAATTTCTTCCCGAAATACGACCAGAGCTCGGGCGAATAATAGGTGTTGCCATTGGCAATGGATTGCAGGGCCTGGTCGAGCAGTTCCTTGGTGATGTTCTTGAGAAGGAAACCGTGCACCCCGATGTCCATCATCCGGTCGATATATTCCTCATCGTCGAACATGGTGAGGATGACGATCCTCAGCCTGGGGAAACGTTTGATGGCGATCTCGCTGGCTTCGATGCCGTTCATGATGGGCATCTGCAGGTCGAGCAGCACCATGTCGGCATTGAGCTCCTTCTGCAGGGCAAGGAATTCCTGTCCATTGGATGCTTCGCCCACCACTTCGGCATATTTCAGCCTGTTCACGACCATCTTGAGGCCACTCCTGAAGAATTCGTGGTCGTCGACAATGATGATCCTGAGTTTTTTGTCGGTTTCGTCCATGATGCTGCAAAGGTAATACATTAAAGGTTCTGGCGGTCGAGTTTCACCTCCACGATCACCAGTGTTCCCACTTCCTTCTGGGAGTGTATCTTGTAGCTGCCGTCGATAGATTCCAGCCTGCTGATGATATTCTTCAGCCCCATGCCACTGCTTTCCTCGCTAAGCACTTTGTCGAGACTGAATCCGATCCCATCGTCCATATAGGTCAGCTGCAGGATGTTTTCAAGTTTTTCAAGGTATATCTCGATCTTTTCAGCACGCGCATGCTTCAGGCTGTTGTTGAGCAACTCGGTGATCACCCGGTAGAGCACCAGTTCGATGGTCTGGTCGAAGCGCTCCGTGATGGAGGTTTCGTAAATGATTTTAACCTTCTGGCTGATGTTGATCTTCTTGCAGAATGACTCCACGGCCCTGACCAGCCCGAAGTCGATGATCACCCTGGGGGTGAGGTTATTGGCGATAGCCCTTGTGGAAGCTATGGCTTCATCGAGGATCTCGTTCGTCCTGCCCAGGAATTCCCTGCGCTCACCCTCTTCCATATCCCCCGATTCCATCTCGTTCACATAAAGCTTTATGGTCGACATCAGTGGCCCGAGGTCGTCGTGTATTTCCTTTGCAATACGCTCGCGTTCGCGTTCTTCCGCATTGATCACCGCCCTGAGGATCTTCCTTTCCATTTGCTTCCGCTCGGTGATGTCGCGGGCTATGGACAGGATGGCCTTTCCCCCTTTATAGTTTATGAGGCGGCTTTTCATTTCCAGCGAAAGCGTCCGGCCCTTTTTGGTGCGGTGTTCCGATTCATAGGTGAGCTTGCCCCTGGCCAGGATGAGATCAATGTTCTCCGCTACTTTTTCAACATATTTCGGGCTTTTGATATCCCTGAAGTTCATTTTCCGGAACTCTTCCTCTGTGTACCCCAGGGATTCACAGGCCACCCGGTTAACTTCCAGGAAATTGCCGTCGGTGTCGACAAGGAAGATCTCATCGCTGCTGTTGTGGAAGAGTGTGCTGAATTTTTTTTCAGTTTCTTCCCGCGCTTCTTCGGCCTTTTTCAGTGAATAGAGGATGCGGGCGATGCCGATGACCGAGAAGGCCATGATCGCCGAGATGATGATGCCCAGCCAGTTGTCGAGCAGGTGGAGGCTTTCGGGCTGACCGATTCCCTGGATATCCAGGACGTCGAAGATCCGACGCACAGCCATAAAGAACAGCGCAATGGAAATGAGTACCCAGGCCAGGCGGTTCCGTGAATACCTGATGAGCCACACCGCGCTGACAAAGGCGACAACCTGCAATAATATCGAGATGATCAGGGCAATAAATGTGAACATGGGGATGATATATGTAATATCAAAGATAACCTTTAATTCAGACCGAACATGAGTTTCCGGTAAACATGCCTGCATAAGCATCGTCAACCTTCTGCTGAATAAGGTCGGCGAACTGAAATAAGGTAATCAGGAAATTTTTTTTCATTGAGGAACCATGGTCCCTGGTCAGGCATCAGGTATCAGGCATCCGGCATCCGGCATCTGGCATCCAGTCCCCAGCACCCAGCACCCACCTCTATAATACTCCACGCACTCTTCAGGAGTTAATCCCTTACTTCAGCACCTTCTTCCAAAGATATTCCGCCAGTTCCTTGCCGCACTTGGCATAGGCTTCACCAATACGGTACTCGGTGTCGAAATCGCCTCCCATCGCTCCGCGCCCGGGAACCTTGTCCATGGTCATGACGGCCAGGATGTTTTCAGGCTCGTCCGTTTTGATGAACTCTATAACCACATTGATGGAAGCGTCTTTACGCGAAATGCCGATATTGAAACCGGGCTCCAGGAAGGTGGTCTTCAGTACCATGGTGTAATCGGCACTCGGATAGCTGCCTGTCTTCATTCCTGAGTTATGCCCGAACATGATCACGTTGAAAAGTTCCTCGAACTTGCGGTGATAGGTGTTCTCCTTGTCGGCATGCCATTCTTCCTCCCAGCGGTCGCCCTTGCCGGGTTCATCCTCGTTGTACTCGTTTTTCTTCTTTTCAATGTAAGCCTCTTCGGTCTTGAACTTGCCGACGGCCATCTCGCTGTAATCATAATCCACGTTCAATTCGGTCACACCTTTAAGGAAAGAGAGATCGCCTGATTTCACGGTGATCTTTTGTGCATCCACCGTGAAAAAGAAAAGGAACACGGGGATAAGGAAAATTGCTTTTTTCATGAGGGTAATTTTTTTAGGTTTTCCGCGTAAAATTAATAACAAATTTGGTTAAGTGAGAAAAAATCCGGCCCCGGGATATGATCAAATGACAGGTTTCATGAAGCGCGTGCCAATGAACAACAGGACCATTCCAATGTTTCATAATTAATTAACAATGCATGAATAAAAAAACCCCGAAATTTGCCGCTCAGAAAATGAGCAGGAAAAAAATATATCTGTCCCTTGCCCTGATTGTCCTGATACTGGCCGGATACCTGGTCGTATCTGAAGTGTTCCCGAAAGAATTGAACCGCTTCCCCGTGTATGTGCTGATCCTGCTCCTCGACATCTACCTGTGGAACTCACTGCGCAGGCTGATAAAGAACTGGAAAAGGGGGATTAAGCTTGCATTTACATTCTTTTACTGGTTGCCTTTCATCCTGGTGGTCAGCATGGGTATTGCATCGCTCTTTCTGAACATTTACCTGTGGAAGCCACAGGCTGCCACCTATGCAGGCGGGATCATTTTCATGATATACATGGCGAAGGTCTTTGCCGTGCTGTTCTTTCTCCTGGCCGACCTGGTGGGGATACTCCGGCACGTTATCCGTTATGTCTACCACCGCAAAAAGATGAAACCCTGCCCCGGGCAGGGTGATGGCATAAGCAGGGCGCGTTTCCTGCGGAATATTGGCCTGGCGGGAGGCGGACTTGTGCTCAGCGGCCTCATCATCGGTGCAGTGAGATGGGCTTACGATTTCAGGCTTCGAAGGGAATATTTACGTTTTCCCCTGCTGCCCAGGCAACTCGACGGGCTGAAGATCATACAGATCTCGGATCTTCACCTCGGCAGCTGGGCCAACAGGGACGCCCTCGACGAGGCCGTGGAAGTCATTAACAGCGAAGATCCCGATTTTGTCTTATTCACCGGCGACCTTGTGAATTTCCATACCAGGGAAGCCTTTACATATGAAGATGTCCTCGAAAAGATTGATGCGAGGTATGGCGTATATGCCGTCCTGGGAAACCACGACTACGGCGATTATGTGAAATGGGATTCGGAAGCGGAAAAAGAGAGAAACCTGCGTGACCTGGAGGATCTGTACCGCCGGATGGGCTGGCGCCTTCTGAAGAATGCAAATGAAGTCATTGATGTCGACGGCATACCGCTTGCTGTCGTCGGTGTCGAGAACTGGAGCCTTTACGACCGTTTTCCCAAACACGGTGATGTCCGCAAGGCGTTTGAAGGTGCGGAAAGTGCAAGTTTCAGGCTGTTGCTTTCGCATGATCCTACGCACTGGGACCAGGTGGTAAGCGTTGAACACCCCGAGATCCACCTAACCCTTTCGGGGCATACGCATGGCTTCCAGTTTGGCGTAGAACTGAAGAATTTCCGCTGGAGCCCGGCACAATACATGTACAAGCGCTGGGCCGGTCTCTACGAAAATCCGGCAACCGACAACCCGCAGTACCTTTATGTGAACCGTGGTCTGGGCATGATCGGGTACCCTGGCCGTATCGGTATCCTTCCTGAAATTACGGTGATGGAGTTAACCACTTAGCATCTGCACCTTTTTCCTGGTATTAATTTTTTTTTGCAAATTTGCATTATGCACATATGTTCGTTATATTTGCAAAAAAAATATTGCCATGCCCCGGACCGAAAAAAACAGGATCGTACACACACCACCCTTGTTCTCCGAATTCAAGCCCATTGGTGTACGCTTCCAGGAACTTCAGCAGACAAGACTGACGCTGGACGAGTATGAGGCCTTCAGACTGGCCGATTATAAAGGCCTTTCGCATGCCGAAGGCGCTGACGAGATGGGGATATCGCGTTCTACTTTTACCCGTCTTATCGAGAAGTCGAGGAAGAAGATCGCCAACTTCATCATGGAGGGGAGGCTTCTGCTCATCGACGGTGGAAACATTCATTTCAGGAACAATATCCTGCGCTGCCAGAAATGTGGACATATGTTCAAAACACCGATCGTGAACGAGGTCACCGAATGCCCTGAGTGCCATTCTACCGATCTCCTCAATCTCGCGGGTGGCTTCGGGCATGGCAAATGTTGCAGGTTATAGATTTTAAACAATAAAAAGGAGGTTATCATGCCAGGATTTGATCGAACAGGACCGGCAGGGGAGGGGCCCATGACCGGAGGAAGACAAGGATTATGCACAGGAAACAGTAAAGCCGGCGGCCGACGAATGGGTTTTGGACGTTGGGGTGGCGGGTCCGGTGGCCGCGGCCGGGGATACGGCCGTGGAAATGGCCGGGGAAGGGCTTATGCTGAAAGTTACACGGATGAGACGTCCGGTAGCGAATCAGCCCTCAGGACCGAGATCACGCAGCTCAGGAAACAACTGGACGAAATGAAAAGGACCATTGAAGGGCTACGGAAATCCGACTGATCTTCAGGTACCATGAAAAATAGGGAAGAAGGAAAAGAGAAAATGGAAAATGGAAAAATAACTTAATCTTATTGATATATGAAAAGGATCGCTATTCCAACGGTGAATCAGCTGTTGACCCCTCACTTTGGTCATTGTGAGCAGTTTGCTATCGTAAATATAGAGAATGAACAGGTTACGGGTATCGAGTATGTCAATCCGCCCGCCCACCAGCCGGGTGTTTATCCGGCCTTCCTGGCCGGCCTGGGGGTGAACGTCATCATATCCGGAGGGATGGGACAGAAGGCCCAGAGCCTTTTTGCAGCCAACAGCATCGAAGTGGTAATCGGAATTGATCATGGCAGCCCCCGGGAACTTGTGGAGATGTACCTCGGCAACAGGCTTGTTGCCGGCAACAATCTTTGTCACCACTGATCATTTCCCCGTGCATATGAAGATAGCCATCGCCAGCGGGAAAGGGGGTACAGGCAAAACCAGCCTGGCCGTGAACCTTGCCATGCTCGCGGCGGAGAAACATATGGTGGTGCTGGCGGATATGGATGTAGAGGAACCTGACGCGGGCTTGTTCATTAAAACTGAGGATGTGATCACCGAAACACGGGAAAAAATGATCCCCGAATGTGATGCCGGAAAATGCAGCCTCTGCGGGATATGCCAGGAGGTTTGCAATTTCAACGCGATCATCCGGCTCGGCAATGAGATCCTGGTCTTCCCGGAACTTTGCCACAGCTGCCATGCCTGTGTTTCCCTCTGTCCTGAATCTGCCCTGGCCATGAAAGGCCGTAAAATGGGGGAGATGAAACGGGGCCGTGCCGGGAATCTTGTTTTCATCGAAAACAGGCTGGACATCGGACAGGAGCAGGCCGTGCCGCTCATCAGCCAGGGGCTCGAATTCCTCGAAAAGAACTTCACCCCCGACAACCTGATCATCATCGACTCCCCCCCGGGGACCACATGCCCTGTAATAGAGGTTGCAGCAGAGGCCGACCTGGTGATCCTTGTTGCCGAACCTACCCCTTTTGGTCTGCACGACCTGAAACTTGCCGTTGAAACCATGGAACTACTCAAACGGGAATATGCCGTGGTGATCAACCGCTTCGGCATAGGCGACGATAGGCTCGAGCAATACTGCATGGAGCGGGATATCCCTGTCATCGCCAGGATCCCCGACAGCAGGCGGGCAGCGGAACTCTGTTCCTCAGGGAGCCTGATATATCCTGAAATTCCGGAAATACGCGACGAAGTCCTTAAAGTATATGATTATATCACGTCAAAAAAGAAAGTACCGGTAAGATGAAGGAAATTGTGGTCATATCCGGGAAGGGAGGCACCGGTAAAACCTCGGTCACGGCCTCCTTCGGGGTACTGGCAGGGGAAAAGGCGGTTATTGCCGACTGTGATGTGGATGCAGCCGACATGCACCTTCTCCTTGATCCGGATTTTTCGGACGAGCATGATTTCTACAGCGGTGAGGTGGCCGTGATCGATAATGGGGCCTGCACCTTCTGCGGACTGTGCAAGGAGGAATGCAGGTTCAACGCCATCAGGATCGTCGATGGCCGGTTTTCAGTAAATCCGGTCAAGTGCGAGGGTTGCGGCTATTGTGCCAGGATATGCCCCGAGAAGGCCATCAGCAATAAACCCGTGAAATCCGGCAGGTATTTCGTATCTGCCATCCGGACCGGCAGCACCATGGTGCATGCCCGGCTTTCGATCGGGGCCTCCAACTCGGGCAAACTGGTGGCCACCGTCAAGGAAGTGGCGCGTAAGCAGGCGGCAAAACTGGGGGTGGATATCATCCTTGTTGACGGTTCACCCGGTACCGGCTGCCCGGTGATCTCTTCACTGGCAGGTGCAGGCTATGTCGTGTTCGTCACGGAACCCACAATTTCCGGCTTTCACGATCTCAAGCGCGTTGCCAGACTCACCGCTGATTTTAAGATCCCGGCAGGGTGCATCATCAATAAATCGGACCTCAATACCGGAATAGCCCGTGAGGTAAGGGCATTTCTTGAAGATCACGGGATCACGCTTCTGGGTGAGATCCCATACGACGCCGCCTTCAGCAGGGCCATCACCATCGGGAAAACCGTGGTTGAGCATGATGAAGGACGACTGTCGGAACTGCTTAAGGGAAGCTGGAATAAACTTATGGATGTAATCTGATAAACACTGAAAAATATGAGAATTGCTTTTACAACTAAAGGAGATCAATGGGATTCCAGGATGGACCATCGCTTTGGCAGGGCAGCTTACCTGCTCGTATATGATGAGGAAAGCGGCAGTATGGACGTGTTCGACAACCGGTCGAACGCCGGCGAACACGGTGTGGGACCGGGAACGGCCAGGGTGCTCTTCGATATGAAGGCCGAAGTGCTGATCACGGGCAATGGTCCGGGCGGGAATGCCGCAGCCGTGCTTGAACGTGCCGGGATCAGGATCTTTACCGGGGCGGGAAACATGAGGGTTAAGGAAGCCTACGAAAACTATAAAACTAATCAATTAATTAAATTCAATTAGCCTTATGATCAAAACAGATGTATTGGTGATCGGGAGCAGCGCGGCCGGGCTCGTAGCTGCCACCACCGGGAAAAGGATGAACCCCGGTAAAAAGTTCACGGTAGTTTCATCCATGCCAATCACCCTGATCCCTTGCGGGATACCATACATTTTCGGCACGGTCGGAAAGTCGGACAATGATATCCTGCCGGTCGAGAAGATGTTTTCCGCCATCGGCATAGAAACAATATATGATGATGCCGTTGCCATCGACAGGGAAAAGAAGAGCGTTGAACTCAAATCAGGGGAAGTGGTCAGCTATGAAAAACTGGTCATCGCCACCGGGTCGATTCCCTACAGGCCAAACTGGCTTGAAGGGGCCGAGCTTGAACATGTTTTCCTGGTACCCAAAAACAAGGTGTACCTCGACGAAATGCAGGAAAAACTTGAATGCTGCACGAGGATCATCATCATTGGCGCCGGATTTATCGGTGTTGAAGTTTCCGATGAATTGCATAAGGCCGGAAAGGAGGTCACGCTTGTAGAAAAACTGCCCAATATCCTTGGACTGGCATTCGACAGCGATCTCTCCACCCGTGCCGAGGATATCCTTAAGCAAAGGGGCGTTGAAGTGATCACGGCCGTGGGGGTGAAACGGATCACGGGCAATGGCAAGGCCGACGGCGTGGAACTCGAGGATGGAAGGAAACTGAAGGCTGACGCCGTGATCCTGTCAATGGGTTATAAGCCCAATACGGATTTGGCAGCCCGGTCGGGTCTGGAGATCAGTAAATCGGGCTTCATCAAGGTGGATGAATACATGCGAACGGAAGATACTGACGTATTTGCCATTGGTGACTGTGCCGAGAAGCGAGACTTCTTCACCCGAAAGCCCAGCGGGGTGATGCTGGCTTCGACGGCATGCGCCGAAGCCCGAATTGCCGGGATGAACCTTTATAAGCTGTCGGCCATCAAGACTTTTGGCGGAACCCTTTCGATCTTCTCCACAGCCCTTGGCGATACCGGTTTCGGGGTGGCAGGGATGACGGAAAAAATTGCCGAGAAGGAAGGATTTGATTACGTTACCGGGGTTTTTGAAGGGATAGACAGGCATCCGGGGGGCTTTAGCGATACGCATAAGCAATATGTTAAACTGGTTGTCGGCCGCGATTCAGGCATGATCCTCGGAGGCGAGGTCTCGGGGGGGCTTTCCATAGGGGAACTGACCAACACCATCGGCCTGATCATCGAGAACAAACTAACGGTGAATTCACTGCTCACGGCACAGATCGGCACCCATCCGCTGCTCACGGCCTCCCCCGCGGGTTATCCCCTGATCAAGGCAGCCGAAGCGGCCTATGCCAGGATACTTTCACATGAGTAAAGATTGAAAACAGCCTTATGAAGAAGAAAATTAAACTTGGGATCATCATCTGCGACCGTTACCGGGACTGTGCCGGGGGCAAGTGCTTCAGGGCGCTGCACGAGCGTGCAGGTGCCTTCAGCATATATGGTGATGATACCGAACCCGAAATCGTAGCCTATACTTCCTGTGGAGGCTGCCCCGGTGGGAATATCGAGTATGCGCCGGCGGAAATGGCCAGGAACGGTGTCGAGGTGGTCCACCTCGCCACCGGTTTCCTGGTAGGCTACCCGCCATGTCCGTATATCGCACATTTCAGGGATTTTATAACAAGCAAATACGGTCTCAGGGTAATCATCGGCACACATCCCATTCCTGAGAAATACCTCATTACCCATACAGAGCTGAACACCTGGTCGGGTGAGGAGTGGGGGCCGTTGCTGGAAGCAACCATGGCCGACAGGGACACGCGCCTGGCTTATGACTGACGAGGTGAATAAAGGATACCGGCATATTTTCGGCCCCGTGCCTTCGCGCAGGCTGGGCATGTCGCTGGGCATCGAACTGGTACCCCACAAGACCTGCACCTTCAACTGTATTTACTGTGAATGCGGCAGGACAACACTGCTTACGGCAGACCGAAGCGAATATGTCGATTTCAGGACAGTGCAGCAGGAGCTGACAGATTATTTCCGTAATAATCCTGCTCCCGATTACCTGACCTTTTCGGGTGCGGGAGAGCCCACGCTGAACAGCTGCATAGTGGACGTCATGGCCTTTGTGAAGAAACAATTCCCGGGGGTACCAGTGGCATTACTGACCAATGGCAGCCTGCTGTTCAGGGAAGATGTCAGGAAGGATATCCTGGATGCCGACCTGCTGATGCCTTCCCTCGATGCAGCGATGAGGGATCCTTATATCAGGGTGAACCGCCCCCACAAAGACCTCAGCCTTGAACAATACATTCACGGGCTGGTTGAAATGAGGAAGGTATTCAGCAGGGAGATCTGGCTTGAGGTGTTCATCCTGCCCGGTTATAATGATGACCGGGAAAATCTCGATGCGCTCAAAACTGCCATTCTGCGGATCAAACCCGACAGGGTGCAGCTGAACACCCTCGACAGGCCGGGTACGGTCCGGGGTTTAAAATCGGCGGGAAAGGAACAACTCCAATCCATCATCGATTACTGGGGACTTCAGCATGTGGAGACCATCGCTGCTCCCGGCACAAGATCCGGCATGGAATCATACAAAGGGGATATTGAACAACTGATCTATAATACCATTTCGCGGCGGCCATGTACCCTGGACGACCTTGTGTCGATCACCGGGGCCCACATCAAGGTGCTCAACAAATACCTTGGTGCCATGGAAGAAAACGGCAGGATAGGGATCAGGCGCCAGGACAGGGGCGATTTCTACTATGTACGTCCCTGATTATTGTTTTTGTTCTCCGCCGGGTCATCCTTTTCCCTGAAAAGTTCCATGATCTCATTAAGCCTGCTCATCTTCCCAAGGAAAAACAGTATATCGTTCTCCTTCAGGATCAAATTCCTGTTCAGCTTTTGTTTTACCTCTCCTGACCGGCTGATCGCAAACAATTTATAACCTTCCCTTCCGGTGATCCCGAGATCGCCGATGGTTTTTCCGTCAGCCGTTGAGCCCTTTCCGACATGCAGGGTGTGGATCTCAACTTCAGGCGCTTTTACCTTGAGAGGAACTACGGGTGCCTCGATGGATGAAATGGAGCGGAACATCTCGTATCCATCTGACCTTATCCTGGATACAAAATTCTCAATGTCCTCGTGGGGGATAAGGTATTTGGCCAGCACCCTGGTAAAGATCTCAACGGAGGTTTCGAATTCCTCGGGGATCACCTCGTCTGCACCGAGTTCATAAAGGTCGCTCATATCACGCACGAAGCGTGTGCGGATGATGATATGGATCTGCGGATTCAGCTTACGCACAGTCCTGATGATCCTTTTGCTGTCGCCAACCATCGGGACGGTACTCACCAGGATCATGGCCTCACCGGCATTGGCATGGTTGAGGATCTCTTCCTCTCCGGCATCACCAAAATGGATGAGTTCTCCCTTGTCCCGCTCCTGGAGTACCGTATCGGGATTGATGTCGATGATGATATAAGGAATGCCGGCATAGCGGGCGGCATGTGCCAGGTTTCGCCCGTTCAGTCCGAAACCTACGATAATCAGATGGTCCTTGATGGTCCCGATGGTACTCTCAGGGCGGGGAATGAGACCGTATTTCAGGACAGCAGGCAATGGAAGGCGGTTGACCATGTTGGCAAAACGGGTGGCAAAAAGAATGGCCAGGGGTGTGGCTGCCATACTGACCACCGAAACATTGAGGAATAACTGGTAGTTATCATCGCTGATCAGGCCTTCCGACATTCCGATACGCGAAAGGATGAAGGAGAACTCTCCCACCTGGCTCAGGGTAAAGCCCACGATAATGCAGGTACGCAGCGGATAGCCCAGGATGAATGAGGCACCCCCGGCAATAATGGTTTTGATCGTCAGCACAACGAATGTAAAGATCAGCACGGCAATGGGGTTGTTGACGAGATACTGAAGATCGAGCAACATGCCCACGGAAATGAAAAAGAAGCTTGAGAAAACATCAAGGAAGGGTGTGAGGTTTCCCAGGGCCTGCTGGCTGTATTCCGATTCTGAGATCAGCAATCCGGCAATAAACGCCCCGAGTGCCAGGGATAAGCCCAGGCTGTATGTCCCGAAAGCCGTCGCAAAGGCGATCACTATGATGCTGAATAGGAAGAGTTCCCTGCTCTGTGTCCGGGCAATGCGATGAAGGATAAATGGCATGACGTACCTTGTCCCGATGACCATCACCACAGCCACGATCGCAAATTTCAGCAGGATCTCCCAGTAAGAAGAGCCAATTGCTCCGGCGTTGCCGGCAAGCAAAGGAGTGATCAGCATCATGGGAACGATGACAATGTCCTGGTAGATCAGCACGCCCAGCGAGATGCGCCCGTGAGGTGCATCGATCTCTCCCTTATCCCTGATCAGCTTGAGCACGATGGCGGTACTGCTGAGGGCCACCAGGAAACCGATGAACACCGATTCGTTGAGCTCATTGCCCAGGTAGAGGGCTACCAGCATGATAGCCCCGATGGTGACAAGGACCTGGAAGGAGCCTCCGATCAGGAGAACCTTCCCGATCCTGAGCAGGCTCTTGAACGAAAACTCGATGCCAATGGTAAAAAGGAGCAGGATAACCCCGATCTCGGCGATCACTTCCACATCATGCACATTGCCGATCAGGTTAAGTCCCGACGGGCCGGTGATCACGCCCGTGATCAGGAAACCTATCACGGAAGGGATCCTGAGGCGATGAAAAACATACAGGACAAGGATGGCCAGTCCCAGGATAAGCACGATATCTTTCAGCAGTCCAAAATCCATATCAGGTCAGTCTGGATACAGGGATCTTCTTTTAGCGGCAGGGATGGTGTTCCGCTGTGATGAAGAATTCCATCCCCGCCCTGAATCTGTTCAAATATAATATTAAAATCTCAATTAATGGCCTGCCAAAAGCCTTCCGGATGCAATGTAGGATTCACCGGCGACACGGATCATGTACAGACCGCCCTCAAGGCCGCCAAGTTCAATGGTTTTTTTGAAGGTGCCGGGAGGCATATTTCCGAGTGATCGTTCCATGATCAGCTTCCCGCTCAGGTCAAAGACGCTGAGCTGCAGTTCATCCCTTGTTTTCAGATCACCACTGATGGTGACATGCCCGGATGCCGGCTGGGGATAAATGCGCAGGTTTTCATTGGTCTGCAATTCCTGTTCGCTTGTTCCCGTGGCCAGCAGGAAATCATACACCTGCATGCCTGCCGGGCCATCGGCCACGAGGGCATAGTTGTCCCATGCCGTTACGCCGAGGGCGAAACATCCCGAACGCTGGTAATAGGCCCAGAGTTGCGGGTCGGCCGGGTCCATCACATTCACGATGTGGACACCGCCCAGGATA
>JAXGTH010000026.1:0-24062 GCA_040775045.1 Bacteroidales bacterium
CGATCAGTTAACGAAAAGCAAACTCCAGTATCATGAGGGGGTACTTGCATACAACAATGATAATTATGCGAACAGTATCTCAAAACTCGATTCGTCGGAAGAGCTGATCAAGAAGCTCCATCGTGTTTATGAGGACAAACTGGAGGAGTATTTTCTTAATTATGACGAATGGGAGGAATGGGTTTCGCAAGCCATCACATATTCTGACAGGAACAGGTCATACTGTATTGTGATTGACAAAATGGCAAGGAAATGCGATCTCTACAAGAATGGCCGGATGATAAAATCATTCAATGCAGAACTTGGACCGAACTGGATCGGCGGCAAGCAACAGCAGGGAGATAAACGAACGCCCGAAGGTAAATACAGGATCACCAAAAAAAAATCAGGCAGTGAGACCCGCTTCTACAAAGCCCTTTTATTGAATTACCCTAACGAGGAGGATAAGACGAGGTTCTCCGCAAACAAACGTAAAGGAATCATCGGTGCAAATGCCAGGATCGGAAACCTGATCGAGATCCATGGGCAGGGTGGAAGGGGTGTTGACTGGACCGACGGATGTATCGCCCTGAAGAATGACGACATGGATGAACTCTACAAGGCTTGTCATGCAGAAACACCCGTTATTATCGTAGGATCAACAAAACCACTGGAAGAAGTGCTGCAGACAAGGAAATGAGGATGCCTTTCAAATCAAAAATATCCGTTATGACCCTGAAGTTTTTTCAGGCAATAGCCTCACAATGGCATGTTTGCCGGTCGCGTGCGCATAAGGGAGCAATCATGACATGGTACTATGTCAGGTCCCACCTCGCTGACCTGTTGGTTATTGCCATGGTCATCATGGTCCCTGCCGGTATCAGGGCGATCATCATCGAAGCAGGATTTAACCGTGGCAATACTGAGAAATACAGTGCAGAAGAACTGTCCGGGGCAAAAGAAAAGATCAGGGGTGAGATCGTTTTCCTGGATAAGAAACTGTCAGCCAAAACACCGAAATCACACTACCTGGTCATCAACAGTTCTTCGAATGAATTCTGCCTTTACAAGGGCGATAAGCTGATCAAGAAAGACAAATGTTCCACGGGCAGCTACGTGTTGTTGAAGAACGGTGAACAGCAGCAATGGATGTTCAGGACCCCCGTAGGGGAGTTCAGGATACAATCGAAAACGACCTCACCGGTGTGGAAAAAGCCTGACTGGGCATTCGTGGAGGAAGGCCTGCCAGTGCCGCCGCCCAGCCATTCCTCGCGTTTTGAATACGGCGTATTAGGCGATTATGCCCTGAGCCTGGGGCAGGGATACCTTATACATGGCACACTTTACCAGCGATTCCTTGGCCTGCCCGTAACGCACGGGTGCATCAGGCTCAATGATGAAAATCTTGAACTTGTATACCGTTCCTTACCCGTCGGGGCAAAGGTGTTCATATATTGATGGTGAGGAGGGACATAATGAAAAAGATATTTTCATATTTCAGTGAAATGAGCGTTGCCCGGAAGGCCATGTACCTCTTCCTTGTCCTGCTTTTCATGTTCCTGTTATCGGTCTCTCTGGCGCCGGTCGGAAAGAAAAGTGAATTCAGGCACCTCGTCGAAAAAGACACCCTGTTCATTTCGGGTTACAATCCCGTATACTGTCATCCCGATCTCCTTCCGGCTGTAAAGGAAAAGGCATACAAGGAAGCCCTGCTGAAACTGGCCACAAAAGATTCGATACAACTTGCCGTAAACCTGGCCGATAGCAGCCTGTGCCTGTATATCAACGGCATACGCATACATCGCTCACAGATCGTTTCGTTCGAACAGGACAAATTCCTGGGTTCAATGCCGGGCATGCTTGTTGCAGGCTTGTTTTCGCATCCCCAACGCATCACACACGAATACGCCACCATTGTAAAAATGCCCGTCGTGGAACGGCAGGCCCCGAAGGATACGCTGGAAGCAGCGGTAAATGCCTGGAAGCCTGACACCCTGATCCAGCAACCGGCATTCCTTCTGCTTGAAACGGAAAAAGGCATTGATCTTTTCCTTGAGCAGGAAGAGGATGCCGAAATAAGAGAAAAGTGGGTGAGATTTAAATTCCATAACAGGCATTTTTCCCGGCGAACGATTGAAGCTTTAAGGGATTTCGTTACGTTTGGTAAGCAGGATTACCACCCCCGGGTCACAATAAAAATCCCTGCCAAAGATCTCCGGGCCATCTACCGGGCATTGCCCGGGGAAGCATATGTGGCTCTGGGCATAAAGTAATCCCTGATATGATGTCACCAGGAGTTGTTGTTCCGGTTATTGGTTTCATCCTTGCCAGCTATGCGGTCATCGCCAATGATGTGATCCAGACGCTTGGCACATTCCTGACTTCTAATTCAAAACGGCACTGGCTGGTACTCTGGGCTTACGCAGCTGCCATTCTTACCATTACACTGGTCCTCGGATGGTATCTGAATGCCGGGGATGTAAGTTACGGGAGGCTGTCGAGGATCCCGCTGCCCGAAACGCTCCAGTGGTGGTACATCCTTCCCCCGCTTGTTCTTCTCATCATCACCCAGCTCGGATTACCCGTAAGCACAACATTCATGATCCTGAGCGTATTCTCCAGCGGGCAGGTGATCGAAAAAATGGTGCTTAAATCCATTACCGGTTATGCCGTGGCCTTTGTATTTGCACTCATCATTTATCTGCTCATTGCGAGGCGATTCGAATCAAAATCAGCCCTTGACAAGATCAGGGTCCGGAAGCAGGAAAAATACTGGATCGTTGCCCAGTGGTTTTCAACCGGATTTCTCTGGTCACAGTGGCTTATACAGGACTTCGCCAACATCTTCGTTTACCTGCCCCGTCAACTCGACGTATTCCAGCTGACCATATCACTGGCATTCCTGCTGATCCTACTCGGGATTGTTTTCCAGAGAAAAGGGGGTAAAATCCAGAATGTGGTTAAGCAAAAGACCAATTCAGCCAATATCAGGTCGGCCACGCTTATCGACTTATCCTATGGTATCGTGCTTTACCTGTTCACGGTGATAAATCCCATCCCCATGAGCACGACATGGACGTTCGTGGGTATCCTTGCCGGCAGGGAGTACGCCATTAATTATCTCCTGAATCGCCACCTCATCAAACAGACTTATAAAAGTATCTTCAGGGACCTGTACAAGGTCAATATCGGCCTGATCGTCAGCATACTCATCGCATTGCTGATCCAGCAGCTGAAATAAAATCCCTTATCAGGTCATTATATTTCCTCATCAACAGTTGCCCTGCCGCCGGAGCATATGGACGCCCATCGGCCTGCTACTTTACCACGAGCAATTTCCTTTGGATCACCCAGGTTTCGCTGCTTTTGAATGTACCGCTTAAGCGGATGAGATACAAGCCGGGAGGAAGGGGCGAAACATCCAGCTCCCGTTCGTAAACCTGACGCTCATCCCTGAATACGGTCAGGCCCTTTGTATCGAAAACCATCAGGCTTGCTATCTCATCGGTCGATACCTTCACGGACGTATTTGCCGGATTCGGGTATATTCCCACCGATATGGCCGAGATGTTTTCTTCCAAACCTACAAAATCCCCGACCTCGATAAGGCAATGTTTTACCAGGGTATCGCTGCCCAGGGCATTATGGGTGATCAGTTTTACGTCGTATACGCCCGGAAAATCGTACCTGACCGCTGCAGGGTGTTGTTCATTTGAAAATGCAGGTTCCCCGCCGGGGAATTCCCATTGCCATGATGAAGGGACAAAACTCGACTGGTCGGAAAAATCAATTGATCCACCTGCCGGGATGTGGTAGTCGGAGGCAATGAAGTCGCTTACCGGGGCATGTTGTCCGTTAAATGCGTATGCTTTCATCGTTGATCCGGCACCATAGGTCACCATGATGCCATCCTGTGAAAGTGCCGGTCCTGCATAGCCGTTCCCGCTAACCGGAAGACTCCAGATCACTGAAGCGAGGTCATAGCTCAGCGCATAATACTTCCCACTGGTATTGTTGATATAGATCACCGAATCGGACCCGATGATAATCCTGGCACCCTCAAAGTCGACAAGCGCCGATGAATCCACCGGGTTTCCGTTTGAACCGCTGAGCCGGTATATCCTGCCGTTATCGGCAAAAAGAAGATCGCCTCCATGATCGATCACATAATTCTTATGCAGGCCTTCGGATATCGGGGTATGGGTCCACAGGATATCGAAACCGCTGCCGTTGTCGTTCACCGCATAGAGGTCGCCACCATCCCGGCAGAAGAAAATGGTGCCGTCGGGGCCGACGGCCAGCGGGCCTTCCTGGTCGCCATCGCCTGGCAGCTCCTCAGAATAGTACAGGTTTTCACCCGTTCGCATGTCGACGGCAACCAGCTTGATGGGCTGGTTGATGGCACCGGTGATCATATACAGGTGATCATTATACGCAGCCTTGGTCTCGTTGGGAGTCACGGCATATAAATTATGATTGGTCCACAATACCTCACCTGTTTCATTATCAAGACATATTGTTGACTCCTGCCATGATCCAAGTTCCCCGTTGATGATGAGGTCGCGGCCGCAGGTGTAAATCACCCCGTCCATGGGTGCAAAAGTATAGGACGTGTTCTCCGAAACCCATTTTATGGATCCGTCCGAAGCATCCAGGGCATAAAAGTATCCGCTGTAATAGTCGTGTGCATAAACGGCATCCTCGTTAAATCCCATAGGGTAAAGGATGGATTCGCTGCCGAGGTCGGGCGAAGTCCAGACCAGCGCTCCGGTAAGGAGATCACGGCATACGATGATGGCATGATAAGGGGAAAAGTCGACCCGGGAAGTCACGAAAAGCTCCCCGAAAGAATAGATACTCATGCCCAGGGAGGTGGGCATGGGATCGGTTACCGTCCAGATGGGGTTGTCGACCATCTGCGGGCCTGGCATCTTACTTCTGCCATTCCTTTCATTGTTCCCACAATGGGTGGTCCAGTTTTGCGCGGATAACTGCAAGCCTGCGAGCAGTATCGAAAGAATTAAGATTACATTTCTGACCATGTCGATCGGCGATTAAAATTCACACTAAAGTAAGGAAGATCTGACAACCGGCATAATGGGCACATCACTCTTCATCACCTACCATCCGTATTTGTCGGCAAGGTAGATCAGCGCTGCCATGCACCCGGCCCCCAGCTGAAGTTCCCTGATGTGTACCTTATCGAAGGTATCCCAGGCTGAATGGTGCAGGTCCATGTATCGCTGCGGGTCGGTACGGTAACCCATCAGCGGCACCCCGAAGGTTTTCAGGGGCCCAATATCGACACCGCTCCCTCCTTTTTTGATGTAACGGATCCCATATGGTTCAAGCAGGGGTTGGTATCCCTGAATGATACTGAAAATACTGTCGGGGGCATCCACCATGAAACCTTCCGGCGTAAAACCGCCGGCATCGGCCTCCAGGGCCAGAAAGTGCTTAAGACCATGTTCCCCGGTATACCTGGCATAGGCCGCACCTCCCGACTGGTATAGCTCTTCATCCATGAACATGACGGCCCTGATGGTCCTCCTGTTTTTGATGCCCGTTTCCCTGAAGATCCTCAGCACATCAGCCGACTGGACACATCCCGTACCATCGTCGTGGGCTCCGGGACTGTTGAACCATGCATCGATATGGCCTCCCACCACGATATATTCTTCGGGGAATTCACTGCCCTTTATGTCTGCGATCAGGTTGTATGTGGTGACATCGTCCAGGTCTTCGGCATCTATGAACATGTGAATCTTCAAATCCTGATCACTTTTCAGCTTCCCGCTTAAAGCATCCGCATCCACCGTGCTGATGGCCGCACATGGGATCTTCTGACCCGTGAACCGTGTCGAGCCCGTATGGGGAAACGTATCGATCCTGGTCCCAACGGACCTGACCAGCACCCCTGCGGCCCCCATTTCTGCAGCCAGCGCCGGGCCCTGAGTCCGCTGGTCGACGGCACTGCCATATATCCTGAACGTATTGACATGCTTCATATCAACCGCCCGGTTGAAAAATACGATCTTTCCACTGACCAGTTCCGCATCCACCTCCCGCAATTCATCCAGGCCCTGCGCTTCGATTACTTTGGCCTCCAGCCCTTCCATTGGTGTAGCAGGTGAAGGGCCCAGGGCGTCGGCCCTGAGCCTGGTTGTTTTCCCTTCTGACAATATGCTTACCGACGTATGATGGCATCTCCAGGCAGGAGTCCGGAATGCCTGCAGGAATACGGTATCTGCTCCCATCTCCTCAAAATACGCCTTCATATGATCCAGGGCTGTGATGGACGCTTCCGAGCCAAGTAAACGTCCAGGGGCTGAATCACAAAGAAATTCGAGATTATGGTAGGCTTCCGCACTCGTGAGCACATTGTCGAATATCCGGCGGATGACCTTTTCATCCGACTCCTGTGCTGACAATGCGTTCATCATCATTGCCAGGGCAATGGGCAGGAAAAAAAACTTCATGTTTTTTGCCTTAAATGTAAATAAAATCCATATACGGTTTTACGTGACCATCTTCCCGCTTCCTTCATTTACGGGGAATATTCATACATTTAACCTCTGTTAATCCCATTTCATGAAAAAAGCGGTCATCATCCTGTTTCTATCCTCCCTGTTCATCACTTCATGCAGGCACGATATCAACATCGTAAAGAACGGTAAAAGCATTTATACTGTTATCATTCCCGTTGAAGCCACGAAAAGCGATTCCACGGCGGCCAGATACCTGACCAGGTATATCTCTGAAATGAGCGGGGCCGATATCCCTGTTTTCACCGATAACACGCCTCCTGGCAACCATGAGATCTGCATCGGCAATACCAACCGTGGAGCATCCCTGCACGACTCCCTGGCGCCGGATGCTTACCACATCATGACCAACGACCGGAAAGTATTCATTTACGGAGGCAGCCACAAGGGTACGATATACGCTGTGATCGACCTCCTCGAGGGCTGGGGTTGCAGAAGGTTCAGCCCTGAAGAGTACTATATCCCAACAGTGAAAACCCTTAGCCTCAGTCCTGTCGACCGTACCGGCATTCCTGCCAATGATCTGCGCATCATCAACGGGGTAATGACCGGCGACCCGGAATATGCCGACTGGCTGCGTATCAGCACCATCCCGGAAGTGTTTCCTCCGGGATACTATGTCCACACTTTCGAGCGGCTCCTCCCGAAGGAAGAATATTTCGATCCACATCCCGACTATTACGCCTGGTTGGGAAACAAGTTCAGCCATGACCAGCCCTGCCTGTCAAATCCTGAGGTGAAGGATCTGATCATCGAAAAACTCGGCCGGGAAATGCAGGCCAACCCCGGGGGCGACCTGTGGTCGGTTTCGCAGAATGACAATTTCACCTATTGCCGATGCGAAAAGTGCCTGGAAGTCATCAGTGAAGAGGGAAGCCCTTCGGGCCCCGTCATCAGGCTGGTGAACGATGTGGCGGCCGCCTTCCCGGGGAAAACCATCACAACCCTCGCCTACCAGTTCACGCGGGCAGCCCCGGCCCTGACAAAGCCTTCCGACAATGTCATGGTGATGCTCTGCACCATCGAGCTTAACAGGAGCATGCCGATTAATAACGACAGTTCCAGCCGGTCGTTCGTGAAGGACATCACCGATTGGGGCAGGATTTCCCGCAACATATACCTTTGGGATTATACCATCAACTTCAACCACTGCATCTCTCCCTTCCCGAACCTCCATGTGCTGCAGCCTAATCTGCAGTTCTTCTGCGAAAACAATGTAAGGAAGCATTTCCCGCAGTCAAATCTTCAGAAAGGGCATGAATTCGCTGAATTAAAGGGAAAACTTTTATCTGCTTTGCTTTGGGATCCCTATGTTGATCTCGATTCCGTTAAAAACGACTTTCTTGAAAACTATTACGGACAGGCAGCAGCGTACATCGGGGCATATATCGACAGGATGGAGGAGGAACTGGTCCGTTCGGAGAAGATACTTTATATCTATGAGCCCCCGAACAACCACAGCGACGGTTTTCTTTCGGAAGATAACATCAGGATCTACAATGAGCTTTTTGACAAAGCAGAAACTGCTGTGGCCGGGCAGGCGGAATTGCTGAACAGGGTAAGGATCGCCCGACTGCCCCTGCAGTATGCCATCATGGAGATCGGCAAGAACGATATGTTCGGCCCCCGCGGATGGTATGATGAAACCGCCGATGGCTTTATCCTGCGAAAAGATATGTATGAAACGCTTGAGGAATTCAATCAGGTATGCGCCCGCAACAACATCAGGGGAATGAATGAAAAAAACCTGACCGTGGAAACCTATTACCAGGCCAGCCTGCGTTTCATCGATGTGAAGGTGGAAGGGAACCTGGCCTTCAGGAAACCGGTTAGCGTTTCACCACCGGCCGAAGTAAAATATGCAGGGGGCGATCCGAAAATACTGACCGACGGGGTACAGGGCGCCCATGATTTCAATGTGCACTGGTTGGGATGGTGGGGCAGGGATGCCGTGATCAACCTTGACCTTGAGCAGCTGTGTTCTCCTGAAACAATAGAGCTTGGCACCCTTTGGGACGGCAGAAGCTGGATTCTCCACCCTGCATCGATTGATTGCCTGGTTTCGGGGGATGGGTTGTCCTATTCACTACTGGGAAACATTAAAGTAGAAGGTGATCAGCAGGATGAGGAATTGACGCGAAAGTTCAGTTTTCACAACGACAGACAAGATATCCGTTACGTAAGGTTTGAGATCAGGGGGGCCGGTCCCCTGCCGCACTGGCATGCATCCGAGGGAGAACCCTCATGGTTCTTTGTGGATGAGATCACGGTGTTTTGATCCCGCCCGACCCGGCAAAAGGCAAATGATTACCTTAGTGCCCGATATGGTATGAAAGAGGGTTGATTTACAAATAAATACTGACGAATGAATATCCTTCCCTTCCTGGCCAGGCCTGTTGCAAGCGTCATCACCCGCAGGGTGAACCGTGATGCTGCAAATGCCCTGCAATGCCAGCAGCATATATTCCACCACCTGATAGGAAAAGGCCGGGAAACGGTTTACGGGAAAGCACACGGTTATGGGCATATCAATAGTTATGACGATTACCGCAAGCTTGTGCCCCTGGTGGATTATGAAACCATAAAGCCTTTCATTGAACGCGCTTCGACCGGAGAAAGGGATGTGCTGTGGCCTGGGGTGCCGAAATATTTTGCCACCACCAGTGGCACGACCTCCGGCAGCAAATACATTCCCATTACACCCGATTCCATCAGCAATCATATCGACACTGCCCGCAACGCATTGTTATTGTACATGAAGCGATCAGGCAACTACCGTATGGCCGCCCATGGGATGATCTTCCTGCAGGGAAGTCCCGAACTGGGGATGAAGGGGGTTATCCCGGCCGGCAGGCTTTCGGGGATCGTAGCCCATCATGTGCCCGGCTATCTGCAAAGGAACAGGATGCCCTCATGGAAGACCAACTGTATCGAAGACTGGGAGACAAAAGTTGATGCCATCGTGGAAGAAACCCTGAAAAGACGGATGTCGGTCATCAGCGGCATCCCGTCATGGCTGCGTATGTATTTCGAAAAATTGTTGGAACGGACAGGAAAACCTGTCGGTGAAATTTTCCCGGATTTCAGTCTTATGGTATACGGGGGGGTAAACTATGAGCCATACCGGACCGTGATGCGAAACCTGACAGGCAGGCCTGTCGACACCCTTGAAACCTATCCTGCCTCAGAGGGTTTTATCGCCTTTCAGGACCTTGCCGAAGGCGATGGCCTGCTGCTGAATGTGAACAGCGGGATCTTCTATGAATTCATACCAGTTTCGGAAGCAGGATCGGCCTCACCGGCAAGGATCAGCCTGGAAGAAGTGGAAACTGGAACGGATTACGCGATTGTGCTCAGCAGCAATGCGGGCCTGTGGGCTTATAGCCTGGGCGACACGGTACGCTTTGTCAGCTGCAACCCTTACCGCATAGTTGTTACAGGCAGGATATCACAATATATCTCAGCCTTCGGTGAACATGTGATCGCATCCGAAGTTGAAGGTGCCCTGGCAGAAGTGAGCAGCAACAGCGGGGTTTGGGTAAATGAGTTTACCGTGGTCCCTAACGTTAGCCCGGCCAGCGGATCGCCCCACCATGAATGGCTGATCGAATTCGATGCCCCTCCCCCGTCGGCCGATGAATTCGCTACAGGCCTCGATCTGGCCATGAGGAAAAGGAACCACTATTACGACGACCTTGTGGGCGGAAATGTGCTGGGGCCTTTGAAGGTCACTGTATTACCAAAAGGGTCCTTCGGGGAACTCCTAAAAATGAAAGGGAAACTGGGTGGACAGAACAAGGTGGTGCATGTGTCCAACCGGCGCGACTTTGCTGACGAATTGCTGGAGATGGTCAAAAGGGATCATCCACCAGCAACATCCTGCTGAGGAATGCACTGAAAACCGATATCCCTGCACTGACATCATCAAAGTCAATATATTCATTCGCATTGTGGATTGAACTGATCTGTTCCATGCTCATATAGAAAGGGTTCAGGCCATATACCGGATAGCCCCTTGCCCTGAAATAATTATTGTCGGTCGTGGCAGGAAACAGTACCGGGATCACTTCGGCATCGGGGAATACATCTTTTATTGATGTCGCCATGACATGGAAAAAGTTGTCGGGTTCGGTGATCAGGGCCGGAGGGCCTTCTGAGACGATACGCACCCGGAATGCGGTATCATTCAATACTTCCCTGATGCCGGAGATCATCTCCTCCGCCGTGACTCCCGGCAGCAGCCTGCAATCAAGGAAAGCATGGGCTTCGGATGAATGCTGGTTCACACAACCTTCAGGGTTGTGAAGGTGGGTGAGCGTAATGGTATTGCAGGCCAGGGCAGCCAGCCTGGGTTCTTTCTTCACATATTTCTTCAAAACTGAGCGGAACGGGAAATGGTCGATATTCCTGATCGCAAATCCCCTGAAACCACCCCTGATCTCACCAATACTCCGGAACATCATCCGCGAGGCATCATTGAATTCGATTTTAAGGGGCATTTCCATCAGTCGGTTAAGCCCCCTGATAAGCCTAAGGTTGGGATAGTTGCCGGCATTGGTCGATGCATGGCCAAAAACCTTTCCGCTGATGCTGATCTCCAGCCAGAGCATGCTCTTGTCGGCAATGGAAATACCGAAAACGGGCTGGTTGATGTCAAGTACATCCAGATTGTCAAAACCACAACTGCCTTCACCTATGATCACTGCCGGATACAACTTATCAAGGAAATCCCCGGCAATGATGGCACTGCCTCTTTGACCGCCTGTTTCTTCGCCCGAAACGGACAGTATGCTCACATTATAGGGCAGGTCAATGTTTTTTGCAAGCGAAACATATTCCGACACGGCCATGATCTGGATCACTGCCAGACCCTTGTTGTCGAGCGACCCCCGTCCCCAGACCTTTTGCCCTGCCATTGCCCCTGAATAAGGAGGATGGTCCCAATCCCCGGGATCACCCGGATGAACCACATCGATATGGTTGAGAAAAATGATATTGGGTTTACCCGAATCAAGCGGATAAAGGGAAGCTGCAAAATTGATCCCTGAAGTGTCACTGTCAAAGGCCCTGATGTGTAATCCCTTTGCCGAGCAATAATCCATGAGGAACCTGCCTGCAGGAGCCTCGTTCCCCGACTCGGAAGGAATGGCAATATATTCGCTGAGTAATCCCAGGGCAGCGGGCAGGAGCGAAACACCGGGGCTTTCCTCCGGTTGAACCGGCCTTTGTGCATAGCCGGCAAGCGGCAATACAAACAACAGGAAAAAGTAACCAAAAAGATCACGCATGCTAAACGGTCTGCTTCAGGATTATAAGAATGGTTTACGAATGGCTAAAATACATTTTTTCCGTGAAAACAAGATTTCATCGCCCACAAAGAGGATCAACTCTTTTCTCCCCTGTAAGAAAAAGGTATTACTTTTAAGGAAAAGATATAATTGCATTCGCTATGGAAAGAAGAAAACGCAAGACGCACCCTTTTATCGCAAAGATCCTTCAGCCCTTCCTCACAGGGATATTGACCGTGTTCCCACTGGTGATCACCCTGGTCGTGATCATATGGTTCGTTAAATTCATGGCCGGGCTGATGGGCCCCGAAAGCGGTTTCGGCGCACTGCTGGAAAATTTCGGGCTCACGATCGTCAGTAACACTACGGTGGCTTACCTCATCGGGTTGTGTGCCACCCTTGTGCTGGTCTATTTCCTGGGGCTGCTCGTCAGGGCAGGGCTCAGGAACCAGTGGATTGCCATCATCGACGGCCTGCTTACGCGTATCCCGCTGATCAAGACGATATACGACGCCTCCAAGAAACTGACCAACCTCTTTGAGGTGAAGGACCAGCCCGACATGAAGGCCATGAGCCCGGTGATGTGTTATTTCGGTGGGGAAGGGGGTACGGCCGTGCTGGCACTCCTCACCTCCAAAGAGGTCATTGAGATCGATGGTCACAACTATTATTCCATCATGATCCCCACATCGCCGGTGCCCATCGGCGGCGCCATATTGTATGTCCCGGTCAGCTGGGTAAAGAAGGTTGATTTCGGCATCGACGGGCTGGTGAATATTTACGTTTCCATGGGAGTGACCGGGCCGGAATATCTCAAAAATAAGCAGGAGGAAAAAGGGTGATCTTTCAACGATCGTTTTCTTGAAATTTTTCACAGATCCTTCCCCCAAAAAAAATACGCAAACCAAACAAACACTTTCGTAAATTTGGAACAAAGCTAACCAAACACATAACCTTATGAAAAAACTACTTGCGTTGATTGTCGTGCTGGGCATGGCTTCCGCCTTAACCGCACAGGACCTTCCTCCTGCTTCGAAGATCATCGGGGAATATGGCAGCCCTCGTATACTGGATGGAGAAGTATACCTTCTTGATTCCATGTTGATATATGTTTTTGATCAGGCAATGCCAGATTCATTCCTCATCCAGAAACAATATTTCAGATATGCCGATTATGAGATGATCCTGGTCGACTCGAGTCTTGCCCGCTATTTTGATACCACGCAGTGGATGTATTATGATAAAAGGGAATATACTTATGATGCCATGAACCGCCTGATCAGGAGAACGGATTACCTGGGCAACCTGATGGTCAATGTATGGCTGCCCGACTGCCAGATTACGCACTTCCATCTGGATGGCAGCCCCCTGGTCGAATACAGCCTCTTGAAAAATTATAATTCTGTCAATCAATCCTGGGAAAGAAGGGATAGTACCTATAACACCTACGATCTGTTGCAGCAGAACGACTTCTCGTACCGTTACATCTGGGACGAGGGCCCAGGGGTATATAAGATCACTGAATACCACCATTATGCCTATAACGCACAGGGCCTGCTCACCGGCGATACGATCTATTCCTACTGGACCCCGGGCATTGCCAAGCAGAGCTATCTGCGTGTTTACACCTATGATGCCAATGGGAACGAACTCACACACACGGCATACAACTGGAATGAGGCCACAACGGAATGGGATGAGGTTGAAAGGCACGTAAACACTTACAATGCCCTCGGGAACCGGATATCGAACTACCGCTACGAATGGGATGATGAACTGGGGCAGTGGGAAAACATCGAACGCGGCTTTTTTACCTATGACGAAAATAACAACATGCAACTCTGGATGTACTGGGATAAGGATGAGGACACGGGGGTATGGGAAAGGGACTTCACCATGAAATTATTCTGGAGCCTGCATACCATTATCGACATAGTGGAACCAACTGTTGGCGAAGAGCTTTCACTTTTCCCTAACCCTTCCGGCGGGCTCATTAATTTAAGATCTGCATCCGACAGGACCATCAGCATTTACGACATGAGCGGACAATTGCATCACTTATCAAGGGTTACAACCGGCGACAACCTCATTGATCTCAGCCGGCTGAAACCCGGCCTCTACCTGCTCAGCACCGAAAACGGGCAAACGAGTTGCAAGATCCTGATCAGGTAGCCTGATCTGTAAACCTATCAGCACAGGAAGGGATTCCCGGTTATGAACATCCGTTCTTATTGCAGATTTACCTAATTTCATGGCCGCTGTTTAACCACATGATCCTGCCATGAAAAGACTGTTTTTTATTTTATTTCTCGTTCCTGCCCTCTGTCTGCCGGGGCAGGACACTGATACGCTTTTGATCCACTTCGTCGACCCATTCATCGGGACTCAGCGCATGGGCCATACTTTCCCGGGTGCCACAGTACCCTTCGGGATGGTACAGCTAAGCCCGGATACCGATACCATACCCTATGCAGTCAACGGACAGTACAACGGGCGCGTTTACGAGTATTGCGCGGGATACCAGTATGACGATCCCACCATTGTGGGTTTCAGCCACACCCATTTCAGCGGAACAGGACATTCCGACCTTGGCGACATCCTGCTCATGCCCACAACCGGAGAACTCAATGTAAACCCGGGTGTTGCCGCCAGGCCCGAAAGCGGATACCGCTCGGGGTTCAGCAATGATCACGAAGCGGCCGAACCCAATTACTACCGGGTAGGCCTGGAAGACTACGGCATCACGGCAGAATTGACCACCTCCACCAGGGTGGGATTTCACAGGTATACCTTCCCCGAAACCGACCAGGCCCACATCATCCTCGACATGATACACGGGATATACAATTACGACGACAAAAATGTGTGGACTTTCATCCGGGTAGAGAATGATACCCTGATCACGGGCTACCGGCAGACCAGCGGATGGGCCAGGACAAGGACGGTATATTTTGCTATGGTGTTCAATAAAGCTTTCACCTCCTACGGGCACCACAAAAGCGATGAACCGGTTTATCGCGGGTTTTACAGGAAATTCAGCGAAAGTGAGAATTTCCCTGAAATGGCCGGCAGAAAGATCAGGGCGTATTTCAACTTTGCCACACAACAGGATGAGGTTTTGATGGTGAAAGTGGCCCTGTCGTCCGTAAGCACAGAAGGAGCATTGAAGAACCTGCAGGCAGAGATCCCGCACTGGGATTTCGACAGGACAAAAGCTGAAGGACAGGCAGCCTGGAATGAAGAACTGGGCAGGATCAGGGTTGAAACACTGACCCCCGACGACAGGGTGATCTTTTATACGGCACTTTATCACACCTTCATCAGCCCTGTTACCTTTATGGATGTTGACGGACAGTACCGGGGCCTGGACCAGAACATCCACAGGGCTGAAGGATTCACCAATTACAGCATTTTTTCCCTCTGGGACACATACCGTGCACTCCATCCACTTTTCAACCTGATCCAGCCACAGCGCAACAGCGATATGGTCGAGTCCATGCTTGCCCATTATGAGCAGAGCGTCCATCCCATGCTGCCGGTATGGTCGCATTACGCCAATGAAAATTGGTGCATGATCGGTTACCACAGCGTTTCCGTAATTGCCGATGCCATCGTGAAAGGAACCTACGCTGGTAATCCCGACCGGGCACTGGAAGCTTGTGTCAACACGGCAAAATACCCGAAATACGACGGCCTCGGATACTATATGGAACTGGGCTTTGTCCCGGAGGACAGGAACGTGAACTCGGTAAGCAAAACCCTCGAATATGCATACGACGACTGGGCCATTGCCAGGATAGCCGAAATCACGGAGAACGGGCCGGTGGCTGAGGAATTCGTCATGAGGGCTGGGAATTACCGGAATGTCTTCAACAAAGAAAGCGGGTTCATGCAGCCCAGACTGTCGGACGGCAGCTTCAGGAAGGAATTTGATCCCTTCGATACACACGGCCAGGGGTTCATCGAGGGCAACGCCTATAATTACGGATTATATGTACCGCATGCCCCGGATGATATGATCATGATGATGGGCGGGAAGGAAAAGTTCCTGGAATTCCTCGATGAATTATACACCAGCGAGCTCGACGAAAAACATATCGAAAAGAACGAAGACATCACCCGCGACGGGATCATCGGCCTGTACGTTCACGGCAATGAACCCGGCCACCATATTCCTTACCTGTACAACTGGACCGACAGTCCGGAAAAAACTCAGGAACGCGTACGCATGATCCTGCGAAGTATGTATGCCAATGCCACAAACGGATTATGCGGCAATGATGATTGCGGGCAGATGTCGGCCTGGTATGTATTCAGCGCCCTCGGGTTCTATCCCGTTTGCCCGGGCAGCGACCATTATTCAATTGGCAGCCCTCTGGTGAAGGAAGCCACGATCGATCTCCCCAATGGCCGGGAGCTGAAGATCAAAGCCCTACAACAGGCAGAAGATCATGTGTTTGTCGAAAAGGTTGAATTCAACGGGGAGACGATCCTCGACCGGCAACTGAAACACAGCGAGATATCAAAAGGAGGCGAACTGATATTCCATATGTCGGCAGGGAAAAAATAAGCAGGGAATCATTCGGGTGAAGATCATAAGGGAGGAAGGCCGTCGATGCTGATCCCCATACGTGCTGCACGCAACCTCCACTTCTCCCTGGCTGAGATCCGCAGGTCTTCGATATCATCCATCTCATCCACGATCTCGATCCCAAGGATGGTTTCGATGATATCTTCAAGAGAGACAAGTCCGGAAGTGCCTCCGTATTCATCCACGACCAGGGCAATGTGTTCCTTTTCAGAGGTAAGCACCTGGTAAACTTCCGGGATCGGCAGGTTTTCGTAAACAATGGCGATCTCCCGGGCAAACGACGCGAGTGTTTGGTCTGCATGGTCATCGATCAGTTTAACCAGCAGGTCATCCTTAAGGATATAGCCCGAAATGTCGTCGAGCGATTCCTGGTATACGGGGATACGCGAGAAGACGATATCGGTGTTCTTCCGGTAAAAATCGCCCGCCCGCATGCCGGCCGGGGCAGCAAAGATCACGGTGCGCGGGGTCATGATGTCCTTGGCCTTGAGCTTATCGAACCGTGCAATATTCTGTATGATCCTCGATTCGCTTTTCCTGAGCAGGCCTTCCTCGAGGGCCATTTCGGCCATAACGTTAAGGTCGGCCCGGGCCAGCACCGCCTTTTTCTTCCTGATATTGAACAATCTGGTGATAATCTGGCTGATGATCACGAAGGGATAGAGGACCAGCATCAGGAACCTGAGCATATACACCGTAAATTCTGTAAGGCTCATCCAGTAGTTGGCACCGATGGTCTTGGGGATGATCTCTGAGAACACGAGGATGATGATCGTAAGCAGGGCCGAGACCAGGGTAAGGTATTCGTTGCCCCATAGGATTTGCGCCTGCGCGCCCACCCCCGCAGCTCCCAGGGTATGCGCAAAAGTGTTCAGGGTGAGGATGGCAGCCAGCGGCCTGTCGATGTTCTCCTTGAACTTTTTCAGCCAGGAGGCATATCCTTTCCCTTCGAATAATTTTTGCTGTATGAAGGAAGGGGTAACGCTCAGGATCACCGCTTCCATTACCGAACAGAGGAAGGAGAAGAAAAGGGCGATCAGCAGGTATACAAGCAGGAGAAACATCCTGCAAATTTAAGAAACAGCAGCTTAAAACCCAAAATTGACATTCTGGGCCATCTGGGGTCCATTCGCAAAAGAAACAAACATCAGGAGTTCCCGTTAACGGAGACATATATGAACCTTTCAGGGTAGAACCTGATATTTACCCTGTTTCCCCTGTCAAGGACATATTGATCGATCATCTCTTCCTCGACTGATTTATGCAGGATCAGCCCGCAGTCGATCCTGATCTCCGGCTTTTCTGGTAAGCTGATCAGGTCAACAACTGCAGCCTCAAAACAAAGATCGCCATTGTTGCCTGATTCCCGGACCAGCTCGATCGCTCTTTCGGGGATGATCAGTCCTGCATCATTGGTCCCGGACCGTTCGGTGATCGCAACCATGAGCCGTTCCGGGACATTTGAATGCTTCAGGGGCAGCTCGAAGAAGTTCTTCCGACCTGTAAAACTGGCTACAAAGGCTGATCCCGGCAGGTCGTAGATCTCTTTTGGTGTGCCCGACTGTATGATCCTCCCCCTGTCGATGATGGCGATACGGTCGGCAAGCGCGAAGGCTTCCCTGAAATCGTGGGTGATATGCATGATGGTCATACCCTTACGGTGGATATTGCGGAGGAGGTTGCGGATATCTTCACGCAACTGGATATCGAGCGACGAAAGAGGTTCGTCGAGCAGCAGGCATTGTGGCTGGAGCACGAGTGTCCGGGCGACCGCCACCCGCTGCCGTTCACCCCCGCTGAGGCTCTCGGGTTTCCTGAAGAGCAGGTGCCCGATGGAAAGTTCTTCGGCAATGGCATCTACCCGCCGATGTATTTCCACCTTCCCCATCTTCTTTTTCCTGAGGGCATAAGCAATGTTATCCCTTACACTCAGGTGGGGGAATACGGCCCCGTCCTGGAAGACAAATCCAATATCCCGGTGCTGTATCCCCTTGTTTGTAATGTCGATGCCATTAAGCAAGATATTACCCGACCCTGGAGTGACCAATCCGGCAATGGTCTCGAAAAGGATGGTCTTGCCTGCACCGGATGGGCCCAGCAGGATAAAATAACAGCCTTTATCAATATGGAGGTTGATATCCTTAAGCCGGAAGGTACCCAGCCGGCAATCTATATGTCGGATATCAAGCACCTTTCGTTTTCTTTTCGAGGGTTATCCATCTCAGGGCAAGGAAGAACAACAGGCATACGGTTACAAAGATCACCGACACCGGCTGGGCATACCTGAGGCCGAACTGGCTGAAACGTTCGTAGATGAGCACAGGGGTTACCATGGGATGGTAGGCCACCATTACGACTGCGCCGAACTCACTCATGCCCCTTCCGAACATCAGCACGAACCCTGACAATATGCTGCGCCAGGCCAGGGGCAGCGAAATGGTGAAAAATACACGGGTATGGGAAGCCCCCAGGCTGAGGGCCGCCTTCTCATAGCGTTCGGGAACCGCCCGGAACCCGTCGCGGGCAGCATTGATCAGAAAAGGGATGCTCACGTACGACATGGCCAGGGCGATCCCGACGGGGTGCCCTACCATGTTCAGGCCAAACAAAGCGGCAATATCACCCAGCAAGGTATCCCTCGAAATGAAGAGCAGGATGGCGATACCTGCAGCGGAATGCGGTATGACCACGGGCAGGTCGATCAATGCGGTAAGGATCCTCTTCCCGAAGAATTCCTTCCTGGCCAGCACATAGGCCAGCGGGATCGAAAAAATGGCAAAGAACAGTGTCCCGAAAAAAGAAATGGCAAGGGTCAGGCCAATGCTTTCCTGTACCTCAGTGTCGAAAAGCGTTTCACTGAACATCCCGGCATCCGTCTGCAGGAACATCCCCAGCAAAGGCCCTATGATAAATATCAGGGCGAGGCCGCCCAGGAAGATGAGCACGAGATTAAAGAGGCTTATGTGGGTCCTGGTCATGATTTCCTGATCAAATAAAAGGCCCGTTAAGGTTATGGTTTTTCAGCCGTCGCTATTCCTGCTGATGCTGCCCGAAATAATAGATATCCGTGATCCCTTTTACAGCCCGGTCGGAAAAGAAATCACCCGCCGGGAACAGCCTGAAAATGCCGTCATCGGTCACTTCAGGGTGACAGATCAGCAGCACTTCCGACTGGTCATTCCTGTTCATCACTTCAGAAAAAGTGAACACGCTCCGGTAACCGTCCCTGGCCACAACCAGGAAGATGCCATTCATCAGGTTCTCCCTGTCAGAAGACACATGACGGCCTAAAACATCTTTCAGCATCACGCCGGAGAAAGGCTGGGTGCTGTGTATGCCCCTGCCCCTGCCATAAAAAATTGTGTGATATTCCTGTACCCGGAAGTCCGGCGGATTCCTGTCGAGTGTTTCCACAATGACATCATCCACATGGATCTTCAGGTCGGGGGAATATAATGGTTTCAGGCCTTTGACCGTTTCGAACGAGCGCGGATAGGAATATACGGTGATCTTCACCGGGGATGAAATATTCCTTTCAGTGATCAGATCCGTCGCCACTACAAGTTTACTGTTTTCCGGCAAAGGCCAGAGGTCTTTGGTCTTGGAAGGTACAATGCGCATCACTTTTGTGGCGATGATGATCTCGTGCAGGTGATTCGGGTAATAGATCTCGCCCCAGCTCAGGCATGCCTTTTCGCCGGCCTCATTCTCAATTTCAACATAAAGGTCGATGATCGGATTGAACTCTTCGACATTGGCTTTCTGAAGGATCCTCTCGTTGAGGATGTCGAAAAGTGAATATCCGTCGTAGCGATAGGCCCCGACGAAAGTGTCGCCATCGTCACTGAGCAGGGTTTCCTTGACAATGACCGAATGCAGGGGGAGTACAGACAGGTCGACCGGGCCCGGGTTGGCCACTTCACCATCAACAATGAGCGGATGCACCGCCAGATCATAAACCTTTTCATTGTCGTAGAAATTGTTGGTCCGGTCAGTTGTATCAACTGCCTGCCCGATTTCTGTCGTAACGGTTTCTTCCTCCACCTGAACGTTGCAGGAGATCAACAGGAGCAGGAAAAACAGCATGATGCCGTTCATGGTCATTTTAATCACAGTCTTTTGCATATTGTTTCAGTATTTCAGGGATTTGAACATAATGTTTTGAACAGTCCGGGATCACGGATGCCTGGCCCATCTCTTCCATGATCTTCATCCCCTGCGGGCCTAACATGAAATCAACGAAACCGAGGGCAATTTCATATTCCGGTGCATCCAGCGGTATGGTGAGGCCGTAGATCATGGCTTCACCGGTCTTGGTGATGACTTCTCCGCTCCTCTTTCCGGAAACATCCACGCTCACCCCGGCATAATACATTTGCTGACCGGGATCTCCAAGGTTGACGCTGTCAGGCAGCAGGATGTATTTCAGGCCATGCTGCATGGCCACCGACCTGTAGATGAAAATATAGTCGATGGCGTGGGATTCGAGCAGTGCCAGCAGGTCTGTCTCTTTAGGGCGGATATAAGCATTATCCTTATCCAGCATATGCCCGGCAAAACCCGGAAGTCTGTAATGGTCCTCCGACAATTTCAGGCTCAGCACGGTACGGTAGCCGCATGGATCCAGGTCGGGATCTGATCTTCCATACAATACATCTGGCCTGGACAGGATACTGATCCAGTTTGCTGCATTTATGCTGTCGTGAAACCTCGATTTTTCAGTATAAGCAATGCACATTTCGTTCGAGGCAAAATTGATATACCAAGTGGCATGATCTGGGATCAACAGTTCTTCGATCACCGTGTAGTCGGCCGAGGCAAATACATCGCAATCCTTTCCCAGTTCGGCGATCTTTCGCGCACACTCGCGGCTACCTGCCCCTTCGAGCAGAACCTTTACACCCGGATGACTTTCCATATAGGCCTTACTGATCGCTTCCAGTGGGACACTGAGGCTCCCGGCGTGAAAAACAATGAGTTTTTTTTGCCCTGACCGTCCGCAGCCGGCCAGCATTAAGACCAGCAAGGCCGCCATGCCGAGATAAACAGGTATCCTTTTTACGTTATGCATGTTTTTGCAATTCGATGACAATGTTATGATTTTTATTTCAAATACCATACTGCCGGCAGCTTCTTTCCACCCCTAAACTTGCCGTTTATCTGTAAAGTCCACTATTTTTGCATAATAAAACGATGACTATGGCAAGCATTGAATTTCTCATCACCAAGATCATTGCAACACTGGGGCCGGCCACTTCACGGAAGGAAATGATCAGGGAACTGGTAGAAGCGGGAGTGCGTGTATTCAGGATCAACTTCTCGCATGGTGAATTCGCTGATTACGACCTGCTGGTTGATCATATCCGGAAAGTGCAGGAGGAAACCGGGATCTATATTTCCATCCTGGGTGATCTGTCAGGCCCGAAGATCAGGACGGGAAAAGTGATCGAGGGGGGAGTGATGCTCAGGAATGGGGATGAGATCAGGTTCGTCAAAAAGGATATCACAGGGGGAGCGGCAGGGAATGAACTGAGTTTTTCCACAACCCTGCCTTCATTTATCGACGAGGCAAGGCCGGGAGAAAGGATCCTCCTCGACGACGGCAACATTCAGCTTGAGTGTATCGCAAAGGAAGGCAGTGGCGAAGATGCTGCCCTGCGCTGTCGCGTCGTGGCCGGAAACCTGCTTACAAGCGCCAAAGGCATCAACCTGCCTGAAAGCAGGCTCAGTGTACCCTCATTAAACGACAAGGACCTTGAGTGTGTGGATTATGCAGTAAGGAAGAGATTTGATTTCCTTGCCCTGAGCTTCGTTCGGAGCGGAAATGATGTCAGGGAATTGAAAAAACTGCTCACCAGCTATAAGGTAAGGCCTGCGGGCCTTGACATCACCGGGGGCGACCTGGGGTTTTCTACCCTTTACGACGATGATTATATCCCCGTGATCAGCAAGATCGAAAAGCCCCAGGCCATTGAGAACCTGGAGGAGATCCTTGAAGAGACCGATGGCATTATGGTTGCGCGCGGCGACCTGGGTGTGGAAATGGACCTGGCGGAGGTAGCGATCCTGCAGAAACATATTATCCGGAAGTGCAGTGAATACGGCAAGCCGGTGATCGTGGCCACCCAGATGCTGCAGAGCATGATCCATGACCCAGTTCCCACAAGGGCCGAAGTGTCGGATGTGGCCAATGCCATCATCGACGGGGCGGATGCCGTGATGCTTTCGGGCGAAACCGCTGTCGGGGAATACCCTGTAGGGACCGTCAGGATGATGAACCGCATCGCATCAAAAACAAATGCATATATCAAAACCCTGGATGCTTCGTCCGAAAAGCTGATCAGGTACAAAGGGCCCCTGAACCGGAAAGCCACCATGGCCAGGGGAGTGCACCAGATGGCCCGGGACATCAGGGCGAAATTCATCATTTGCTGGACCAACTCCGGCGGGAGCAGCGTATTCCTCTCACAACAGCGCATGGAAGTGCCTTTGATCGCCTTCGGGGAAAACAGGAAAAGGCTTCAGCAGCTATCGATCCTCTACAGCATCACCCCCATGTTCATGCAACAGCCCGATTCAGGGAGCCAGTTCATTTCGAGGATCAACGACCTGCTGCTTGAGAACCAATGGGCCCGTGAAGGAGATCCGATCATTATTGTAGCCAGCGACCCCATTACAAGGCGGGGTATTACCAACCGGGCAGTGATCCATTATGTCGGGGAACGGATGGATTAACCATCAATTCTGCGCCTGTTTCCCATGTTCACATTATTAATTTTCAGCTAATATTATAGATTTTATCTATCTAAATATACAAATTATCAATTTGACTGATATTTATATAAGCCGTATTTTTGTAGAAAATTACGAATCATTAAAAACAAAACGCTATGAACACAATTGGATTGAACAAGGATAAAGCTTCAAAACTTGCAGAAATGTTAAACGACCTGCTGGCCAATTACCAGGTATTCTATACCAATGTGAGAGGATTCCACTGGAATATCAAAGGCGAAAAGTTCTTCGAGCTTCACATGAAGTTCGAGGAGTTGTACGACGACCTGGTGGTGAAGATCGACGAGATCGCCGAGCGCATCCTCACCCTGGGATATTCACCCGAATACCGTTACAGCAAATATATGAAGGAGTCGGAGATCAGGGAAGCTGAACAGACAAGCAACGGAATAAAGAATATGGAGAGCATATTGAACAGTTTCAGTATCCTGATCCGGAAGCAAAGGTCGATCCTGGATGCATCGGGCGAAGCCGACGATGAAGGGACCAACAGCCTAATGAGCGACTATATCAGGGAGCAGGAAAAGCTGGTATGGATGTATTCGGCTTTCCTGAACAAATAGATCATCGATATTTCAAACAAGACCCGAAAGCTCCGTTTGACATCGGAGCTTTTTTATAATGCGCTATTTATGAATGGGCTATGCGCTATTTATCATTTAAATAGAGCACACAGCACATAGAAAATAAAACATCATGCGCTATTTATGAATGGGTTATGCGCTATTTATCATATAGACAGAGCACACAGCACATACAAAATAACACATCATGCGCTATTTATGAATGGGTTATGCGCTATTTATCATATAGACAGAGCACACAGCACATAGAAAATAACACATCATGCGCTGTTTATGAAAG
>JAXGTH010000027.1:0-23145 GCA_040775045.1 Bacteroidales bacterium
CATCACGCACGTGACGATCATGAACTACGTAGGCCAGGTTGTCTACAACCAGAAGGTTGTGGAAGACAACGACCTGCAGCTTAACGTGGCCGGATACGAAACGGGCGTGTACATGGTGAAGGTGGAAACCACCGAAGGCATCCTCGTGAAGAAGGTGACGATAGCACACTAATGATCCTCACTGCCAGGGCCCTTCGGGGCCCGGGCAGCATGGAATAAGCCAAGGGGCGCCGCAACAGCGGCGCCCCTTTTTTATGTAACCCGGCATCCGGTATCCGGCACCCTTTTTTCTTACTTTTGCTGTCTGATACTAGCAAGCATTATGTTCTCCGTCAGCGACCTGGCCATACATTATTCAGGGAATTACCTCTTCCGCAACGCGTCGTTCATTATCAACAAGAAAGACCGCATAGGATTGGTAGGCCTGAACGGGTCGGGCAAGACCACCCTGCTGCGGATACTGGCCGGGAAGCTGCTCCCCGAAACGGGTGAGGTGGTGATCCCATCCAATGCCAGGGTAGGCTACCTGCCCCAGGAGATGATGCTGAACAGCGACAAGACCATCTATGATGAGACCGTCGTGGCTTTCAACGAGATCATGCAACTCAGGGACGACATCGACCGGTATGCGGCCGAGATCGCTGCGAGGGATGATTATGAATCGGACAGCTACCACAGGCTGATCCATAAACTGTCGGATGCCAACGAACACTACCAGTTGCTTGGCGGGCAGTCAATGGATGCGGATGTGGAAAAGGTGCTGTCAGGGCTGGGGTTCCTTCGCAGCGACTTTGAGCGTCCCGTGGCGGAGTTCAGCTATGGCTGGCAGATGCGCGTGGAGATCGCCAAAATATTGCTCAGGAAGCCCGACCTGGTACTCCTTGATGAGCCGACCAACCACCTCGATATCGAGTCGATCCAGTGGCTGGAGGAATTCTTGCAGAACTACTCCGGGGCGGTTGTCCTGGTATCGCACGACCGTGCTTTCCTCGATAACCTGTGCAACCGGACCATCGAGATCAGCGAGGGCAGAATCTTCGACTACAAGGCTGCCTATACTGAATATGTGAGGATGCGGGAAGAACGCCTGGAGCAGCAGATGGCCACCTACAATAACCAGCAGAAGCAGGTCAGGCAGATCGAAAGGTTCATCGAGCGTTTCCGCTATAAGAACACCAAGGCCAGGCAGGTGCAGTCGAAGATCAAGATGCTGGACAGGATCGATATGGTGGAGATCGAGGATTTTGACCATTCGGCCATACACTTCCGTTTTCCGCCTTCCCCGCGATCGGGTAAGGTAGTGGTCGAGGGTAATACCCTTACCAAGCGTTACGGGGATCATGTGGTGTTGAAAGACCTTGATTTTTCCATCATCAAGGGCGACCGCATCGCATTTGTAGGCAAAAACGGAGAGGGCAAGACCACCCTGTCGAAGGTGATCATGGGATTGCTCGAGCATGAAGGGGAACTCAAGTTCGGGCATAATGTCCGGCTGGCCTATTACGCCCAGGACCAGGCAGAAACGCTCGACGGGAAAAAGACCGTATTTGAGACCATCGACGATGAGGCGACGGGGGAGATGAGGACGCAGGTGCGCAACCTGCTGGGAGGTTTCCTGTTTTCGGGGGAGGATATCGACAAGAAGGTCAGGGTGCTTTCAGGAGGTGAAAAATCGCGGCTTTCACTTGCCAGGCTGATGCTCAAGCCCTCCAACCTCATGATCCTCGACGAACCCACCAACCACCTCGACATGCGGTCGAAGGATATCCTGAAGAGCGCGCTCCTGCAATATGAAGGTACCCTCATCATTGTATCGCACGACCGTGATTTCCTCCAGGGACTGGTAAACAAGGTGTTTGAATTCCGGAATAGAGGCGTGCAGGAGTACCTTGGCGACATTTATGACTTCCTGCACTTTAAGAAACTCAAGAGCCTCCGGGAGCTGGAACAAAAGAAGGTCAGTGAATCCCCCAGGGAGAAAGGGGTTTCGAGGAACAAGGAAATGTATGAGCGAAGCCGGCAACTTGAGCGGGAGATCAGGAAATTAAATACCAGGGTGGCTAAAAGTGAAGCAAATATTGAATCCCTTGAGCGCGAGATTTCTGAAATGGACCGTGTGCTCATGGATCCGGAAAAGCATAAGAATATGCTGGCAGACCCGGAGGTTTATAAGAAATACAATGAGCTGAAGGCAGGCATTGAAAAGGAGATGACACATTGGGAAACCTTAAGCCATGAACTCGAAGCGCTTGAGTCTGAACTGGAAGACCTCAAAGCTTTAATGTAAGGAGCCGTATCTTCGACCTGTTGCCGGATACCCGGTATCACCTTCCTAATTATCCCTGTACATCATCTTCTTTGCGATCGAAAGCAGTTCAGCTTTATTCTCCGGTGGTAAATTTACCTGTTCAAGATGGTACAGGGCACGCTGGTAATAGCGCTCCATCTCTGTTTTGGTGATCTTGTCGATATTCAGCCGTGAATAGATGGCTGTGATGTCCATGACTTTCTGTTCGGGGAATTCCTGTTCCTGACCGTAATACTCTTCGATGACCTTGAGGTCTGCCTTGCCGGCCAGTTCGATCGCCTTAAGGAAGAGGAATGTCTTTTTATCGGAGAGGATATCGCCCCCCGGCAATTTCCCGAACTTGTCGACCGAACCGAAAACGTCGAGCAGGTCATCCTTGAGCTGAAAGGCCATACCCATATTGATGCCAAAGTCATAGATGTTCCTGATGTCTTCTGCTGCTGCATTACCCAGGATAGCGCCCATTTTCAGAGAAGTTGCAAAAAGCACGGCTGTTTTAAGCCTGATCATCGACAGGTAATCAGGAATTGAAGTATCATCTTCATCCTCGAAATTCATGTCGAATTGCTGACCTTCGCACACTTCCCTCGCCACCTGAAGAAAGGCGGCCAGCAGCTCCCTGTTGCGGGGATGTTCAATCTTTATGAGGTATTCCATGGCAAGGGCAAACATCGTATCGCCAACAAGGATGGCAGTGTCTTCGCCCCAGATGTTCCATATGGTATCCTGTCCGCGCCTGATGGTGGCCCCGTCCATGATATCATCGTGAACAAGAGTGAAATTGTGGAACACTTCGACCGCAAGTGCTGCGGGCATGGCTGTCTTCTCATCGCCGCCGAATGCCTCACAGGCCATAAGTAAAAGTACCGGCCTGATCCGCTTCCCTCCAAGCTCCATCATGTACCTGATCGGTTCGTATAATTCAGGGGGTTGTCCGCCGAAATGTTCCTGCTCCAGGGCATGGCTGAACTTTTCAAGGAGTTCTTTGTATGTCTGCATATACAAGGTATTTTATTCGATGATGCGTAGCAGGTATTCTCCGTAGCCGCTTTTTAGCAGCGGTTCAGCGATACTCCTTAGCTGTTCCCTGTCGATGAATCCCATATTGTAGGCTACCTCTTCGATACATCCGACCTTGAGCCCCTGCCGGTCTTCGACGACCTGCACAAATTGTGCTGCCTGCAGCAGGCTTGTGAAGGTCCCCGTATCCAGCCAGGCGGTGCCCCTTCCGAGGATACCGACTTTCAGTTTGTTTTCGTTCAGGTAATGCTTGTTCACATCCGTGATCTCATATTCTCCCCTGGCGCTGGGCTTGATATTCCTTGCTACTTCGATCACACTGTTATCATAAAAATACAATCCCGGCACCGCATAATTCGATCTGGGTTGTTTTGGCTTTTCTTCTATGGAGATGGCCATGCGGTCTTTGTCGAATTCCACTACGCCATAACGTTCGGGATCGGATACATGATAGGCAAAGATCACCCCGCCGTCGGGATCGTTATTTTTTTGCAGCAGTTGTTGCATCCCGGCACCGTAAAAGATATTGTCGCCCAGGATGAGCGCTACCTTATCGCTGCCTACAAAATCAGCCCCGATCACGAACGCCTGTGCCAGGCCGTTGGGGACCTCCTGTACAGCATAGCTGAATCTGCATCCCAGCTGGTGCCCGTCGCCCAGCAGGCGCTGGAAACTGTCCCGGTCATGAGGTGTTGAAATGATCAGTATCTCCCTGATCCCTGCCATCATGAGGATCGAGAGCGGGTAATAGATCATGGGTTTGTCGTAAACGGGCATCAGCTGTTTGCTGGTGGCGATGCTGATGGGGTAAAGCCTGGTGCCGGATCCCCCGGCAAGAATGATTCCCTTCATATGCAAGATGTACGTTTGTTATCAGAATTGATAAAGGTACTGATTTATGCAGAATAAAAAAAACTGCCTCAGGCCGATCCCCTGCTGTCGATCTCCTCGATCTCCAGTTCTTCGAGGTCGATGTCTTCTTCTTCGTCGAAGATCTCCAGCAGCGGCTCACGGAAACTCTTTGTTGTGATATACTTATCGAGGCTCAGCAGCAGCGACGGCAGCAGGAAGAGATTGGACAAGAGTGCGATGAGCAGTGTGAATGAAATGAGGTAACCCAGGGCTTCGGTGCCACCGAAAGAGGAAAGGATAAAGATACCGAATCCAAAGAAAAGCACAACCGAGGAATAGATCATGCTGTAACCCGTTTCGCTGAGGGCTGCGATCACGGAGGGCGTGATGTTCCAGTCGTTGAGCGTGAGTTGCAGGCGGTACCTGGAGAGGAAATGTATGGCATTATCGACCGATATCCCCAGGGCGATGCTGAAGATGAGGATGGTTGAAGGCTTGATGGGGATGCCCAGGTACCCCATCAGGGCTGCTGTCATCAGCTGTGGGATCAGATTGGGGATCAGGCTGATCACGATCATGCGGGCCGAAGTGAAAAGCAGGGCCATGAGCAGGGAGATCACAACAACGGCAAGCAGCAGGCTGGTGAGCAGGTTCCTGACCATATAGCTGCTCCCTTTCAGGAAAACCACGCTGGTGCCGGTGAGCACAACATTATATTCTTCCGGGGGGAAGATCTCGTCAATTTTGGGCCTGAGCCTTTCCGTGATCATCTCGATCTCCTGGGTACCTATGTTGGCCATCTGTATGCTTACCCTGGTGATCCTGCTGGTACTGTCGATGAAGGAGTGAAAGGGATTGTTCCCGGCACTGTCAAGGCTGGAAGTGTATTGATTCAGCTCGGAGAGCTGGGCGGGTGGCGGAACGGCAAAATACTTCGGATCACCGCCACGGTGCGCCTGGTAAAGAAAGCTGATCCCGTCAACAACGGATAACGGCCGCGAAAGGTAAAGTGAAAATACGCTGTCGCGGGCCAGCAGGTTGTGCAAGCGTTTGATCTTGTAAAGGGTCTTCCCGCGATCGGCAAAGATCCCGTTCTGCTTTCTCGAATCGATGGAGATCTCAAGAGGCATCACACCCTTGAAATGCTTTTCGAAAAACATCAGGTCCTTGTATAAGGGGTCCCTTTTCGAAATATCTTCAACGATGTTGCCGGTGGTTCGCAGAAGGGATATGCCAGTAATGCCAATGGCTACAAAAATGACGGTAATTATATAAATGATCCTCCTCCGGGTTTGTACGATATGTACGATCCTGCTGATGATCCTGGAAACTATTGACCTGTCGAGATGCCTGGTATGCCTGGCCCTGGGAGGGGGCAGGTAGCTGAAGAAAATAGGGATGAGCAGCAGTGACAGCAGGTAGGCGATCATGATGTTGATGGACGCGATCACCCCGAATTCAGTGAGTATGCGGTTACCGGTCACGATGAAGGCTGCAAAGCCGACAGCGGTGGTCGCATTGGTGAGCAGGTTGGCATTCCCTATCCTCGTCACAACACGCGAAAGGGCCCTGATCTTGTTCCCGTGTAACAGGTATTCATTATGGTATTTGTTGAGGAGGAAGATACAGTTCTCCACCACTATGACCACAAGCAAGGGAGGAAGGATCCCGGTTAGCATAGTGATCTTGTATTGGAACAGGGAGATGGTGCCGAGCACCCATATCACGCTGATCGCCACGATGAGCATGGTGAAAAAGACAGCTTTCACCGAGCGGAAAAAAAGGAACAGGATCACCGAAGCTATGACAAGGGCCAGAACAATGAAAAAGTACAATTCGTCCTGTACCATTTTGGAGGTTACCGTGCGTATATAGGGCAGACCGGAATAACGCATCTGCCGGTCGTGCTTTTCCCCGAAGTCCTCGATCAGGGCCTTGATGTCGCTGATCAGCTGCACCCGGCTTTTGGTGTTCAGCTTTTCCTTGTCGAGCGTGACCATGATCATGGTCACATTGGTTTCTGAATTGTAAAGCAGTCCGTCGTAAAAGGGCAACGACAGGATAAGCTTTTTCAGGCTGTCGAGTTCTTCCTGTTTACGGGGCTTTTCCCGGACGACTGGCTGGAAATCGAGCAGCCCGGTACTGTCATTTTTCGTAAGATGATAGATCTTTGCGATAGACAGTACTTCTTCCACCCCGTCGATTTGCCTGATCGCCCATGACAGCTCGTACCAATCGTTGAATTCTTCCAGCTCATAGATAAGCTCATCCTGCACACCCACAAACATCACGCTGCCATCTTCCCCGAAGAGGTCCTTGAATTCTTCGTAAGCAATGCTTGCAGAGTCCGATTCGGGAAGCATGCGTGCCATTTCGTACGACAACTGGACCTTTGTGGCCTGCCAACCCATGAAAATGGTGATAAGCAGGATGATGATCAGGTTGGGCAACCTGTATCTCAGAATGATCCGCACAAGCAGGTTCCAAAAATGCATATTCCCCGGTTCGGTATGAACCTACGAAAATACGTTAAATTTTTAACCCACTGGAACTTTGGCAAGGATTTGGTAACATTTTGAATGCATTTTCACCCGTGGGTTATAAAGGAAAAGCAGGTTTCATTTACGGGCTTTTCTCAAACGGCTTTATATCCCCCGGAACATGATTATCTTTGTAAAACCGTTTAATAACGAATCAAGATGAAAGTACCCTTAATTATACTATGGCTGGTCGTACCTGTTTTCCTGTTTGCACAATCGCCGGAAAAACTGATCAGCGAGGGAGCCTATGACCAGGCCATCGAAAAATGCGTTCAGCGGCTGAAGGATGGCAGGGGCAAAAAGGACGAGTTGTATGCCGCGCTTAAACTGGCCTATGAGAAAGCCAATGAGATGGATCTTCAACGGGTATTTACATTGAAGGAATCAGGGCAGCCCGATATCTGGTATGAGGTTTTCCTGGCCAATTATTCCATACAGGAACGATACAGGAAGGTTTCGGTGCTCGGACAACAGTTGCAGGCCGACCAGGTGAACATCCAATTGCTTGATTACAGCACTGAGTTGGAGGCGGCCCGCGAGCATGCTGCTGCTTACCTTTATGCGCATGCCGGGAAGTTGTTGCAGAGTGGTAGCAGGGATGATGCAATACTGGCTTATGATGAATTGCGTAAGATCACCAGGCTGTATGATGAATTTAAGGATGTAACCTTATTGATGCGGCAGGCCCTTGGTGCAAGTGCAGGGACGGCCCTCCTGGAGTTCAGGAACCTTTCGGATGCCTACCTGCCGCCCGATTTCCTGGCGGAGATGGAAAGCATTCAGCTCAGCAGCAGCGAGAAACAGTATCTCGACTACACGACAAAAACCTTGCCCGGACAGGCATATCCCCTCACACTCTCCATCCATATCACTTACCTGGAGATCACGCCGGGCACGGTGAACGAGAAGGAATACACAGCATCGCATAAGGATCCTGAGAGTTTTGCCAGGCTTTATGAAGATGAGAATAAGCGGGAGGAAGACAAAAAGCATCCTGATTACAACAAGTGCAGGATCACGGAGATCTATCAGTACAAAACTGCCGTTATGAAGGGTAAATTGAGGTATGTTGATGCCAGGAGCGGAAAGGTCCTTTACATCGTTCCCGTCACGGCCAGGTCTGTATTTGAGAACAGGACGGCCACTGCCTCAGGTGATATGTTTGCCTGCCCGCCGGAAGTGCTGGAGATCCTTGATAAACCCAGGAAAAAGATACCGGGCAATGCCGAAATGCTCTATAATGTCGGGGAGGAGTTCAAAAAGCTCGTTAAGAGCATTGTTTGGGACGATACTTTCATCAATGACTGACCATGCCCAGGCCGACAGCTAATAATAAGGTCCTGCTGCTTGACACCAACCATCCTTTACTTGAGGCCCGCCTCAAGGATGCAGGATTTAATTGCTATTATTTCCACGACATTACTTTGGACAGTTTGAAGGATATCATTGGAGATTATTCAGGTGTGATTGTCAGGAGCAGGTTTCATCTCGACCGCGAATTGCTTGAAAGGGCAAGGAATCTTTCTTTTATAGGCAGGGTAGGGGCAGGCATGGAAGGTATCGATGTAGTTTATGCCGAAAGCAGGGGGATCAGTTGTTTCAATGCTCCTGAGGGCAACAGAGGGGCCGTTGGAGAGCATGCCCTGGGTATGCTGCTGGCCCTCATGAACAGGATGCTTCCCGCCGACGGGGAAGTCAGGCAGGGTATCTGGAAAAGGGAAGAGAACCGCGGTTCCGAGATCAACGGGAAAACCGTGGCCATTATCGGCTATGGCAATACCGGAAGCGCTTTCGCCAGGGTGCTGTCGGGATTGCAGTGCAGGGTTATCGCTTACGACAAATACAGGGAAGGTTTCTCCGATGAATTTGTAAGCGAAGCCACCATGGACGAGGTCTTTTCCGAAGCCGACATTCTGAGCCTGCATGTACCGCTGACGAACGAAACCACCTTCATGATCACAGAAGATTACCTGCAGCGGTTTTCCAGGCCTTTGTGGCTGGTAAACACTTCGCGTGGGAAGGTGGTGGATACCGAAAGCCTGCTCAGGTGCATGGATTCGGGGAAGGTGAGAGGGGTCGCCCTCGATGTGCTGGAATTTGAAAACCTGTCGTTCGAAAGCCTGGAGCATGACAATCTTCCGGATGCTTACCGGAAACTTGTCGCTAGAGACGATGTGATCCTCACCCCGCATATAGCCGGATGGACCCATGAATCCAAAATTAAGCTGGCTGAAGTGGTCGTCGAAAAGATCCTTTCCGCTTTCAGTCCGCCCGTGAAGAAATAATGGGTTTTACCAGTTAAGGATCTCCCTGAAATCGTAATATTTCGGGTCGCTCACATAGGACTTGGCCATCTCGTAATCGCCCGGATCGATGTACTGGAGTCCGTGGTTGAAAACCAGGTCGGCCTTTTGCGATTTCATATTCACCAGCCTGGGCTCAACCTTTCCCTGTTCATTGGTCACTTCTTCGAGGAACAGGGGATGAATGCTCCCAAGGGCGTCGGCGGTGACCATGCACCCGGTATGCCCCATGTCGAAAAGCCTTTTTACTCCCATGCCCAGCAGCGAGCAGTACATCAGGTCGAAAGCGGTGGGCTGTACGCAGCGCATCTCGTATCCCAGTTCCACCGGGCGGCTTTTCACATTAATTTTCAAGGCCTTGAGTTTTTCCTGCAGCAGCACATTGAAGATGTGCGCTTTACTGACGTTGCCCAGTTCAGGATGGCCATGGTCGTCGTAGGTGAAATGTATCCCCGATCCCTTGATCTCTTCATCGGTCATGAAATGGAACACCCCTTCGCTGATGATCACAACGCCATAAGGTATACCGAGGATCTTGCGTTTGATGATGGTCGAGATGATCAGCCTGATGATGTTATCGAAAGTGATGCCCGTCTGGTTGAACATCTCGGGGATGATGATCATGGGTGCGTGCACGGCTGCCCCGATGCCAAAGGCCAGGTGCCCGGCTTCGCGCCCCATGGCCGAGATAATGAACCAGTTGCCACTGGTACGGGCGTCTTCGTAAACCGTCAGTGCGATCCTTACACCGGCTTCCTTGGCCGACTGATACCCGAAAGTGGGTTGTCCTTCCTTGAGCGGCAGGTCGTTGTCGATCGTTTTGGGTACATGGATGTTCTGGATGCTGATATTTTTCGTCTTCAGGTACTGGCTGATCCGGTTGGCTGTGCTGGCCGTGTCGTCGCCACCAATGGTCACCAGAAGTTCAACCTTGTTCTTTACAAAAAAATCAGTGCTGAACTCCTCGTCGGAAGGTTTGTACCTGCTCATCTGAAGCGCCGAGCCACCCTGACCGCGGATATGGTCGGCAAAATGAAAATCGATATCCTGGTAAACCGGTTCCTTTGCAAAGAGGCTTTTATAGCCTCCGTGCAGGCCGATCACACGGTAGCCGTCCCTTAAAAATACTTTGGCTACCGAACTGATCACGGAGTTGATGCCCGGTGCAGGGCCCCCTCCGCAAACTATGGCAATGCTTCCTTGCATATCATCAAATTTTTATGCTGCAAAAGTAAAATAAAAAGCCAAAGGAAGCAGGTTTTGGCAGGTCGCGGCTCCGGGATATGTGAATTATGACCTATTTTACCACCATTTGAGCAGTAACGCGGCTCCTTTGCTCCAGCAATACTTCTTTTCCAGCTGAAAGCCTTTCGATGACTTCACTGTTGTAATGCCTGATGGTGATGAGTTGTAGCCCATCGTTATACCTGACACGGAATTTTTCCTGGAGCCCTTCGATCAGTTGCTGCAGCCTGGGATTATTGTCTGCGCAAACCGAAAAACTGATGGCCGAGTTTTGCATCAGATTGATGCTGTACCTGTATTTGGCAAAAAGCCCGAAGATCTCATGCAGGTGTCCCTCGGCTATGAATGAAAAATCCCTCGGTGAGATCGATATGAGCACCTGGTCCTGCTTGATGATGCAGGATGGAACCAGCGCATCTGAGGTGAGGTCGGCATGTATCAACGAACCTTCCGCGTCGGGTTCGAGAAACGATTTTACATATAGCGGGATATTCTTGATCTTGAGTGGCCTGATGGTCTTGGGGTGGATGATCTTTGCCCCGTAAAAGGCCAGTTCTATGGTTTCGGTGTAGGACAGGCGATCGAGTTTCACGGTATCGCTGAAATAACGGGGATCGGCATTCAGGTAACCGGGAACATCCTTCCAGACGGTAACTGAGGTAGCATCAAGTACATGGGCGAAGATGGCGGCGGAAAAATCCGAGCCCTCACGGCCCAGCGTAGTACTGTATTTGCCGTCGCTTCCGATAAAACCCTGCGTGATGATGACAGAAGTTTCTGCAAAAGCTTCTTTTGCAGCATCCTTTATGTTTTCGGTCGTGGCTCCCCAGTCGACGGATGCCGAACGGTACATGCTGTCGGTGATCACCAGCTCGCGTGCATCCAGCCATCTATTCGGGAATCCTTGCTGTTCAAGGTAATGGCTTATGATGGTGGTGGAGAGCAATTCCCCGGCCGGGACCATCTGGTCATAATAAAAATCGAAGTCCTGTTCCCTGCCAGGCAGTTTAAGGTCGCTGATCCAGGTGCGTAATGAATTATAGACCGAAGCCAGCTGATCAAAGATTTCAGGTTCTCCTTCCGGGAAAAGATCTTTTGCGATTACGTCATGATATTCCATGATGTTCTGAAAAAGCGTTTCAGCATATTCTTCACGCCGGAATGCAGCCCTTACGAGGTCTTCCAAAGCATTGGTGGTCTTTGCCATGGCCGAAAAGACCAGCACGAGTTTGTCATCGCCGTATCCGACAAGGATTGCCGGGATGTTCCTGACGGATGATGCGTCTTTTACCGATGCCCCGCCAAATTTGAAAACTTTCATAAACTGGAATATTTCAGGCTGATTATCCTCATAATATAGCAGAACCTATAAATAATACTTCTAACATACCCACCGCCCTGAGCCTGTCCCGAGCGAAGACGAGGGGCCTATCGCCCACAAATATACCACAATTAGCTATCTTTGCCACAAGCCGGTTTCCTGCCGGTAAGCAGTTGTGACTAAGGCACTGATCGATATATGAAGGTAGAGGAATTTCTTGAACGTTATGCCGCACATCCGTTGGTGAACCGGTTACTCGACGAAACCGGGCATGGGCTGCGGAACAGCTTATGGCTTAAAGGTACTGCCGGGTCTTCGGTTGCCGTCTTTGCCTCAGCTGTGATCAGTCGCAGGAAAGGCACATACATATTCATACTCAATGAGAAGGAACAGGCTGCATATTTCTATAATGACCTTGAATACCTGCTGGGAGACCGCGACAGCAGCTTTACGTCCAAGAAGGTACTTTTCTTCCCTTCGTCATACCGCAAATCCTTTGAAATGGACCATACCGACAGCACCAATGCCCTTGAAAGGTCGCAGGTGGTCGGCAAATTATCCTCCGAGTCGGCTACCAGGATTGTGGTGACCTACCCCGAAGCACTGGCCGAAAAGATCGTAACCCGCTCGTTCCTTTCGAGGAGCACTTTCAGGATAAGGCTTAAAGATATCCTCGCGATGGACCGGCTGATCGATCACCTCGACGATCATTTTTTTGAACGTACCGATTTTGTGACCGAGCCCGGGCAGTATGCGATAAGGGGCGGGATAGTGGATGTTTTTTCCTTTTCGAACGATTTTCCTTTCAGGATAGAGTTCAGCGGAGATGAGATCGTCTCCCTCCGGTCGTTCGATCCCGTGAACCAGCTGTCAGTGGATAAGCTTTCGCGCATCAACATCATTCCCGACCTGAACGACAGGCGCATTGTTCATAAAAGGGAGACCCTGCAATCGCTGTTGCCCGGCGATACCTGTTTTTGGGTTGAAAATATTTCCTTTACCCGCGACAGGATAAGCCATGAATACCAGAAGGCCAATGAAATATTGGGACAAAACGAGGAAGATGCCGGTGTAGACGGGTATTTTCAGGATGGTGAGGAGTGGGTGAGCGGGCTTGGAAGTTTTTCGGTCGTTGAATTTTCGAAAAAACCATGGTCTGATAACCCGCTGACCCTTGAAGCCGACATCTCCCCACAACCTTCATTCAACAAGAATTTCGATCTTCTCGCTGCCGAGTTGGATAACTATTCCCGCCAGGGATACGGGAACCTTATCATTTCATCCATACCGAAGCAGCTTGAGCGCATCCACTCTGTGTTTGAGGATATTTCGTTCAGGAAAGGACGAACCGAGGGGCCAGCTTTCGATACGATGAACATCAGCCTTTACGAAGGCTTTGTCGATCACCATGCAAAGCTGGCATGTTTCACCGACCACCAGATCTTTGAACGATATAAGAGGTTCCGTCTCAGGGAAAGCTTCAGCCGTCGTGAATCCCTCAGCATCAGGGAACTGAGCGACCTTAAGCCGGGTGATTTTGTGACGCATATCGATCATGGGGTAGGGCGTTTCGACGGGCTCGAAAAGATCATGAACAATGGTAAGGAACAGGAAGCCATCAGGCTGGTATACAAAAACAGCGACCTTTTGTATGTCAGCATCCATTCCCTGCACAGGATCGCGAAATATACCGGTAAGGAAGGTATTGAACCCACGCTCAATAAGCTTGGTTCAAATGCCTGGAGCAACCTCAAGAGCAAGACAAAAAAAAGGGTCAAGGATATTGCCAAGGACCTGATCAGGCTTTATGCAGAAAGAAAGGCAACCAGCGGCTTTTCGTTTTCGCCCGATACATATATGCAGACGGAACTTGAGGCTTCGTTTTTTTACGAAGATACCCCCGACCAGCTCAGGGCAACCCAGGATGTGAAAAAAGATATGGAGGCTGGCAGCCCTATGGACCGGCTGATCTGTGGTGATGTCGGGTTCGGAAAGACGGAAGTGGCCATCAGGGCAGCCTTCAAGGCTGTTTCCGACAGCAAGCAGGTGGCACTGCTGGTCCCTACGACCATACTCGCCCTGCAGCATTATAAGACTTTCAGCGACAGGCTGAAGGAGTTTCCGTGTACAGTCGATTATATCAACAGGTTCAAACCTCCTGCCAGGCAAAAGGAGACACTCCGCAAGCTCGCTGCAGGAGAGATCGACATCCTGATCGGTACGCATCGCCTGATCAGCAAGGACCTGCGGTTCCAGGACCTGGGCCTGCTGATCATTGATGAGGAACAAAAATTCGGGGTTTCGGCAAAGGAAAGACTCAAGCGTATGAGCGTGAACGTGGATACGCTGACCCTTACCGCCACCCCTATTCCGCGCACCTTACAGTTCAGCATGATGGGTGCGCGCGACCTTTCCATCATCAACACTCCCCCGGCGAACCGTTACCCGGTGACCACCGAACTGCGCTCGTTCAATGAAGAAACCATAAGGGATGCGATCAGTTACGAAGTATCGAGGGGAGGGCAGGTATTCTTTGTCCATAACAGGGTACAGAACATCCATGATGTTGAACATATGCTGCACCGTTTCGTCCCCGGCATGCGGATCGCCGTTGCTCATGGACAGATGGATGGGCATGAACTCGAGCAACGTATGCTCGACTTCATTGAGGGGGAATATGATATCCTTCTGGCCACTACCATCATAGAATCGGGCCTGGATATTCCCAACGTGAACACGATCATCATCAACGATGCGCACCAGTTTGGCCTTAGCGACCTCCACCAGCTCCGTGGCAGGGTAGGCCGCACCAACAAGAGGGCTTTCTGTTACCTGCTAACACCGCCGCTTTCGGGACTAACGCGTGAAGCAAGGCAGCGGCTGAAGGCCATAGAAGAATTCGCCGAGCTGGGCAGCGGGTTTAACATCGCCATGCGCGACCTCGATATCAGGGGGGCAGGAAACCTGCTTGGGGCCGAACAAAGCGGGTTCATCTCCGAGATCGGGTTCGAGATGTATCACAGGATCCTCGACGAGGCCATACAGGAACTCAAGGAAAATGAGTTCAGGGACGTTTTTGAACAGAAGGAAACAGACGAATTTGTAAAAGAGTGCCAGATGGAAACGGACCTGGAACTCCTGATCCCCGATCATTACATCACCAACATCAGGGAAAGGTTAAGCCTTTACAAGGAACTCGACAGTATAGAGCGTGAGGAGGTGCTCATGGAATTCCAGGAAAAACTGATCGACCGTTTCGGCCCCCTTCCCGGCCAGGTCAGTGGCCTGATGAATGCCATACGCCTTCGCTGGCTGGCCAAAAAGGCAGGGTTTGAGAAGATCGTGCTCAAAGACCAGCGGCTGACGGCATATTTTATCAGCAACCAGGAATCAGCCTATTATAAGTCGGAAATGTTCTCGACCATGCTTAAATTCGTTCAGGCCAATCCCGGCCGTTGCAGGATGAGGGAAACCAGGGACAAGCTATCCCTTAGCTTTAACAATGTACCAACGGTATTTGATGCACTGGAACTGCTGAAGCGGCTTACGGTTGATTAATGGGGGAGCTGTTTTACAATTCAGTTAATACCCATAAATCAAAAATGTCACCCCCTTAACTGAAAAAAAATAGTATAAAGTCTAAAGTGTAAAAACCGAATCGTAAATTATTGGACTTTCTTCACAAGATAGATATACACCGGAAAATGGTCGCTGTACCCCCCTATATACGCACCGTAGGAATAGGTTCTCCAGGGGTATCCCTTGAACCTTCCTTCCTGCTGGATAAGGAATTTTTCGTTGAAGACCTTTGCCTGGTAGAACTTATAAGTCGAGAAGTCCTTGCCTGTCAGTGATTTCGATACGATGATCTGGTCGAAAAGATTCCACGAATCGCGGTACCCCAGTGTGCCGATGCCCTGCGCATGCAGTTTTGCAAAAGGGTTGTAAAGCACATCACCGGGCATACCTGAGGGGTCATCGGTGGTGTTGAGATGCTTGCTAACGCTTTTGTTGGTGGGATCGTCGTTAAGGTCGCCCATGAGGATGATCCTGGCATCAGGATCGATGCGGAACAGCGAATCAATGATCGATCTTGAAAGGTCGGCGGCCAGATTACGCATGGGCCTCGATTTCTTTTCACCCCCGCTCCTTGAAGGCCAGTGGTTCACGATCACATGGATGGTATCACCGTCGAGGATGCCGCTCACACACAGTTGCGCCCTGGTAGTATACCCCGGCTTGTCGGGAAAGGTCAGCTCGTGACTGGATGAATTCAGCACGGTGAAATATTTTGGCTGGTAGAAGAGGGCCACATCCATGCCCCTGTAGTAGGGCGAGTCATAATGTACGAACTTGTAATTACGGTCACTGAGGGCTTCCGTATTGGCGAGGTCCTGCATCACCCCCGCATTTTCAAGTTCGCATACACCAAGCAAAACAGCACCATCGGGGGTATATTCGCTGAGCCCTATGGCAGCAATGGCCCTTCCCATGTTGTCAAGTTTCTCGAGGTAACGTTCGGGAGTCCAGGTATTCTTCCCGTCAGGTGTGAATTCCTCGTCGGTGACCCCTTCCTGGTTGATGGTATCGAAGAGGTTTTCGAGGTTATAGAATGCCACGCAACATAAGCGGTATTCCCCTGCATCCTGTGCCCAGACCTGTAGGGCTAAAAACAATGAGAAAATGAATATGAATGTACTTTTCATAACAATGATAAAAATGGACTGACGATTGCAAATGTATTATTTTTAAGGATGATCCGACATGATTTTTCTCATGCTGCGGCAGATTATTTGTTTGGATCCTGAGGGAAGTATTGAAATCATTGCTTGAGGAATAGTCCGGCAACAAAGCAAGTTAATTTTCTTGGGCATTTTATAAATATTGCTACATTTGTCTTCCCTTATTTATCATGCAATCTTTCGTTTCTATGAGAAATATTACCCTATTTCTATCCCTGCTTTTACTTCTCGGCAGCCTGGGTGTTGATGCGCAGGAAGATACACTGGCCGGCAGAGACATTTATCCTCTTCCCACCTTCAGCCTTTCCGAAACGGAACTGGAAGGTTTCGGGGAGATACAGGATGTTTCCGGTTTACTGATGTCGTCGCGCGATATTTTTGAATCTACGGCAGGTTATACTTTTGGCCCGGCAAGGTATCGTATCAGGGGATATGATACGGAGAACACGACTGTGATGATCAATGGTGTCAGGGTGAATGACATGAACTCGGGCAGGGCCTACTGGGGATCCTGGGGCGGGCTTAATGATGCCCTCAGGAATCAGACCATCAGCACAGGGGTCAGTGCTTCCGACCTTTCTTTCGGTGGCATCGGCGGGATTACAAACATCACCACGAGGGCTTCTTCTTACGGAAAAGGCCTCAAGTTTACCTACAGCCTGGCCAACAGGTCGTACCGCAACCGCCTCATGGTGATCTATTCCACCGGCATGACGGAGAAGGGATGGGCGCTGACGGTTTCCGGTTCCCGCCGCTGGGCAGAGGAAGGATATGTTCGTGGTACCTTTTACGATGCCTGGAGTTATTTTATCTCTGCCGAAAAGAAGTTCAATAAGCAGCACAGCATCGGGCTTACGGCCTATGGAGCTCCCAACAAACGCGGTGGCATGGGGATCGCGGTCCAGGAGGCCAACGACCTTGTCAACGACAATTTCTACAATCCCTACTGGGGTTTCCAGGATGGCGAGGTCCGCAATGCCCGCGTGGGCAACTATCACCAGCCTATGATCATGCTCAGCCACTACTGGACCGTATCGGCAAAAACAGATGTTACTTCAACAGTGTATTACAATTTCGGACGTGCAGGCACAACGGCCCTGAACTGGACAGAAACGGGTGACCCCCGTCCTGACTATTACCGCAACCTGCCCAGCTATGCGCTCGCAGGAGGTGAGATCGACAAGTACGAGTACCAGACGTATATGTGGCAGACCAGTGAAGCCTACAGGCAGATCAACTGGGACAACATGTACTTTGTGAACAGCAAGTTCCTGAATACCATATATAATGTAAATGGTATTGAAGGCAATGATGTGACGGGATACCGGTCGAAATTCATCGTGGAGGACCGCCGCAACGACAAGAGCCAGATCGGGTTCACAACCAACATAAGATCTGAGATCAACGAGCACCTGAACCTTTCGGGAGGGCTGGATCTGACCTGGTACAAAGGATTCCACTTCAATGAGGTGGTCGACCTGTTGGGAGGTGAGTTCTGGCTCGACATCGACAAGTATGCCAACCAGGAAGGGACCAACACCTATTCCGACGAATCACAGAACGACCTGCGTACACCCAACAGGATCGTTAAGGTGGGCGACAGGTACAGCCACGATTATACATCCAACGTGAATGAATACAGTTGCTTTGCCCAGGCCGAATTCACCTACAGTAAATTTGATTTTTATGTTGCCGGGAAACTTTCCTTCACCGAGTTCTGGCGCAAGGGGAATATGCAGAACGGCCGTTTCCCCGACAATTCACTGGGTGATTCGGAAAAGAAAAGGTTTACCAATTACGGTGCCAAGGGAGGGGTCACCTATAAGATCAACGGCCGTAACTTCCTGTCGGCGAACGGGGAATACAGCACCAGGGCACCGTTCTTCAGGAATTCCTATATTTCGGTCAGGACCCGCGACTTTACCGTGAATAACCTTGAGAGCGAGAAGATCATGGCCGGCGATATTAATTATCGTTACCGTTCGCAATGGGTCAGGGCCAGGCTTTCGCTGTATTATGCCAGGTTCGATGACCAGGTGTGGGCCAGGAGTTTTTACCACGACGACCTGAACACCTTTGTCAACTATGTGATGACAGGTGTAGATCAGGTACATGCCGGAATGGAACTGGGTGTTGAGGTCAACATTACCACTTCGCTGGAAGCCTCGTTGGTATACGGGCGTGGTCAATTTATCTATGATTCACGGCCATTGGTCACCATTACGGAAGACAACAGTGCCGAATTGCTTGCCGAAGACAGGGTAGTTTACCTGAAAGATTATTATGTGGGTGGCATGCCACAGACCGTGGGATCGATCGGCCTTAAATACAATTCCCCGAAATACTGGTGGTTAGGGGTAAATCTCAATTATTTCGACGACATATACCTCGACATAAACCCCGATCGCCGCACGCAGGAAGCCATAGCCGGCTATGCACAGGACGATTACCGCGTGGATGAGATCCTTGCTCAGGAAGAGCTCGAAAGCGGTTATACCGTGGATCTTTTTGCCGGTAAGTCGTGGCGCCTCAAAGGAAAATATTACATCGGGCTGAGCCTGAACGTCAGCAATATTCTCAATGAACGCGATCTGGCAGTTGGTGGTTTTGAACAACTGAGGTACGATAAAACGGATATCGGCAAATTCCCGCCGAAATATATCTACCTCTTCGGCACACAGTATTTCCTCAATGTTAATTTCAGAATGTAAGCAGTTATTTACCAGCATAATCAAAAATAAAGATGAAAAAGCTTGTCATGATAACCTTTACAGTGATGTTGGCATCACTGTTTGTGATCACCACGAACTCTTGTGTGAAGCAGGATTTTGATGAACCTCCCATTGGCGTGATTCCCGTGGGGGAAGTGTTGAATATCGCTGACCTGAGGCAGATCTTTGCCGACAGCGGTGCATACCAGTTCACATCGGATTATTCGTTGTACGCAACCGTGGTGATGGGTGAATCAACTGGTAATATATACAGGAGCGCCTATATTCAGGATACCTCGGGGGCTATCAACCTATACATGAAGAGTCCCGGCGGACTGGTTGCGGGAGATAATATCCGTGTTTACCTGAAAGGCTGCGAGGTGTCGGCTTACGGCCAACTGCTGCAGATTGCCAATGTCGACAACGATTCGAATATCATCATCAACAGCAACGGGAATTTCCTCCAGCCACGTACCGTGACCATCGCCGAGCTGAACCAGGCCATGGATGATGGAAATTTTGTGGAATACGAGTCGCAGCTGATCAGGTTCGACTCCGTGCAGTTCACAACCGGCGATCTGGGTAAGACCTATGCAGAAGATGATGACTATGGTGAACGCTTTATTGAAGATTGCAGTTTCAACTCCGTCATGGTCAGGACCAGCAGTTATGCGAGTTTTGCAGAGAACATGCTCCCGGAGGGGAGAGGGCCGCTTACAGCCATTGCCGGAAGGTATAATAATACCATACAACTGATCATCAGGTCGACAGAGGAAGTGCAACTTTTCGGACCACGTTGTGGCAGTGGCGGTGGTGGTGTTACATCGATAAACGAGGACTTTGCCGACCAGCAGAACAATACAGACATCATCATCGATGGTTGGCTCAACGTGGCAACGGATGGCAGCAGGCGCTGGCAGGGGAAGGTTTTCAACAGCGAAGTATATGCCCAGGCCACTTCATACAATTCGGATGAAGACAACGTTTGCTGGCTGATCACACCGGGCATCGATCTTGACGATATGGCACAGCCCATGCTCAGCTTCGAAACGGCCCAGGCCTATTGGGAACACGATGGTTTGGAAGTGCTCTTCTCGACCGATTTCAACGGGGCAAATATTTCCGGGGCTACCTGGGAGCCGCTACAGTGTGACATTGCCGGGCAGAATGACCCGGATCATGCATGGATCCCCAGCGGTACCATCGACCTTTCGGTATTTAGCGGAAAAGGATATGTTGCCTTTAAATATTCGGGCAGCGATCCCGATGGCAATACCACTTCCTACAGGGTCGACAATGTGAAGGTTTGGGATGCAGGGAAGTAATACAGGTGCTGGGTGCTGGGTACTGGGTGCTGGGTACTGGGTACTGGGTACTGGGGTATGGATACCAGATGCCAGATGCCTGATGTCTGAAATATTTTGGGCCTGAATAACATTTTTGCCTTAATTTGCATTATACTATTTTCGAATAAAACAATGACCTATGGCAGAGCGGCTTGTCATTACCCCCACCTATAATGAAAAGGAGAATATCGAGAAGATCATACGCAAGGTATTTTCCCTCGACATGGATTTCGATATGCTGATTGTCGATGATGGTTCACCCGACGGGACTGCCGATATCGTCAAAGGGCTGATGAAGGAATTTCCCGGAAGGTTGCACCTCGAGCAGCGAACCGGTAAACTGGGACTTGGAACGGCCTATATCCATGGTTTTAAGTGGGCGTTGGAGCGGGATTATCAGTTTGTCACGGAGATGGATGCCGACTTCTCCCATAATCCCGAAGACTTGCCGAGACTGTATGATGCATGTATCGAAAACGGGGCCGACGTGGCGGTGGGTTCCCGCTATTGCAATGGCGTAAGCGTAGTGAACTGGCCCATGGGCCGTATCCTCATGTCGTATTATGCCTCGGCCTACGTGAGGATGGTCACGCGCATGAAGGTGAGGGACACCACTGCAGGCTTTGTTTGCTATTCAACCAAATTCCTCTCTTCACTCGACTTTTCGAAGATACGATTCATCGGCTATGCCTTCCAGATCGAGATGAAATATACGGCCTGGAAACTTGGTTTCAAAATCGTTGAAGTGCCCATCATTTTCATCGACCGTACGGAAGGTACTTCAAAGATGAGCAGCAGCATCTTCAAAGAAGCCATCTTCGGGGTGATGAGCCTGCGCTTCAAGAAAGTGAGGAAGCTTCACGGGAAAAAGGTCTGAGTCCGCTCCAAATGTTTTTTCATTGCTTTTCCGCCCGGCGGGATCACGGATAGATATTTTATTTCACTACCTGTACCCATATGAATTGGTTTAGCCATTCTTTTGTAATTTAGCATGGTGAATGAGAGCTTTTATATCAAAAATGCCATCATTGTGAATGAGGGCATGGTCTTCGGGGGTGGGGTATACATCAACGACGGCCTTATCAAGCTGGTCTTCATGAACGGCGATCAGCCCGACATTCCGCCAGGTGCCAGGGTTATCGATGCCTACGGATTGCATCTTATCCCGGGGGTGATCGACGACCAGGTGCATTTCCGAGACCCCGGGCTTACCCATAAAGCGGATATCTATACCGAGAGCAAGGCTGCTGTTGCAGGGGGCATCACTTCTTTCATGGACATGCCCAACACGGTCCCCCAGACCCTGACCCAGGAACTGCTGGAAGAGAAATATCAGCTGGGTGCCGAAAAGTCGCTGGCCAACTACTCATTCTATATGGGGGCATCGAATGACAACCTCGAAGAACTGCTCAGGACAGATCCTTTCACGGTATGCGGCATCAAGGTCTTTATGGGGGCATCAACGGGCAATATGCTGGTGGACGATCCCAGGGTACTGGAAAGGATTTTTGAGAAAGCTCCCCTGCTGGTGGCCACCCATTGCGAGCACGAGCCTACCATACAGGAAAACACCCTTATCGCCCGCAAAAGGTTTGGCGATGATATCCCGATAGACTATCATCCCATGATACGTTCGGAAGAGGCCTGTTACCGTTCCTCAAAGCATGCCGTGGAATTGGCCGGGAAATACGGTACCCGCCTTCATGTGCTGCACCTTTCCACCGGCAGTGAACTTGATCTGTTCACCAATCGTACACCGCTCAAGGATAAAAAGATCACCGCCGAGGTTTGTGTGCACCACCTGTGGTTCCACGATGCCGATTATGAGCGCCTGGGCACACTTATCAAGTGGAACCCTGCCATAAAGTCGATGGACGACCGTGATGAGCTGATCAGGGGTATCCTCGACGACAGGCTTGATGTGATTGCCACCGATCATGCGCCGCATACCATGGACGAAAAAAATAACACCTATCTGAAAGCCCCTTCAGGCGGGCCACTGGTACAGCATTCACTCCCGGCTATGCTGGAACTCTTCAGGAAGGGGGTTGTGACCATAGAGAAGGTTGTGCAGAAGATGTGTCATGCGCCGGCCATTTGTTTCGGTGTTCGCGATCGTGGTTTTATCAGGGAAGGCTATAAGGCCGACCTCGCCCTGATCGACCTGAATGATCCCTGGACAGTGGAAAGATCGAACATCCTTTATAAATGCGGCTGGTCGCCTTTTGAAGGGCAGCAGTTCCATGCCAGGGTCACACATACCTTTGTGAACGGACACCTGGCTTATGAACTGGGCGCTTTCGATGAATCCGTGAAAGGTGAGCGATTGTTGTTCAAAAGATGATTGAAGATGAAAAGACTGATCTTATTTTTTCTTTCCGCCATGTTGCTGTATTCCTGTGGACCGAAGCTTGAGGAAGTCGTTGAAGAAACCCATGCCGATGGCAGTCCGCGCATCGTATCCTTTTACCAGGAGATCGACGGTGTAAGGGAAAAGGTCAAGGTAGCGGCATTTTACGAGTCGGGCCAGAAACGTTATGAGGGTGAATACGCCCATGGTAAGCGCAATGGTTTCTGGGTTTACTGGTATGATAACGGCAACAAATGGAGCGAAGGCTATTTCAAGGATGACCTGCGTGACGGTTTCGGCACCACCTGGCACAAGAACGGGCAGAAACACTACGAGGGCAGCTATAAGGAAGGCATACGAGTGGGTGTCTGGAAGTTCTGGTCGCCGCAGGGGGAGTTCGTAAAGGA
>JAXGTH010000028.1:0-21953 GCA_040775045.1 Bacteroidales bacterium
CCTTGCTTGTTCCTTGTTCTTCGTTGTTCGTTGCTTGTTCCTTGTTCTTCGTTGTTCGTTGCTTGTTCCTTGTTCTTCGTTGTTCGTTGCTTGTTCCTTGTTCTTCGTTGTTTATTTACCGGTTCCGGGTTCCGGGTGCTGGGATCCATGATCCAGTATCCAGGATCCGGTATCCGGCATCCGGCATCCGTTATCAGTTTACTGTTTATATTTTTCAAGGTACCATGCAGTAAATTTTCTCAGCCCGTCCTCCAGGCTGGTATATGGCTTATAACCGCAATAATCCTCCAGTTTCGAGGTGTCGGCAAAGGTGACCGGCACATCGCCCTGCTGCATGGGTAACATATTGCGGACAGCTTTTTTTCCGAGTATCTTCTCCAGGGTATTGATGAATTCAATCAGGATTACGGGCTCTGAATTGCCAATGTTGAATACCCTGTGGGGTTCTTCGGCCGGTGGAATGATGTCCATCACGGCCATGATGCCTCCCACAATGTCGTCGATGAAGGTGAAATCGCGCTTGAGCTGCCCGTGGTTGTATACATCGATGGGTTTCCCTTCGAGGATGGCCCTGGTGTATTTGAAATAGGCCATGTCGGGTCTTCCCCAGGGGCCGTAAACCGTAAAGAAACGTAAACCCGTCATCGGGATGTCGTAGAGGCGGCTGTAAGCATAGGCCATCAGTTCGTTCGACTTTTTGGTGGCCCCGTAAAGGCTGGCCGGCCTGTCGGTCATATCGCCTTCGGCATAGGGCATCTTCTCATTATACCCGTAAATACTCGAGCTGCTGGCGTAAACCAGGTGCACGGGCGGATGGTACCGGCAGGCTTCCAGGATGTTGAAAAATCCCCTGATATTCGTACTGATGTAACTTTCGGGGTTCTCAACGCTGTACCTCGCCCCGGGTTGTGCAGCCAGGTGTATCACGCAGTCGAAATCCCCTTCAGTGAAGAGTGCTTCAACGGCATTATCACTCGATATGTCCATGCGGAGAAAACTGTAGCCGGGATGCAAACTGCTTCGTGCAGGCACCGCTTCGCTGATCGCATCACGTGCGATACCGGAGCTGAGCAGTCGGCTGATTTTCAGCTCAGGATCATAATAGTTGTTCAGGTTATCGATCCCAAATACGCGGTGCCCGGCTTTCAACAGGCGTTGTACCGTATGGTATCCGATAAATCCGGCGGAACCGGTTACAAGAATATTCAGCATTGTATTTTATGTAAGGCAATTTCCCTCTGGCCTCCAAAGTTAGACAATTGACCGTATATTTGCGGGATATTGTGAGATATTCTGTTATGAAAAAGCTTTCGCTCGTCATCTCGGTATACAACGAAGAGGAGAATATCGTTCCCCTGGTGGAACAGATCAGTGCAGCGCTCAAGGATTTTGACTACGAAACCATCTTTGTCGACGATGGCTCGTCAGATAGCACCGTAAGCACGATCAGGGGTATTCATGACCCGCACATCCACCTTGTCGAACTCAAAAGGAACTACGGGCAGAGCTCTGCCCTTGCTGCCGGTATCGACCACGCTTCAGGCGATTATATCATCACCCTCGACGGTGACCTGCAGAACGATCCATCGGATATTCCTTCCATGGTAGCACTGGCAGAGGAGGGGGAATGGGATGTGGTTGTCGGGATCAGGAAGAACAGGAAGGACGATTTTTTTATCCGCAAGATACCTTCCATCATCGCGAATTCGGTGATCCGCAGGACGACAGGGGTAAAGATCAAAGATAACGGATGCGCCCTGAAGGTATTCAGGGCAGAGATGGCCAAGAGCCTGGGACTTTATGGCGAAATGCACCGCTACATATCCGTGCTGGCAGCGCTGGAGGGAGCCACCATCACACAGACGGAAGTCAGGCATCACCCCCGCATACACGGAAGGTCGAAATACGGCCTTTCCAGGACCTTCAGGGTGATCAGCGACCTCATCCTCCTGCTGTTCTTCAAGCGCTATATGCAGAAGCCCATACACTTTTTCGGTTTCTGGGGCCTGCTGTTGTTCGGCATCGGGGCCATCATCAATGTGTACCTTCTGATCCTAAAGATACTGGGACATGATATCTGGGGCAGGCCACTGCTGATCCTGGGTATCCTGCTCGTTCTGGCAGGTTTCCAGATGATCACCATCGGGATCATCATCGAGTTCCAGATGCGCACCTATTTCGAATCACAGAAGAAGAAGCCATACAGGGTTAAAAAGATCACGATCGGTGGACAGGAGGCTTAAACGGCTCATAACGACAGTGCTGAAGTTCGGGCTGACCATCGCAGCCCTGTACTATGTATTTACCCGGATTGAATTCGGCAATGTGCTGGGACTTATAGGCCAGTCTGACCTGCGGCTGCTCATCGCGGCATTGGTCCTCTTCATTGCATCGAAAATGATCTCGGCGCTGAGACTTAACATTTTTTTCAGGAGGACCGGCCTGGCCCTCACAGAATTACAGAATTTAAAACTTTACCTGCTGGGGATGTTCTATAACCTTTTCCTCCCGGGGGGGATAGGAGGCGATGGCTATAAGATCTACCTCCTGCAGAAAAATTACAGGACCGGAACGGTAAAGCTTTTTGGCAGTGTGCTTACCGACAGGCTTTCGGGGATGGCCATGCTGGCTGTGCTTGCGCTGCTGATCTTTTCTCTCATCGACGTGCCATTGTCGTGGAACAGGGCAGGGTTCCTGATCATCCCCCTGGTCATTGCCGGTTTGTACCTCTTTTGCAGGTTGTTCTATCGCTATTTCCTTCCCGTATTTGCGGTTACAATGCTCTATTCCCTGCTGGTGCAGGTGCTTCAGATGGCCTGTGCCGCGATGATCGTACTGGCCCTCGGGGGTGAAACGGCCCAACTGCCGGATTACTTGCTGGTTTTCCTGGTTTCATCGATCGTGGCCGTGCTGCCCGTATCGGTCGGCGGCATGGGGGTCCGTGAACTGACCTTCATGTACGGGGCAGGCCTGCTGGGAATCGACCAGGGGCTGGCGGTCAGCGTGAGCCTGCTGTTCTATATCATCACCGCGCTGGTATCCCTCTGCGGTGTTTATTTTGTGGTACGGCCGATAAAATTTGAGGAGAAGGCTGAGTCGTAAGGCCCTGATGAATAACCCAGGGGAAAATAAAATTCTCACACAAAAAATTCAATTGATTTTTTAAATAAAAAAAACATTATCGCTTTACTTTTGTTGTTGCAAAGTATTATATTTATATGGTTCAAATTTGTTAATCATGGAAACGATCTGCATCCGTTGCGGTGAAAGTTTCGAATCAGATTCGTGGAGCATCGATGTATGCCCGAATTGCGAGCAGGAACTGTCCCGCCTCGAAAACGAAGACAGCCTGGAAATGGAGTATGAGGACTCCGACGGTTGGGGGTCAGATGACGATTAGTTTATGACTTGTCATTACTGATTGATCTCCCCTCAGGTGATCTTTTTGGATCTGCCCGGGGGAGATATGTAAAAAAAACAAGCCTGCCGAAGCAGGCTTGTTCCGTTTGGGTTAATAGATGCTCATCTTCCTGAACAGCCTTACTTCTTCCGATTCGAGTGAGTAAATATATACTCCCGGTGCAAGGCCTGCGGGTGGCTGGTATTGGAAGGTGTGGCTGCCTTCCGGCAGTTCCCCGCTGAACACCCTGTCGATCTTTTTCCCGTCGAGGCTGTAGATGTTGATCTCCACGCGGCTGTTCCCCGGAAGGCTTATGCCGAATTTTGTGCTGTTATTGAAAGGGTTGGGGAAATTCTGGAACAGCATGTATTCAGTATCATCAATATCCTGGGCATGATCTTCCGGTGCATAAACTTCGCTGTGGAATTCAGGACTGTGGTCTGTGCAATGTCCAGGGCCGATGGTCCCGTTGTTATAATCGTCGAGCACCGATGCCGCACTGGTCCAGGGTTTCCGGGCTTTGCCCTTCAGCAGTGCGACCACGTTGGGATCTGCCCCGTCAAGGAGTATGGTTGCATCGTCGAATGCTTCCTGGGCATCGGCAGGATCGGCACCGTTCAGGAAATTCAGTTCCGTCGCAATATATTGCCTTGCCAGGATGTAATACACATTGCCTGCAGGGGCCGTCCACAACACTTCATAATAGGTTTGCCCGCTGGCATAGAAGTCTTCATCCTCATATTCCTCCACTCCGTCGCCGTCAACATCACCCAAATTTTCCCAGTTGTCGTCGTAGGGGGCCGGGCCATAACCCGAATGGGTTTTCCAGTAACCGAAGGTGAGGGTGCAACCTCCCGATGCCTGGCATGCAACGGTTACCGGAAGGTCGTAGGTGGCCTTACCCATATCTCCGTTATCACCAGAAATGAAGGCACAGAGGTTGGTGACCACGAAATAACCGCAGTCATCGGGCTCTGAATAAGGCCCGAAATCAAGGGTGTAGGTCCGCTGGTAGGGCAGATGGTCATAGCAGACACCGCCGAGTTCCGGAGGGCAGAGCATATTGTCATATAAGCTTATGCATTCGTCCATGTAATGGATGCTTGCCTGTCCGAAGTCGACGGGCGCAGAACCTGAAAAATCAGTTGTGCCTGAAGGGGTTCCCGTCAGCAATGGCCCGTAGGAATAATTCTGCACCGTTGCCGTCAGGGTGTTGAGGCGCGTCGCACCATCAGGCAGCGGGCAGGTGTAATTACAGCTCAGGGTCTTTTCCGGGCCAAGCCGGAATGGGAAAGTAATATTGAAGTCGAGGCTTACCGGTATATCTCCCGGGGTGATGAGGTCGGCAACATTGTTGATCATCACCTCAACGGGAGCGGGATTATGGATCATGACGGTTCCGTTCGCATTGTGGTTTACGTCCTGGTAGTCGGCAAACATCTCTATCGTGTAGGTTACAGGGTAAACCTGTCCCGGGGCGAGTGTGAGCGACACCTCCGAAGCCGATTTTTCCATCCACCAGTTATAGTCGCGGGTGAAACTTGTATTCGCAGTTTTGCTGATGTCGAGCGAGTAACATGAAATGACTGCCGTGGCGTCGTCCCACTGACCGGTTTCCGTGATCACGGCGGTGTTCACGATGGTACCTTGATCGTCGCAGGTGAAATTGCGCGGGTATGTTATAGTGGCTGATGCGTTAAAGGTCCCAAGCGGTCCTTTCCACGAATCGACTACGCTGACCTGGTCATGAACGATGGAGGCAGGGTCACCGAACATCACCATGGCAGTTCCGCTATTTCCCCCGACCAGACTTCCTTCGGCTACCTCTGCAACGGCTACGTTCAGGCGCTGTGTGCCGTCAGGGAGCATACATGAATACGTGCAGATGAGGCTTTCGCCCGGGCCTAGTGTATGGGGCAGCTGGACCGGGCAGACCACGCTGGCAGGGATCCCGCCGGCAACATCCGTTACGGCCGTGATCAGGGCATCGAAAGGTGCAGGATTGTTTATCATGATGTATCCCCAGGCCTGCCAGTCACTGTCGTAAGGCGCTCCCTTGGTGAGAACGACCGAATACAGCGATGTCCCGTCATCACCTTCGAAGAAGTCCCATGTGTCAGGTGTCACGGATTTTTCAATGGTCCATGGGAATGTCCTTAAATAGCTGGTTTCGACAGTCTTGCTTACTTCCAGCTCTATATCGAAGCAGACCTCTACGTGGCTGATCTCAGGCAAAATGCCATTGCCGTTGGGCGGTGCGTGCAGGCCTGTACCGGAGGACTGCTCCTGGTCGAAATAGTATACCATGGAACCGTTGCTGCCACCTTTCACAATGACGGCATCCAGGGGGACGGTCGACACAAAGTCGAAGATGGTCCCGGCCTGGTTTGTCGTGAAAGTGATCTGGTAGGAGCTATTTCCCTGGAAAACTTCACTGTTACAGGTGAAAGTGGTGATATCACCGTTGTTGATGAACAGCCAGGGATTCCCGTTGTTGTTTAAAGCAGTCCCTGCAACATTGACCTTGAATCCGATGTTGTTTCCCGGAGTAGCGTCGGGATTGATATCGCAGCAATCGAGGTTTTCAATAACCGTTGAATAGGAGAGAGGAGCTGTCAGAAGAAGGATGAGCGCAGGCAGGAACACTTTGAGCGGATGAGCAAGGCATGTTCCTCCATGCCGCCTCATCATGAAAAGGCTTGATCCTTTCATTTCCGTAATTTTAAGTTTTGGGTTTCTTATGAAAAAACGGCACAAACAACCTCCCTGTCGATGTTCTGAAAGATAAAGAGATGGTTTGTGCCGTTTATTCTGATGCAAGATAATAAAAAAAAAGGGTGGCGCAATATTTTTTATTGACAAATATGAAATCAGTGATTATGGCTTGATTTTTGAATTAGTTAAGGAACTGTCAAATGGTTGATTACCAGGATAACAAATTGTGAATCGCTCAATTAAGCTGAAGTCCTGCAGAGATGAAAACTTTTCTTTATTCCCTAATTTCAGTTGCTCTTCTTTTCTCAACGATCTTTTTCCCGGGTTCACGTTTGCTGGCCCAGGAGGAGACCCCGCAACATGACCCCAATGCAACGCTTTTTATCAGCCACCTGCAAGAGCACTGGGACGATCTCCATGACGTGATCATGCGCTTCCACATGGATGACCCGGGCCTGAAGGGGGTTGTATTTATCGATATGGAGTGGACGGACGGAAGCCTGGCGATGGCTGTGGCCGACAGCAACACAACGGGAAATGAGGCATTCGGTACGGCACTGACAGAAGCGATGGCTGCCTGGAAGATCGAAGGGATGAGCGGGGCATGGATGGCCACGGTGCCTGTACGGACGGCTATCGTCGGTAGTGACGACCCGGCATTTGATCGTTGCGGCATCCTCACCGGAAAGGTGACAGATGCATCAGGAAATCCGATTTCCCTGGCAGAAATGAACCTGGTGAATGACCAGGATGAATATGAGCCGATCAGTATCCGGGCAAACAGGGAAGGGATTTTCATTAAAACACTTATCCCCCCCGGGTCCATGGACCCTGGAGTGCATGGATGACGGTTTCGGGGCAGAAAGCGCCCGAAAACTCTATTTTACCGGAGGTGAACATATCAAGATTTTTCTTTCTCCTGCCGCCCCGTAATTCCCGGCTTTGAAAATGGCTTGTTCGGTATTGCGATCCAGTGCATTAGCTGTTTATCCCGGTATCATGCAGGGCGTGTTCCCTGCGGCCTGCTCATTAAAAATCTGTGAAATGTTTAACAATCCCGGGTTTGCATAACCGAAATTCAATATTTTTGGGCCTTGAACAAGAATAAATGACTATGGAGCATTCAAGGATCGGCATTGCGCTGGAAGCACAGATCGGGCAGGAACTTTATCAACTCATGGAGGGGCCCGTTGTTGAAAAGGTGATCAAGGAAGCAAAGATAGAACGCTTCCAGAACGAATGGAAGCTGATCCTCGAAGGGCACAGCTTCAAGGTTACGGAGAAGATGGCCTCGGGGCTTTATACCATGTTCAGGGAGGTGGAGCAGAAACTCGGATTCGACGAGCCTATCGAATACTTCGTAACCAATTCGCCTGAACTGAACGCCTTTTCGCTATCCCGTATCGAGGATGACCAGCCACACATCATCAACATCAATTCCGGCCTGATCCGGTGGCTCGACAATGATGAACTGCTGTTCGTCGTAGGGCACGAGATCGGCCACCTCATCACGAGGAATGCGGACATCATGCGGCTGATACAGTTCATCTTTCCCGATCCTTCAAATACCCCGCTCATCCTGCAGCATAAGATCACACTCTGGAAAAAGCTGTCAGAGCTCACTGCCGACCGGTATGGATACCTTGCCAGCCCGAAACTCGACAAGTGCATCTCGGCCTTCTTCAAGCTGGCTTCAGGGCTCGACACCGCACGCATCAATTTCGATTATGAGGCTTATATGGCTGAGAACGATGTGATCCTCGACTTTTTCAGGAAGGAGATCCATGCCAACCTGATGTCGCACCCGATCAATCCCATCCGCATCAAGGCATTGCAATATTTTGCCGGATCGGAACTGGTCACCGGGGGCAGCGACTGGAAAGCCGGGGGGCGTGATGAGAAGCTGGATGCACAGACCGGGGAACTGATCGATATCCTTCTCACCGTTAGCAATTCGGAACTCGACCAGCAGCGGCGGTTGTTCCTTGCCTCGGCCGGACTTATCATGGCAGGTGTCGACGGGCAGATCTCTCAGGATGAATACAAGAAGATCATCCGTGAATTATCAGAGTTCACGATCTTTCCCAAAGCCTTCCTCGACCAGGTGTACCAGACGGGAAAAGTGGACGGGATCTTTGCGGAAACGGCCGCAAAGATCATGGAGATCAACCCTGCCGACCGATACCCTCTGTTCGATTACCTGGTCGGGCTAACGATCTTCGACAACGATATTGCCGAAAAAGAAGTTTCGTTCCTTTACAAGGCAGGACAGGAGCTTTTCGGCTTCGCCCCCAAGGAGATCGCCCAGATGATCGCCGGTAAGATCCAGGCAGGATTTATGCCCGATGTTTATGCCCGTTAAATGGACCATCATAACTTTTATTAACATAACTTAATTCAAAAAGAAATGGAACTCCGACTGATTGAAAAAATGGCAATGCTGAAAGCTTTTGCCGCTGTGGCTAACGCCGACGACGACCTGAACGATCCTGAAATCCAGTTGCTGACCAACATTGCCAATAATATGGCCCTCGACGAGGAAAAGGTCAATGGCGCATTTGCCATGAGGCCCGACGAAGCAGGATACGTGATCAGCAATATGGAAGCTGATAAGAAGAAGCTCTTCTACGAGCTGATGAAGGAAACGGTATTTGCCGATAAGGAGGCGAACCAGAAAGAGGTCGATTACGCCAACAACGTATTGAAAGCCACCGGGATCATCGTGGAATAGGTTATCCGGAATGCCCCGCAGGGACAGCTGCAGCTAAAATCCTGTTCCCGTTGCCGGTTTCGATATTAATCCGAACTTTGCATTGCAACTCATTGTACCTGCAATATTATCAGGTGCAGTTTGAATCAACCAGCGGGGAAACCGGGTTATGGGCTACAGGATTATCCATCTGAAACTTGATACCGACTATGTCGACAGCGACATCCGTCAGGCCATTGGCCGGAAGTCAGGGCTGAAGGATTTCTCTTATATTATCGACAAGAAGAGCCTGGATGCCAGGAAAAAAGATAATATCCACTGGCAGGTCAGCGTGGTGGTATCGTCACCTGCCCTTAAGGGGGAGGCGCACCCGATCCATCCCACGCTTGCAATAACAGGCAAAAAGCGGAACGAAAGGGTGGTGGTCGTCGGCAGCGGACCGGCAGGTTTTTTTGCTGCATATGTATTGCAACTCAGCGGTTATGCGGTGACCATCGTCGAACGGGGCTCCGGGGTGGAGCGTCGGAGCCAGGCCATCGACAGACTGGAGGATGAAGGATTGTTCTCGCCCGGCAATAATTATGCCTTCGGCGAAGGCGGTGCCGGTACTTTTTCCGATGGCAAGCTCACCTCACGCAGCAAGCACATCTCCGCCGAGCGAAGGTTTTTCATGGAGGAATATGTGAGGGCCGGGGCCCCTGAAGAGATCCTGTATATGGCCCATCCGCATGTGGGTACGGATAACCTCAAGGTGGTGGTGCCGAACCTCCGGAAGAAGTTCATGGATCTGGGCGGGCGTTTGCTTTTCGATACCATGTTCGAAGATCTTGTGGCCAATGGCGGCAGGGTGACGGCTGTGCGCAGCAGCGCCGGCGACCTGGAAGCCGACCATGTCCTTTTGGCCACCGGGCATTCGGCATACGATACATATCGCATGCTGATCGGCAGGGGAGTGCGTTTTACCACGAAGAACTTTGCCATCGGCCACCGCATAGAGCATCCACAGAGGCTGATCAACGTGGCGCAGTGGGGGAAGGAAAGCCTCAGGGGCATTAAGGCAGCCGAGTACCGGCTGGCCATGAAAACGGCCGGCGGTGCCGGCGTTTACTCCTTTTGCATGTGCCCCGGGGGATACGTCGTACCCTCAGCTGCATACGACAGGCGCAGTGTGGTGAACGGCATGAGCTATTACCGCCGCAATGGTGATTATGCCAATGCCGGTATCGTGGCCGGTGTGCATCCCGATATGCTGGCCGGAGATCATTGCACGCCATCGGAAATCCTGGATTGGATGGACAGGATCGAAGAAAGCTTTTATGACTTTTCCGGAGGCCTGGCAGTGCCTGCCACCAGGGTATCGGACTATCTGGTAAATAAGCCTTCCTCGGGCAGCCTCCAGGGAAGCTATTCCCGCGGCCTGCTGCCTGCCGGCCTGCGCAGGATGGTCCCGGGCTTCGTGGGTGATGCCATCGCCGAAGGGCTCAGGGATTTTGCAATCAGGATCAAGGGTTTCGATCAGGGCATCCTGATGGGGCTCGAAGCCAAGACCTCCTCACCCCTGCAGGCGGTCAGGGAAAGTGACGGCCGCTGCGCAGGTTTCGATAACCTGTATATCATTGGCGAAGGCAGCGGCTTTGCCGGAGGCATCGTCTCCAGCGCAGCCGACGGCATCCGCTGTGCCCTGGCCCTGGCCGGCCGATGACTGGCCGTCTTAGTGCAGGCTGTATAAAACGTTGGGCCAGTCCACGTAATCATCAGCCCCGTTGTCGTATATTCCGCTCCAGTCGCCCTGCGAAGGACTGCTGAGCGACCCGTCGCCATTCGAATCCCCCTTGAGCGAATCGTCGAGGTAAGAAGTAAAAAACACCCCTGCCCCGTCGTGGTTCACAAGCTGGGAAGCCCCATACTGGAAGATGAGTTCCGATGCATCCTGGAACTTGAGCACCACATCATCAGCCAGCGAAAGCGTACCGTATATCCAGAGGTCCACATCGTTGAGCACAAAGGCCACCTCTGTCTCTTCCCACAATATGTTATAATCTGTCCCGGCCGAACAAACAAAGATCGCATTGAAGTCGTTGATCACCGTCGGGTTGGCAGGATCATGGAACACATTGGAAGCGTCGAGGTTCATCTCCGTGTTGATCGACAATGGCTTGATATTCAGATAGAATGTGTTGCCCGAAAGCATGGTTTGTGCACCTGCCCCGGAGCAATCCAGTGCCCCTTCGTCGTTGAACCTCCCGTCGTTAAAGATAAAAGTGCAATGGCTGATGTCGGCATCCGAACCGGAAGAAACCGAAAGGGTGGACTTATTGTCCTTCCCCCCGTAATAGAACTGGCAATAACTGAACACTGATCCGTCGGTACCGTTGAGATCGATGGTACCCCAGTCGCCGGTCGCGGCAGCGGTCGAATTCCCGTCGCCGTTGTTGTCGCCGCCATGGGCATCGTCCCTGATCGAAGTAAAGATGATGGGTGCGCCGGCCGTGCCGTTGGCCAGGATCACCCCGTCATCGCTGAGGTTCATGTCGGGTCCGGCTGAGGAGAATTTAACGATAACGCCGGGCTGGATCGTAAGGATATCCTTCACCCAGAGGTCCCATGCCTGGATCACATAGATGTTGCCTGTCTGCCAGGTAGTGGCCTGGGTGATGTTCTCGGTGATGTAGATAATGTTGGAAACCGGTGGTTCTTCCTCCTTATCTTTCTTGCAGGCCGATGCAGCCAGAACAAGCAGGGCCAGCATCAGCACACTGGAAAATTGATTTTTTGGTGACATGTGTTGAGGAATAAAGGTTGTTGTTAAGATCATTGAAATATAAGGAAAAAATATGGAATAAGCAAGAATATAAAAAAAATAATACTGGCGATATTGATCTTGGCAAGCCTGATAAAAATATTGTAATACACTCATAAAGAGTAAAAAAAATGTTGACAGGGGACGTAAATAAAAAAAATAAAAAATATATAAATGATATATATGACAATTATAAGCTATATATTGTTAAATGAGTCTAAATATAGATAATATATAGAAGGATATGATAATCTTATAATATAATAATATATTGACTTTTACTATATTATTTCTTAAATTTATAAGCACTAAAAATCAATATAATGAAAAAATTTGCTTTGCTTTCCCTCATTGTCATTTTTATGACAGGCGTCACGGGCATTTCGGCCCAGGACCGGAACATACAATCGGCCTTCACGGGAATGAAAGATGAGCCAGGCTTTCGCTATGGCGACGATGTCGTCATCAATAATGCTCCGGATCAGGACCAGCGCATGGCTTGTCTAACGGTGGCCTTCAATGGCTGGATGTATGCCGGATACGTTAGCCAGTCAGGCAATTATTTTCTATATCGTTCCACTGATGATGGGGCCAGCTGGCAGGAATTTGAAATCGGAGATGCTGAAATAGTGATACTGAACCTTGATATCGTAGCATGCGGAAACAGCGAATCAGATCTCCGTTTGATCGTAGCATATGTTTACTATCATGACGTATTGGGTGAATATCATTGTAATTCAATCGTTTACAATGGGGTTAGTGGTGAGGTTGTTGACATTGGCCTGATGTATTTCACTTCAAACCCTATTGTAGACATCGACATTGTTTCCGATTACCGCTTCCCCTCTCCCGGGGCAAGTCCGTATTCCGTGGGTATCCTGTTCGCTGAGTCCAAGGCAGCCACTGACGAGCTCAAGTTCTCCCTCTCGACTGACGGAGGATTGTGGCAGGATTTCCCGATAGTTGTCCGAAGTACATCTTCTTATATACGCGAATTGTCACTTGCCTACGCAGTATGCCCTTCCATGCCCCAGGGCAGATACTTTGCGGCATGGGCTGAATACCCGGGCGCTGACCCCCGTCTGGGCCAGGTTTATGTTGCATACACCTATGATGGCATAGCGGGGGATTTCACCACACCCTTAAGGATCGATGCCCTGAGCCCGCTCATGCAGGGAAAGTGCAGCAACCCATCCATCGCCTGCCAGTTCACCGATCTCGACAACAACATGGGCAACCTCACCACCATCGTGATGGTGCAACGGGCCAAAGACGGATCCCCTGACGATGGCGACATCATGGGCTTTTATAACAAGGAATCGGTCTTTACGAACAACTGGGACGTGCTGTCGGTGGCCTATGGCGCCAACAATGAGATCCAGCCGGATATCACCTTCGATCCCTGGTACTGCCACTTCCTGCTTACCTACTGCGACTCCACGGCACAAAAGCTGCCCTACCGGATCAACCATATGGACCTGGGGACACCGAACGAATGGCCGTTGATCACTGCTGCCTATAATGATGATGCTTCAGGTCTAGAGGCGCCTTACCCGAAAGTAGAGATCAACCCCCTTTTGCTGCAGGCGGCCCATGTGTGGATCTCCGATCTTCCCTCCGGCAACGGCGTGCTGATGTTCGATGCCGAATACAGTACCGTTGGTGAGTTGCCCCGCGAGTCCCGGCCACCCTTCACCCTGCATGTTTCACCCAATCCCTGTCGGGATGGCCGCATCAGGCTCGTTATGAGCCCTGCAGAACAGGTGAGGGCCGACCTGCGGCTGTACGACAGCGGTGGAAGGATTGTGGCCTGGCACCAGTCAGTCACCCTGGGCCCCGCAGCGATAGAGATTGAAGTGCCCGGGATCCGGCCGGGCGTTTATTTCCTGGTGTATAGTGCAGGGAACTATAACCGGACACTTAAAGTGATCATGTCTCCAGACGATTAGACCGTTTAACCCAAAATCCAACATAACATGAAAAGAATATTATACTGGCAATTGTTCCCCCTGGTGTGGATGATATGCCTGCTTGGCAACATGTACGGGCAATCGGCTGGTAATGACCCGAAGACGGATTACTATTACGGTAACGATGTCATTATCCATGACCAGCCCCTGGAAGACCAGCAAAACCTGACACTTGATGCAGCTTTCAACGGCTGGCTTTTTGCTGCATATTCCTTCATTTCCGATGCCGGCGGCACCGGAAATTTCGTGATCATGCGGTCAACCGATCACGGGCAGACCTGGGAAATGATCTATTCCCAATCCACCAGCTATATCCATGTTGTTTCCCTGGATATGGCAGTAGCAGGGAACACGCTTGAAACGCTCAAGGTTTACCTGGCCATGATCACTTTCGACTATACCACCGGGACGGAAGAATGGGTGGTTGGTGTTTCGAAGTTCAATGGTTCCACGGGTGCATTTGAAGGGAATGTTTATGCTGAATCGAACGGCACATTTAAATTCTATGATGTTGCGATCGCTACCGATTGCGGCTTCCCGGCTGTCGGCGCTTCCCCGTATTCCCTGGGCCTGGCCTTTGCACGGCATAATCCCAATTACGATGATGTGATCTTCCTTTCATCTAACGGAGGTGCTCTTTTCTCAAACCGGTATGTCGTCGGTGAAACCGAACAGCTTTGCCGTGAGGTTTCCGTTGCTTATGCCCGTTCGGCCGACAACCCCGATGGCTGCTACTTTGTAACCTGGGACGAGTTTGAATCAGAGTTTGACTGGATGGGCAACATCTTTGTGTCACACTCCTATTATCATTATCAGGACCCGTTCCTCCCGGCATTCCAGATCGATGCTCTCTCACCGCTGATAGAAAATGCATGCCATACACCGCGCATCTCATGCCAGGTCAACAATAGTTCCAATATGGAGAATGGTCTAACAGCCATATTGGCTTTTGAATCAGGTGCCTTCTCAGGTGAAAACATCATAAGGTACGCTTATAACTTCGACGCTGTTGAATATGATAATTGGGATTACTATTTCGTGACGAACTGGAATGTCAATGAAACCCAGCCAGAGCTTTGCTTCGAGCCCTCAGGGAGCTTTTTCTATATCACATTTTTCAGTACCATGGAACTGAAACTGGCTACCTGGACCCTGCCATTGAGTTTCGAACCCGGCATCACATGGACCCTGTTCGAGGACCAGTATAACGACGTGACAGATCTTGATGAACCCTATCCCATGATCGCTATAAGCCCTGTGTACAACGAGCCAGCCCATGCCTGGATCATGCTGCACGGGACCAATATTGGCCGGGCCATGTTCGATGCCGCTTACCTGCCTGTCGGCATGGATGAGCCCGGCGGGATGGTATTCACCGCTGAGGCATGGCCGAACCCGTGCCACGGGGAGTTGCATTTCAGTATCAGGGCTGATGAGAATATTTGGGCCAATATATGCGTATATTCTTCTGATGGTCAGATGGTTTATGGTCCGGTTGTAAAACAGATCACGGCGGGATGTTCGGTGATACCTGTCATGTTGTCGCAACTGCCGGTGGGGATATATTTCTGGAAAGCGACGGCAGGGGAGGCCCTGTCGTCAGGACGAATATTGGTTAAGAATTAACTGCGGGCCCACTGCCACAGCGGGTAATCCCGAGTCTACAGTGAAGGTTGTTCAGGCAAAGGGATTACAAACGGACTATGGCTTCCATCCATGGAACAGCATGATGAGCGCGAAGCCGGCGATATATGAAAGGATGATGTACCATCCGCTTTTCAGATAATTCCCTACCGACCTCAGCTCAGGGAAAAGATTTGAAAGTGCTACACCTGCCGATGATCCAAACCAAACCATCGACCCCCCGAAACCCACGGCGTAAGCCAGTAGTCCCCAGTCGTACCCCCCGCCTTCAAGGGCCAGCTTGGTGAGCGGGATATTGTCGAACACCGACGAGAGAAAGCCGAGAAAAAAGGTGGTGTTGATGGAAGCCTCAGGAAGTTCTTTCACCGGCATCAGGGAAGCACTCAATACCAGTGCCAGCAGGAAGATGGTGCCTTTGACCGATTTTCCCAGCACCGACCAGCTTGTGGGGGTAAGGAATGATCCTGCCAGTATGGCCAACCACACACCCAGTGCGGGCATGCCGAAAAAGTAATTGGTAAGGATGGCTGAAATAATGATGGCCACAACGATCAGCATTTTCATATAGCTGATCTTTCCGAAAGCCTGCTTCACCGGATCCAGGATCTCGCTTTCCGTTTTGCCTGAATGCTTTTTTATATGCCTGGCCTGCACCCAGGAACCCAGGGTGCCGAAGATGAGGAAGGACCCCAGTGTGCCGTAGAAGGCGGGCAGCACATGGGAAGGAGGTACCCCTTCGATCCACATCAGGGTGGTGGTGGTGTCACCCACCACACTGCCGGCACCGCCGGCATTGCTCGCTGCAACGATGGATGCCAGGTATCCCAGGTGGACACGGCCACGGTAAACAACGAATGCCATGGTGCCTCCCAGCATGGCTGCGGCAATGTTATCGATGAAACTCGACATCAACATGATGAAAAACAACAGCAGCAAGGCTCCTGTCCATCCCCCGGGAAGAATGCGGGGCATGATCCCGGGGATCCCTGATTCCTCAAAATGCCTTGCCAGGATGGTAAAGCCCAGCAACAGGCCGAGCAGGTTGACCAATGTCTTCCACTCCCCTTCGGATCCCCCGGACCCGAAGATGTGCCCGGCCATCGAGAAGGAAGGAAAAAGGATCACCTGGCTGGAGATGATCAGGACCAGGCCGGCCAGCGCCACCCACATGGTATGACGGTGGAATAACGCCACCCCGGCAAGGGTGAGGCCAAACAGGATGAACTCCAGCCTGATGCCCAGCAGATTGTTGTAGGCATGCACCTTCATCCATAATAGCCCCGTAATGAATAACAGGTAAATTACGAGCGCAATGATGATCAGCAGAATATATTTTTCCCGTTTCAGCCTTTTCATGTATTTGCCGACGGTGCCGGGGATCCGTGGGGTCTGGGGCAGGGTGTTTTCCCTTGATTTTTCCTTCTTTGCCATGACGACATCTTATCAGGATTATGACGGCTGGAAGATCAAAAGTAACTGCAGGCCTGATAAAATATTTTATTTCGCGTATTGGTATCTGGTTAAACCACTCCCATGGCATTCCTGCAGGATTTTTTCTTAAACTTGCAGCCTCTTTAACCTATTTTAAATATTTACCTATGACCTCCCGGGATCAACTGAAAACGATATTTGATGAAGCTACCTCCCTGGCCGGGAACCAGCATTACGACAGGGCACTCGAAATGTTTGCAGATTTGGAAAGGCAATCCCGCGAAGCGGGAGACATGGAAATGCGTATGCAGGCCGTGGCCGAGCAGGGGTATATCTACGTCGACAAACTGAAGAACAACGATAAGGCCTTTGAGCTTTTCTCCGTTCTGGAAGTGTTGGGCATGCAGGCCAATGATGCCTCAAACCTGCTGATCGCCCGGTATGGGCAGGCTGTGAGCCTGGCCGGCATGGGCACGCAGTTTGGCAAGGCACTCGACAAGTTCGAGGAGGTGGAAACAATGGCAAGGCAAATGGGACAAAGGAACATCCTCTTTTCGACGCTCGCCCGGACGGCCGATATCTATTTCCAGCATGCCGAGAACTATGAGCGCGCCCTGGAAAAACTCGAGCCCTATGAGGCCATGTGCCGGGAGTCCAATAACCTGGTCCAACTCGATTCAGCCATGCGTGTGCAGGCCATCTGCCTGGAAAAGCTGGAACGCTACCAGTCAGCACTGAACAAGTATTCCGACCGAAAGGCGCTGGCTATGGAGATGGGCCGTAAGGACATACTGGTCTTCTGCCTGATCAGGTCGGCCTATATCCTTACCACGCACCAGGAACGATTCGAGGAGTCGCTCCGGCACTATGCCGAGGCTGAGCCCATCTGCCGCGAGATCGGCGAGATGGACAACCTTAAGGCCTGCCTCCAGAGCCAGGCTTTCCTGTTAAGGTACAAACTTAAGCGCTACGTGGAAGCCCTGGAAAAATATGCTGCCTACGAGGCATTCTGCCGCCAGCAGGGCGACGACAAAGACCTCATCGGTATCCTGGCCAACCAGGCATGGATCCACCTTGAACAGACAGGCAACCTGGAGGAGGCCATGAAACGGTCAGTGGAGATGGAAGCTCTGGCCATCAAACTGGGAGATAAGGAAAACTATATCAACAGCCTTAAAAACCAGGTCTCCATCCACAAATCATGGGGCGAAAAAGACCTGGCAAAGGAAAAGAAACGGAGGATCAGGGAAGTTAAATAGGATTGCTAAAAGGGGTGTCGATTTTGGTGGGTGCTGGGTACTGGATCCTGGCTTCTGGCTTCTGGTTTCTGGTTTCTTGCATCCGGCATCCATCATCCGGCATCCGGCATCTGGCATCTGGCATCCGGCATCCAGCATCCAGCATCCAGTATCCAGCATCCAGTCTGCTTTCCCTAATCCTTCACCACTACCGTATACCCGAAGTATCCCAGCAGGAAAAAGGCCTGCACGGCAACCCAGAAGATCCAGGAAGAAGAATACACTATAATGGTGGGGATCCCGATGCAGAGGAACAGCAGAACATACAGCATCATCATCCTCATCGACCTGCGGTACGCATATTTCCACCTGTGGTCGGGTGTTTCCCCGGCCGGTAGGCTGTTGCGGTGCCTGAGCAGGGCCTTGCGGCGTCGCTGCCATTTCTTGAATCCCCGTCCGCTGTATGCCAGCCCGGACAGGAAAATAAATACTGCCACGGAGAACAGCACGGCGATCAGCGAACGTTTTTTATAGGCCCATGAACTGTCGTTCTCGAGTTTTGTCAGCCACCCGGCTTCCTTCTCGAAACTGTCGAAAACCGGTCCAGCCACACCGAAATCATCCTGTGGAGAATAAACGAGAAGGATATAGGCATAGTGCTCATCCACGGCAAAGTATGCTTTTGCATAATAACCTTCCTCGTTGGGGCCATAACGCTTCTGAATATCGATGATCTCTCCGGCACCTTCCAGCACCCATTCAAGGTACTGTCCCACCCATGGTATTACAGTACTGATGTCCTCTTCGGACACTGCGCCCAGGTCGGGAAACATCAGCGTGTCCTGTGATGACAGCTTTTCGATGTCGTAATAGGCATCCTCGAGGAACAGCCCGTAGGCCATCAGCGTGTAGTCCCCATCCGGCGATTGCAGCACCACGCGCAGGTTATCGTCGGTGCGCCTGGTCTCGGACCAGGTATCAGGGTATTCAAAGGAAAAATGGTAAACAGTGTCGGTAAAGGTGACGGTTTGCGCCAGGCCGACAGCTGCCAGCATGATGGCAAGGAAATTAAGGATAGCTTTTTTCATTTGTTATCTGATCTGGTTATGCCCGGCAAGTTATGAAGAAATTCAGTATATTTGTTCATCTGCAGGGTGCAGGCTGACCAAATGCACCGCTTAATCAATGGCCTCAATGATTTCTGAGCCATGAAAATTCGTTTTATCTTAATTAGCTTGTTGTCCGGTCTCTTTTGCCTGAACTACGGGCAGACCCTCGACATGGATTTCACCGGAGTGGATCATGATGTATACATCAGGCTCGACAGTATCCGGGTGATGAACTGCTCACAGGAATGCGATACCCTGCTGGTATGGCCCGACACGGTACTTTCAGTGAAATACACCGGGCTGAATGATATCGGTCACACGGAGCGTGCCTTCAGGGTGTTTCCCTGTTTCCCGAACCCTGTTGCGGAGCGAACAAGTATCGAAATGTATGTTCCTGAAAGCGATATGGTCAGGATAAGGGTCACCGATGTGTTCGGCAGGGTGGTGCTGGAGTATGAAAGATTGCTCGGGCAGGGTCAGCATACGTTCAGTTTCATTCCCGGCAATGGCAACATCTATCTCTTCAGCGCCTTCTGGAGGGGAACGAATGGCAGCATCAGGATACTGAATACAGTTTCCGGCAACAGAGGAAAATGTGAACTCAGCTATTCCGGCATGCAGGGTGGTTTTCCCATTGAAAAGCAATGGGATGATGATCCTGATTTTGTTTATTACCTGGGGAATAAACTTCTATGTATCGGATTCGCCGGAAATGAGGAGTCCGGCATGATCATCAGCCCGGAAGAAAGCAGTGAATATTCCTTCAACTTTGCTTACGGAATTCCCTGCCCCGGGATACCCACGTTAGAATATGGGGGACAGGTCTATCATACCGTTCAGGTGGCCAGCCAGTGCTGGCTCAGGGAGAACCTGAACGCGGGCATGAGGATCGACGGGATGCTCAACCAGACAGAGAACGGCATCATCGAGAAATACTGTTACAACGACAATCCCGACAATTGCGCGAAATATGGCGGACTTTACCAGTGGGACGAGATGATGCAGTATAGCACGAGGGAGGGTGTGCAGGGCATCTGCCCGCCGGGCTGGCATATCCCGACCGACCTCGAGTGGAAGGTTCTTGAGGGCGTGGCCGACAGCCTGTATCATATTGGTGATACGATATGGGATATCTCCTGGGCGAGAAGGGGTTTTGATGCCGCAAAGAACCTGAAATCAGTCAGCGGATGGTGGATCGGCAGTCATGGTACGGACCTCCTGGGTTTTTCCGCCCTGCCGGGCGGCGACCGCTTTCACGACGGGCTTTTTTACCTGGCCGGGGGATTTGGCCTCTGGTGGACTTCCACGCAATACAGTAAAAAATATTCATGGTACCGGCTCTTCTATTATTATTACACCAACGTATACCGCAACAGTGATTTCCGGAAGCAGAGTGCACTGAGCGTCCGCTGCCTCAGGGACGATTAAGACTTCACAGGTCCATGGACTTTTGAGGTCCTGCTGGTCCACCCATTTCATAACTGTATCGACATCTTCCCTGGTTACAGGACCCGGGCCCGGAAATATCAGCGTGTCCTGGGCAGCCAGTTTTTCAATGTCGTAATAGGCATCTTCGATGACCAGTCCGTAAGCCATCAGCGTGTACTCCCCATCCGGTGATTGCATTAACACACGCAGGTTGTCGTTGGTACGTCTTGTCTCTGGCCAGGTATCGGGTTATTCAAATGAAAAGTGGTAAACAGTATTGGTAAAGGTGAGCGTTTGCGCGATGTCGCCCGCTGTCATGAGGAGGACAAGGAAGTAAAGGATTGCTTTTTTCATTTCTTATTTGATCTGGTTATGGCCGGCAAGGTATGAAGAGCCGGGGAAGCGAGGAGGTTAGGTTTGGAATTTTATTCATTTTGCCATATATTTGAATTGCACATATGTGCTGGCATATACATTTCAGTCTTGAACAAGTTAACCCAAAACCCATAAATCATGATAAAGATCGTGAAGACCAGAAGTATGATATTGCTGGTTCTTTTCCTGTCCGTAGCGCTGATTTTATCCTCATGTTTGAAGGATGACAAAGATCCATGCGATGCCACCAAATGGGAGCAATCGGTCAACTATTCCGTTAAGCCCAAACTGAAACCGGCACAGGCCCAGTTGCCATACAACTATTTGCTCAAGAATGCCGTGGAACTCAAATTCGAAGCGGTGCTTGCGAAATACCATTGCGGAGGTACATGGAGCGCCAATTACAGCCTGATCAGTTACCATGACCCAAGGGCTATCGATGATGAATTCTGGAACGAAGGATTTTATGTCGGCGATAAGGTATACGGGTTCGACTTCGATAATGACGAGGATTTTCTGCAGTGCGGTTATACCCTTACCGCAACCTTCGGGTATATTGATGAAGTAAAATATTACCTGAGCCTCAAAGCCGTGAAGGTCAAACCACCCTTCATCCCGGACTGGACTTACAGTTATTTCTACCTGGAGGTTGATCCCTCATGGGAGTGGATCCTTCTCGAAGACTAATTATTTATTCAAAGATAAGCTTCCTGCAGGTCACCCCCTGCTCCGATGCCAGCCTAATGATATACATACCGGGGCGTAAACCGTTTTCGTCCAAATCGATACTGAAGGACTGTTCAGGTTGCCGGGAATATCCACTGTACAGTTCAACCAACTTTCTTCCCTGGAGGTCATAGATGCCCAGATCGCAATGTCCTTCATCCTTAAGGATGTACTTGATCCTTAGCATGCCGGTGCATGGATTCGGGAATGCTTCAAGGATATCCTCCCTGTCAGCCACCTTTTCACCGATACCTACCATAGTTTCATAGTAAACGCGCAGTCCCCACGCTTTAAGTGTTCCCTCGTTGCCGGTCTGGGTGTCGTGGATCCGCAGTTCCCATGGGCCGCCCCCTTTGGTACCCCTGAACACTGCCGGCATGCGGTAGGGCCGGTATATGCCTCTGAAC
>JAXGTH010000029.1:0-21423 GCA_040775045.1 Bacteroidales bacterium
GATACTTCGGAACCCAAACAATGTGATAATCACATTTATATACAACATGAGAAAGCTTCTTATATTTGCTCATATCACAAATATAGGCAAAGCCGAAAGAACATTACCACCGTCTAAGACGGTGGGTTATTAATTTAAACTTAAAACTTAAACTTTAAGTTCCTCGCCTTCAGATTTCGCGATCACCACGGCCCCGCAACTGTCGCTCCATACGTTGGTGCAGGTGCGGAACATGTCGAGGATGCGGTCGACGGCCAGGATGAGGCCGACACCTTCAAGGGGAAGGCCCACCGCGGTGAGGATCACCGTGATCATCACCAGCCCTGCCATGGGGATGGCAGCGGCACCGATGGAGGCCAGCAGGGCGGTTAGCACCACGATGCCCTGCTGGATGATCGTGAGCTCCACGCCATAGGCCTGGGCTATGAAGATGGCCGCCACGCACTCATACAGGGCCGTGCCATCCATGTTGATGGTCGCACCCAGGGGCAGGGTGAAACTCGAGATCTTGTTCGATACGCCTGAATTTTCTTCCACCGCCGTGATGGTCAGCGGCAGGGTGGCACCTGAAGAAGAAGTGGAGAAGGCCGTCAGCAGCGGGGTCGACATGTTGCGCATATGACGGAAGGGCTTTGCCCGGCCCACGAACCTGACGATGAGCGGCAGGGTAATGAAAAAATGTACCGACAAGGCCATCACCACGGTGCCCATGTACAGCCCCATGCGCGAAACCAGCTCAGGCAGGTTTTCCTGGTCGGCCACAACCTTGGCCACGATGCCGAAGATGCCCAGCGGAGTGAACAGGATCACGAACATGGTGATCTTCATCATCACCTCGAAGATGGCGTTGAAGGCCCTGGTGAGGGATGCCCGGTATTCGCTGTTCACCCGGGTGATGAAGAACCCGAAAAGGATGGCGAAGAAGATGATCGAAAGCATCTCGTTATTGTTGAAGGCCTGGAAGATGTTCTCGGGCACCACCTCGATCAGGGTCTCGCCAAGCGACCGCTGGTTCTCGGCCAGCCCCTCCACCTTGCCGCTGAAGTTCAGGTCGGCGCCCACGCCCGGCCTGATGATGTTCACCAGCGCCTGCCCGGTGACGATCGCCAGCAGGCTGGTCGACACATAATACAGTATCGTTTTCAACCCCAGCCTGCCCAGGCTCGATCCGCTGCCGATATTGGTGATCCCTGAAATGAGCGAGCTCAGGATCAACGGGATGATGATCATTTTCAGGGCCCGCAGGAACACATCCCCCATCCACGAAACGGATTCCACCGCAGGGTTGTCGTAGGCCGCCTTCATGATGCGCTGCCGGTATTTCTTCATTTCGCCGGCCGACAGCACCTCCTTCAACTGTTTCCTGAAAGCCGACTCACCCGGGTATTCGATCCCTCTCATCGTTACCAGCTTCGCGATAACGCTGGTATCGGCATCCCTCTTCTGAAGGTCCCTGAGGGTGGAGTCGCTCACCCGGTAATGGGTTTCGAAGACCAGCCCGTAGACGATGGCAAGGATCAGGGCGATGAGGATCTGCCAGTGCAGTGCAATTTTCTTCATGTTCGCGAAAATCTGGCATAAATGTAAGGATTTTTCCGACCTCACAGGTCCCCTGTCCTGTGAGGTCGGAAAAATGCATACCTTTACCCCTGATTACAAAATACTTCATATGAAAAACACCATTACCACAGTCATACTCATCATCGCTTGCACACTCATCCTTCCGGCACAGCACCTCAATGTGCTCATCGATGAATACGGCAGCTGGACACAGCCCGAAGAGCCCAGCATCATCATCAATCCGAAGAACACAGACCATATGGTCGGCGGGGCCAATATCGACAACGTGTATTATTCCACCGACGGCGGTTACACCTGGGAAACGGACGTGATGAGCTCGACCTACGGCGTGTGGGGCGACCCGGTGCTCATCGTCGACACCAGCGGGGCCTACTATTTCTTCCACCTGTCGAACCCGTCGCAGGGCAACTGGATCGACCGTATCGTATGCCAGAAGAAGGATACGATAGGCGGCACATGGAACAACGGCACCTATATGGGGCTGAACGGGACCAAGGCACAGGATAAGGAGTGGGCCATCGTCGATATCACCAACAATAATATCTACGTGACCTGGACCCAGTTCGACGATTACGGGAGCAGCGATCCCAACGACAGGAGCGACATCATGTTCTCGAGATCGACCGATGGTGGCGCCACCTGGAGCGACGCCCTGCGGATCAACGAGGTATCGGGCGACTGCATCGACGACGACAATACGGTGGAGGGAGCGGTACCCGCTGTAGGCCCCAACGGGGAGATCTACGTGGTCTGGGCCGGGCCTGAAGGCCTTGTTTTCGATCGTTCGCCTGACCAGGGAGAAACATGGCTCGAAGAGGATATTTACGTGGGGCCCTTCCCTGAGGGATGGGCCTACGACATCCCGGGCATCAGCCGTTGCAACGGCCTGCCCGTGACCAAATGCGACCTCAGCGGAGGGCCTCACCACGGCACCATCTATGTGAACTGGACCGACCAGCGCAATGGCACCGATGATACGGATGTATGGCTGTGCAAGTCGACCGACGGCGGCGACACCTGGAGCGAGGCGGTGAGGGTGAACGACGACCCACCGGGGAAACAGCAGTTCTTCACGTGGATGGACATCGACCAGGTGACCGGATACCTGTATTTCGTGTTTTACGACCGGCGGAACTACGACAACAACAACACCGATGTGTATATGGCCGTGTCGCGCGACGGCGGAGGTAGCTTCATCAACTTCAGGGTGAGCGAATCCCCGTTCCTCCCCTATGCTTCGACCTTTTTCGGTGATTATACCAATGTTTCGGCCTTCGACAATGTGATCAGGCCGATATGGGCCAGGCTCGAAGGCAGCGACCTCAGCATATGGACCGCCATCATTGATCCTTTCATCGTTGGCGTAGGTGAAGAGGTTCCCTCCCTGCTCAGCCTCGAACAGAATTACCCCAACCCTTTCAATGAAAGCACCGTGATCTCGTTCAAGCTCATTGAACCCACCGTGATCACCCTGAAAGTCTATGATGTTTACGGCAGGCAGGTGGCCGGCATCCTTGAGCGGGAACAAGTCAGGGCAGGGAAGCATACCAGGGTGTTCCGGCCGGAAGAATACGGGCTGGCAGCGGGCACCTATTATTTTTCGCTCGAGAGCGAGGCAGGAACGATGAAAAGGAAAATGGTCTTTGTGAAATAAGGCACATCCGTTGATCCGCCTACCCCATGAAACAGAATCACAGGCATCGCTATCCGGATCACAGCCCATGCATGGGCTGTCAAAATTTTTCATAATATTGCAACAGAAATCATCTGACCTAAATGAACAAGGAATTCAAGGAGATCATCGCCAGGATCAGAGCCTATCCATTTCCTGAAGGCATCGGCGAAATGACCATTGAAGAACTGTCGGAGAAGACAGCCATCCCTTCCGCACTCATCTACAAATATGTAATCGATGAAAAGGACCTGATCAGGCAGGTGCTCAAATTTGAACGCGACAGCTTTAAGGTGATCTTCGACGTGCATAATTTCGAAGGGGTGAACGCCATCGACATCCTCCTTACTGTAAGCAAGGAGATCGCGACCAAGTTCAAGAATGTGAGCCCCGGCATCACACTCGACATCAAGACCAAATACCCCGACGTTTATAAGCGGCATTTTAAATCCCGCATGGATTTCATCTTCAGCAAGATCAAGATCAACCTGCAGAAAGGGATATCGCAGGGTATCTACCGCGACGACCTCAGTATCGAGCTTGTAGCCAGGCTGTACATGAGCAGGCTGATCGATCTGCATAATCCCGATTTCTTCCCCCCGGAGGAATTCAGCTTCGATACCCTTTTCGATACCATGTTCGAGAATTTCATCAGGAGCATTGCCAACGAGGACGGGCTCAAATACTGGGAGAAGAAGAAAAGGATATTCAGAAAGGAGCTGAAGAAAGGAGAAATGCAATAAATATTCCCCCCGGGATAAAAAAAACCTGTCATTCTTAAAAAAAACTTAACACTGCCAGTTCCAGTAACTTCATGCCGGTCAATAAGCGCATGAAGGCCCGGCGAAGTGCGGCTCCTTCCCACGATTTCCCAACACATGCAACCTTTTCGGAGGTTTTTTTGTCTACGTGTTGAATTGCAGTATTGTTCTTTTACATGGGGAAGAACCATAATGCATCAGACACCAGCGCGCAATGTTAAAATCAAAAAATCCGGATATAAATACCTATCGGGTAAAAAATTCCTTAACTTTACTTGGGTAAATTGTATCTGACCGACATCTAAGTGTGTCAGGATCAGGGTTTTAACATTTATAAGGCCGGCACCGGAGGTGCTGCATCGGTGTTGTATGCATTTTGATGAGGGCTTCATATTACGTTGTCTGAATAACGATTCCAGGGCACAGGAGGAGTTATACAGGGCTTTTGCGCCCAAAATGTATGGCATTTGCCTGCGCTTTGCCCGCAACCAGATGGAGGCGGAAGACGTTATGCAGGAAGGCTTTATCAAGGTGTTCAGGTATTTGAAAGATTACCGTAACGACGGGTCTTTGGAAGGATGGATCCGCCGTACCATGGTAAATACGGCGATCAACTTCTACAAGAAGAAGATCAAATACCAGAAAGATGTTAGCCTTGACCAGGGTGAGCCCATCAGCGTTGAAGAAGAGAGCGCCATCGACAGGCTGTCGACCCAGGAGTTACTGGAGATGATCAGGGAGCTCCCCGACGGTTACCGCATGGTTTTCAACCTCAATGTAATTGAAGGGTATACGCACACGGAGATCGGCGATATGCTGAATATTTCCGAAAACACTTCCAAGTCGCAGCTTTCCAGGGCGAGGGGAGTGCTTCAGGAAAAACTTAAAAAGAAAGTGAAAGGTGACTGAAGAACAGAAATATCTCGATCAGCTTTATCAGAGCAGGTTCGCCAATTTTGAAGCCGAGCCGCCTGCCCGTGTATGGGACAATGTTCACGGTGCCCTGCACGGTAAGGGAGGCGGTTCATTCAATCCCGTGAACCTTGCGCTCCTGGCTGCCCTTGTGCTGATTTCCGGACTGCTCGGTTTCAGCATCATCAAGGATTCACCGTCGAGGCAACATGAAAACCTGGTTGCAGACGGTCAGACCGCCATGCTCCTCGAAAGCGAACTTCCCGCATTACCTTCGACGGCAATCAGCACAGCTGACAAACAGCATGTACCTTCCACGGAAACGACGACAGCCGGCAGCAAGTCTTTCAACAAAACAGCACAAAAGGGCAAATCCGCTGACGTCATACCGCAGGGGAAATCCGGGAACAATAATTCACAGGCCGTCTCGTCAGGATCGAACGCAAACCAATCCTCAGGGTCACAATTGTTCCTCGGCGGGTTGAAGTCGCGCAGGCCGATGGCCTTGCAGCGGCAATCAGGCATCACTGAAGTGGACGGTATACGGGTACGCGACAGCAGGTACCACCCGCGTTTTTCCGGCATCAACGACGGTGAGCGCCGTTATAACCGCAGGGCATCATGGCAGGCAGGCGTGTTCTTTACCCCGGAAGTGGTCTTCTATCCCGACGATTCGATCCGTAACCAGCGCGGATACACTTTCGACATCAGTGCCCGCTGGCAGAAAAAAGAGTTCTTCGTCGAATCAGGGCTCGGTATTTCTTTCTCTTCCGACGACGGAAGATACGCCATCGACTATGAAAAATTCCTTGGCACTTACGACGACGTTTACGAAGTGACCTTCGATACCGCTGAAAACGGGGCCATCGTCCCAATCTACCATACCAACGTGGTAAACGTTTACGATTCGATCAGCAGGTACCGGATACAAACAACCAAAAACCGCTACACCTACCTGCAGGTGCCCGTTTACATAGGTTTCCACAAGCAGCTGAACCGTTTCGGATGGTTCATCAAGGGCGGACCCATCTTCTCGGTACTGCTGAACTCCAATGTGCCCGATCCGGAAACCGGCAGCGACAGGATCGTCGACCTCGACCAGCAGATGTCGCCGAGGGTGAGCACCCACTGGCAGATGGCTTTTAGCGCCGGCGTGAGCTACCAGCTCTCTTCGAAAGTGAGTATCGCCGTCGAGCCTACTTTCAGGTATTATCTGAACTCACAATACGAACGCAAATATATCACTACACGGCACCCTTATTCCTTCGGGTTAAGGACCGGACTATTGTTTAACTTCTAATGAGCCTCATGATGCAAGCCAAGACACCCCGCTCCGAACTGCATGCCAGGCAGGCCACACGAAAGGCCAGGCTGCCTGAAAGAATGCTGTTGCCATTGCTGGTACTGCTGATCATCTCCATCACCACCACCTTCGCCCGGGAGGGAATGAATACCGTTTATCTTTCGGGTCAGGTCGTGAACACCGAAAACGGGGCTCCAATCAAAAACCAGATGGTATATATCCAGTCGGAAGTTGCATCAAGCGGGGGATTCAGCTTCTACCACATCAGGTATACCGACGACAACGGATTTTTCTACGACACCCTCACCACCACGGCACTGAAAGGTTCAATGCTGATCCATGCATACGACGTAAACGGCCTGAAATATGAACTGACCGAATACTTCAGGTTCCTCTGGGAAAATGAATATTACGCAAATGTTGTCCTGGAAGTTTTTGATCCCGGGCTCGTAAGCGATTTCCAGGCCAACTTCGACCATGAGATAGATACCGCCAGCGGCGACCAGCTGAGCTATAACTTCACCGACGAGTCAACCGGAGCAGGGATCGTTCACTGGTTCTGGGATTTCGGCGACGGCAATCATTCCTACGAACGCAATCCCACCCACCTGTACGAACAGCCGGGCATTTATGACGTTTCGCTGACCATCTCAACCGAAAACCTGAGCTGTGACCTTCTCAGCAGTGTTGTAATAAAAAAGGTCAAGGTCGGAATGAAAGGGTACTACCACCTTGGCGGGCATGCCTTTGCAGGGTATTTCCCGGTTGATGAAGGAACGGCCTACCTTTACAAGATCGAAGAGGATGAATTCATCCCCATCGATACGGTCGAATTCGACACCCTGGGGTATTACTTCTTCTACCAGCTCATTGAAGGAAATTACAAGGTCAAGACCTTCCCTTCATCCGGTTCGGCGAATGCGGGTGAATACCTTCCCACATATTTCGGCAACGAGCTCCTGTGGACCAAGGCTGAACTGATCAATCTTACCCAGACAGGTTGGGAATATGATATCAGCATGATCCCGAACCATAACTATGCCTCCGGCACAGGCATTATCGACGGACAGGTTTCGTTCGACAACAAGAATCCCGAAGTTGAGAACATCGAAGTGATCCTTTTCGACGGGAACGATTATTGCCTTGCCTATATGAAATCGAGCAAGAACGGCATTTTCCAGTTTTCTGAGCTGCCGTTCGGAACCTATAAGGTCCTTGCAGAAGTTCCGGGAATGTACACCTACCCGACCATCATCACACTGTCGCAGGAAAATCCGACTATTGAAGGACTTAACATTGTGGTGTACGACGAAGATATCCATTATGGTATCGGCGACGGACCTGAAACACTGATCTCAGGAATGGGGGAACTATACCCGAATCCCGCCAGGGACCACGTGAACCTCGCCTTTAACCTGAAACAGGAAGGAAATGTGCAGGTATTCATCATCGACCAGGCCGGCCAGGTGACAGCAAATCACAGCAGGCATTACCCTGGTGGCGAAAACCTGATCCGCATGAACACATCGCATCTTGCAGCAGGCATTTACAGGGTGATGGTGCTCATCGGCAACGAGAAACACATTAAATCCTTTATTAAAATTAACTAAGACTAAAACCTGTTGAGTGAAAGGCATCCCGCCCACGCGACCGGGGTGCCTTTTTCTTATGTACGGAAGAAAATGCCGGCCCGTGCATTATCAGGGCAGGGTCAGGCAACCTTTAGGCAAGGCTTTAGTCTTTAAAACAGTTGAGTTTTTTGATGACTCCGGACCAGGAAATATTGGAAGGCTGCAAATCAGGGGAAAGAGATGCTTTCGGCTTGCTGTACAGGAAATACGCTCCCACCATGCTGGGGATCTGTATGCGTTACTGCAAGCGGCGGGAAGAGGCTGAAGATGTTTTGCATGAAGGATTCATCAAAGTGTTCAGGAATGTGAAAAGTTTCAGGGGTGATGGCTCCTTCGAAGGCTGGATCAAAAGGATCATGATCAATACGTCACTCAGCTATTACCATGCAAGTCTTAAGCAGTATTTCCTTTCGGGAGTGGAAGAAATGGAAGAAATGCCGGCAGATGATGATGACGACGGGGTTTACGGCAATGCCCCCTCCAGGTCGGAATTGCTCGGCCTCATCCAGGACCTCCCCGATGGATACCGTTTTGTGTTCAATATGTATGTTTTTGAAGATTTTTCGCATAAGGAGATCGCAGCCGAACTGGGCATTTCGGTGAACACGTCGAAATCGCAGCTGGCAAAGGCAAGGAGGAGGCTTCAGAAAAAACTTCGCGAAGATTATAAACTGCAACCCAATATCCGTTCAAAATGAAAAAAGGACGACAACATAGCATCGACAAGCTATTCCATGACGTGCTGGATGGTCAGAGGATCGAACCATCGGCTGGCGTGTGGGAATCGCTCAAGGCCTTTATCCCTTCCAGGGGAGGCAGCGGTGCACTTTTCTTCCTGCTCTCCTTCCTGGCGTTGGGAACCTTCTCACTTCTGCTCATCGGAAACATCGCCGACAGGCCAGACGCGATGACTTCGACCGGCGACCAGGTATCGACCGTGACAGCAAAATCAACTGAAGCCGCAATGCCTGCCGGGCAGGATGCAATTTCCGGGCAGGAAATGAATACTGAAGCTGAAGAAACCACCGGGGTTATATCTGCTCCCGGGAACATGCCATCCACAAATATTTCCGCGTCGACGGTTTTATCTGAAAACATAAATGAAAAGAAACCGGCAATGGCCGGGTCTGATGTCTCTTTGTCCGGGCAAGCCGGCCAGCCACGTTACATGCTCCCGCATACTGCCGCCTTCAGCGGATCCATCATTACACATCCTTTAAAATCATCCCCTGATCTCAGGGTGAGGAAACCCGGCCAACCCCGGTTCAGGCTCAACCTGAAGGATGATTATGCCAGGAAAGCCGACATTGTTTTCGGGGCGGGATTCAGCCCGGCGGTAAATATCTACCCCGAAGGTCAGAACCGCAACGACTATACGTTCGAATTGGTGACTGCCATGGAAAAGTCGAGGTTTATCGTTGAAACCGGAATAGCCGCCAACTATGCCAGTGAGAGCGCCCGCTACAGGATTAACTACACCAGTTACGACAGTGTTGGATTCTATATAGGGGTGACCTCCTTCAGCATCATCCCCGGGGATCCCGACTCCCTGGTATATGAAACCAGCCTGAAAAGCATTTACGACAGCATAGACCGTTACAGGATCGCCGAGAACACGAACAAGTTCGTATACCTGCAATTCCCGCTTAAGATAGGCTACAGGATTTTTGAAGGAAGGCGTTTCTCGGTGGACCTCAAGACCGGGGTGATCTTTTCGCTGCAACTTTACAGGGACATTCCCGGGGTTCCTTACTACGGCAATGATGACAGCAATATAGAGGTTCTCAGGCAATACCCCGACAGGTTGAAGACAAACTGGCAATACATGGCCGCTATAGGCCTGAACTACCATTTCACCGACCGTGCCAGGATCAGCCTTGAACCCTTTTACAGGCAATACATCAGGTCGGTGTATTCACCGGATTCACCGTATCCTGCCAGATCGCCGTATGCTTTTGGCCTCAGGGGCGGAATATATTTTCATTTTTAACCACAGCGCATCATGATCAAAATGAATATACGCTTTTTTCTCCTGATCCTCTTACTCACTGCAGGAAACCTGTCGGGAGGGGACGCTGTACCTGCTCCGGAAGGATGCACCAGCTATTTCACCTGGGAGCAGGCCGCAGGGATGGATATGGGCATTCAGTTCCACAATGAGTCGACAGGCGAATTCAACTCCTGGCAGTGGGATTTTGGTGACGGAACAACTTCAGGGGTTTTTCATCCCCTTCATGAATACGAAGCCTTTGGCACTTATGTGGTTTGCCTGACGGTGAGCGACGGGGCCGGATGTTCAGATACCTACTGCGACACGGTGGAAGTTATCCCGCAATGCGTGGCTGATTTTGAGTTCACCTATGTGCCGACAACCCCTATCCATGTGCAGTTTACCGACCTATCCACCGGCTTTCCAGATACCTGGTCCTGGGATTTCGGCGACGGTGCGACTTCCGGCGCGCAGAATCCGGTACATCCTTATCCGGAGCCCGGCACTTACGAAGTATGCCTCATCATCAGCCACAGCGACACCGTATACAGCTGTGCCGATACCATATGCAAGACGGTGCTTATCCCCGACTCCGTTAACTGCGAGGCAGCCTTCACCTGGGAGGCCAGCGAGATGAATCCCCTTGAACTGAATTTCATCGACCTTTCGTCAGGCAACATCACCGACTGGGAATGGGATTTCGGCGACGGAACGGTTTCTTACCAGCAAAATCCGGTCCACAGCTTCCCGGAGCCCGCTATTTATCTGGTTTGCCTCAAGGTATTCAATGCCGACTCCCTGGGTTACTGCTTCCATTTTATTTGTGAAAGCATCGACCTTTCCGACCCGGTGAATTGCGAGGCGGATTTCACTGCCGTAGCCGATTCAAGCAGCCAGGTGGTTAACCGTTTCTTCTTTTATGACGAAAGCTATGGCAATGTCGACCAGTGGCTGTGGGATTTCGGCGACGGACATACCTCACATGAGCAGCACCCGATACATGTTTATGATGGCCCGGGCACTTACGAGGTATGCCTCAGTACGTGGAGCAGCAGTTATCCGGGATGCAACGACAGCCGTTGCAGGCTTGTGCAAACATCCGATTATTTCCAGCTTGGAGGTCTCGCGTTTACGGGCGACCATCCCATCAATAATCCTTACCCGACCGGTGATACCGGAATTGCCGTGCTATACCGCAAGGTTGGAAGCCATGGGCTGCAGGCTGTCGACACCACGGTATTCCATGAACTCGGTTACTACTGGTTCAGCGATAAGATGGAGATGGCCTACACCATGAAAATAGGGCTTACCCCCGGCTCGGAACATTACCGTGATTACGTTCCTTCCTATTTCCCGGGACGGATGCGATGGGAACAGGCCGAGATGTTGATGCTCAATGACCACATGTATGAAATGAACACCTCGCTGATGCCGGCGCCCGGAGCAGGCAACGGTAACGGGCAGATCAGCGGGAAGGTCGTCCAGGGCGAATACAGCAGGTTCACCTGCGATATAGATTTCAGGGAGGTACCGGTCATCCTTACCGACAATTACAGTAACCCCCTGGAATGGACGGCCACCGATGCAAACGGTTATTTCGTGTTCGAAGGCCTTGCCATGGGCAGTTACAAACTTTACGCTGATATTGCCGGCATCTATTCCATCCCCGAAAGCATACTGCTCAGCGATGGCTTTCCTGTCGTTGATACGGTATTCATAGAAATGTTCGAATCGTCGCCGCTCGGAATTGAAGAGTTCCCGCAGGGTCCGCTTGATATGATCAGTTTGTATCCGAACCCGGCCAATGAAAAACTGCACCTAAGCATACAACTTTCGGCACAGGCCGAAATAGAGATTGTCATCTTCAACCCGCTCGGCCAGCAGGTCGCCGGGCAAAAGCATCTGCTCTCAAAAGGAACAAACCAGGTCGGCATCTTCACGGGCAATCTACCTCAAAGCATCTATTACGTGAGGGTACAGGCAGCAAAAGGCAAACCCCTGATGAAAAGTTTCATCAGGGTCGAGTAGTTAATGTTTTCTGGTCTGAAGAGAGGGGCGGTTCCATGAGGGACCGCTCCCGCTTTTTAGGGATGAACTAGTTGTCATCTGCAAACCATTCGGCATAGGAGGTTGCTGTTTCCCAAAGGCGAAGGTTGTGAAGCCCGACATTCTCGGGCAGGTTCCTCATGATGATCCCGGCAAAATCCTGTACGAGGTTTTCACTGGTAGGCTGATAATCGACAACCAGGATTTTTTCCATGTGTTTTTTCATGCTTTCGATCAGGGCAGGATCCGTTTCGCTGTTCACGACCAGGGCATGGTCGAAACGATCGACGATATGGGCCTTCACGATCGCTTTCAGGTCCTTGAAATCCATTACCATCCCTTTCTTGGGGGACTTTGCGTCGTTTATGGGTATCCCCATGATGGTTACGAAGAGCTTATAGGAATGACCGTGAATATTGCGGCATGGCCCGTCGTAGTCCTTGAGCACATGGGCCATTTCAAAATCGTACATCTTGGTGATCCTGATCTTTGCCATCTCAATAGGTTTTCATAAATCGGGAAATATAGCTGCGTCCGGCCTGTTCATCAGCGAGCCTCAGAAGGTAAAGACCTGCGGGCAGCCCGCTGCAGTCGATCCTGTTGTCAGTTGCCTTGGCCATGCCGGCATATACCTTAACGCCTGCCGAGTTATAGATAATGATATTTACCGGGGCAGTTGTGGAGGCAATGCTGATATGCAGTACGTCGGCCACCGGGTTTGGATAAAATCCTCCTTCCAGCAACAGCTCCTCATCCAGCCCGGCAGACGGGTCCCAGATGTTCGCAACGAATTCAGGGTGGTCGATAAAGGGATTTCGGTTACCCTGGTAGGAATATACGACATTATTGCGGTTGATCTCGAAAGCATCGGGTGGATCCTGTTCATGCCATTCGAGCAGGGTGCTGAGCCTTCCGTGCTCCGGTGAAGGAGCGGTATTCACCGCATCAACGGCAGTCAGATCGGGCTCACCGTTATCTCCTTCATAGCGTACATCCATATAGAGGATCATCCGTGCAACATCTCCCTTGACCTCATCGCGGGGTTCCCAGGTATATTCCGTAAAATAGCATGAGGTGGCTTCGGGATGCTGTTGCCCTCCCTCATCAAAATCCTTATTACCCCTGTCGGCATTTACCGAAACGTCGGTGGGTCGTACCATATGGGCATCGGTGCCGCAGGGCGGGAGGTTACCAAAATCTCCGTGCGACTTGGCCCACACATGCTCGCGGTTCCATTCGTCGGGGGCACTACCGAAGGTGCTTTTCGCCTGGGACCTGCCGGTATACAGCAGGATGACATTATCCGGATTCTGCGGGTCTTCGTCGGTGGCAGGAAGGATAAAGTCGCGCAGGTCGTTGTAAGAGGGAGCATCATGATCGTCGATGATACCATGCAGTGCGGTTTTAAGTGCACTGCCATACAGGCCTGCTGTACCATCATAATACCCCGGGGGGATCTGGGCCCTGAGTGCTGAAAGCGATACCATGAAAACACTCAGGAATAAGAATAATCTCTGCATCTCGGATAATTTCCCGTTAAACAAGCCCGTAAAAGTCAAGTGCCAGCACGATGCCCAGGGCCATAACTGCCGCACCGGCCAGAATCCCTGCAAAGGTAGCATAAATAAACCTGCCCCGGTATTTGCCTGTATATATTCCGGCTATACCCAGGATGGCCGTTGCGATGACGATGCCCACGATAATATCGTCTGTTACTTCCCTGAGAAGCCCGAAGCCCAGGCCGATCACAAAGGCATTGAGTGCCGAGGCAAATGATACCGCCAACAGCTCACCATATTTCGAAAGGTCGTACGATTTCTGTTCCGGCCTGGTACGCAAAGCCCCGTAAATGAATTTAACGCCGGTAAGCAGGATGATCGTAATGGCAAAAGGCACGGCCATCCATCCAATAGAGTTGGCAAAAGAGTGTCCGGTCCATGAACCAACCCAGAACAGACCTGCCTGGAAAAGCATGAACGCCACGGCAGCCATGATGACCTCTGATATGCAGAGGCAGCGATACACGCCACCCCAGAAACCCGTGCTGAATGCGACCATCCCAAGCGGAAAGGCGATGAGTAAAATATACAGATATTCCATGATCAGGTTATTAAATCAGGGCTACGATCTTTTCCAGCCAGATGGCATCTGTTTCGTCAAAAGCCCCGGAATCCTTGCTGTCCACATCGAGCACACCAAACACCTTTCCTTCAGCGGTCCTGAGCGGCACGACGATTTCCGAGTTCGATCTTGCATCGCAGGCGATATGCCCGGGGAATTTATGCACATCGGGCACAACGATGGTCTTTGCCTGGTTAATGCCTGCCCAGCAAACCCCTTTATCCTTTTCGAGCAGGATGCATGCAACCGGCCCCTGGTAAGGCCCCACGATGAGCTCTCCATCTTCCAGCAGGTAGAAACCTGTCCAGAAGAAGTATTCCATTTTATGATGCAGTACGGCCGCGACAGTTGCCATGCGTGCAACAGGATAATCCCTGCTGCGGAGCAGTTCGCTGATCTGACCGTGAAGCCTTGAATACCGTTTCTCTTTCTTTTCGCGTTCCATTATCCGTTCTTTCTTGTTATGATCAACAGGGGCGAAAGCAGGACCAGCCCGGCACTAACCATTACGATGCTCCATCCTACCCCGTACAGGTCGGCAAAGATACCAAAAATAGGAGCCAGTATGGCTGCGGTAACGGATTGCATCTGGGAATCGACCGATAGTACCGAAGCCAGTGCGCTGCTTTCGATACTACTTCCAAGATACGCTACGCCCACAGGCTTGCGGATGTTCTCTACCATATATACAAGAACGAAGAAGACCACCGCAACCACCCATATCCCGGCCACATAGAACAATCCGCTCAGCAGGCCAAATGCCAGCCCAAGGGCCAGGGTAAGGTTCAAGGGTGCCGAGAGGGTCAGAAAACGTTCGGAGAACCTTCCCGACGACCGCGATGCCATTGAAGAAAGCAGGTAAACGATAAAAAAGACCATCCCTATCATGACCGATGACCGCTGTTCATGATCCAGTCCCGTCATCAGGGGGATGATGAAGGCCCATGCCGCGACCACGGCCTGCAGGTAATCCTTCATCGCCTTGTAATACCCGCTGAACAGGGAAAGGCTGCCTATGATCCTGATCACCAAAAGTGAACGCAGGGCAACGAAAAGCGCCCTGAACACATTTCGAAAACTGTCGCTGATGTCCGTCCAGCTGAACCGGCGCAATTCCCCGTCGAGCACCTTTGGATACGAAGCCACCAGCAGCAGGTCAAGCACATAGGGGATTACCGAAAAGAGAAAAATATAGCGGTAACTTCCAGAGAAAAATACGATGGCTGCCCCGCTGAGGGCTGAAAAGGCAGAGCCCATCTGCGACCATGAGCGGGTGTGGCCGTAATAATGTACTTTCTGATCGGCCCAGCCATTCAGGGATAGATAATGGAAGATCATGGCCTTGTTATTGCCGCTGCGAAAAGCCTCGCCAAAGGAAAACAGTATCATCGCCAGCAGGATGTACGCATAGCTCCCTGCAAGGAAAAACACAACGAAAGACCCGATATAGAAAAGGAATGCCAGGATCATTGTCCTTCTCCGTCCCATGGCATCGGCAATCACCCCCGACGGGACCTCAAAAATGTTGATGGTGATCTCCCTGATGGCATAAAGGGTTCCGATAGCCAGGTAAGTCAGTCCCTGCTCCAGGAAGTACAGGAGAAGGAAAGCCTCAAAGAACCTCAGGTTCTTAAAGAATCCGTACAGGCAAAAACGGTAGTACTGCAGGTCCCTGCTGAATGTTGCCGACATGATGCAAAGATACGATCAGGGAGGTTTACGGCCTGCCCGACCTTGTATCAGATTTTTTCAAGTTCAACGGTGAAGTGCCTCATGATGGGGGCCTCATGTACAATTTTCAAGCCTGAGGTGATGCTGTCGCGCCTGTCGTAAACATTCTTGAGCGCAGCAGCCACGTAAGCCATCTGGTTGTTGGTATACGTACGCCTGGGGATGGCCAGCCTGAGCAGCTCCATCCTTGGATAGCGGTTTTCCCTGGATACAGGGTCGCGGTCGGCCAGCAAAGTCCCGATCTCCACCCCCCTGACACCGGCTTCAAGGTATAATTCCACGGCAAGGGTCTGGGCAATGAACTGTTCCCTGGGGACCTTGGGCAGGAAACGCCTGGCATCCACGAAAATGGCGTGGCCACCGAAGGGATACTGAACGGGTATCCCGTAATTGCGGAGCAATTGCCCGAGATAGGCCACCTGGCCGATACGGCTCTCAAGGTATGAAAATTCCGTGCCTTCATATAATCCCTGGGCCAGGGCGTTCATGTCGCGTCCCGACATTCCGCCGTAAGTCACATAACCCTCGAAAAGGATGTTGTAGACCGAGGCTTTCCTGAACAGTTCCTCCTCACGGAAACCGATGAACCCACCCATGTTCACAATGGCATCCTTCTTGCTGCTCATGGTCATGGCATCGGCATATCCGAAGATCTCCCTTACGATCTCGCGAATGCTCCTGTCCTGGTAACCTTCCTCACGAATCTTGATGAAATATGCATTTTCGGCAAATCTGGCCGAGTCGAAAACCAGGGGAATATTGTATTGCACGGCCAGTTTGCTCACTGCCCTGATATTTTCGAGTGAAATAGGCTGGCCTCCGGCTGAATTACAGGTCAGGGTGAGGATGATGAACGGGATCTTCTCCACCGGGTGATTGTCAAGCACATTTTTCAATTTCTTCAGGTCGACGTTACCCTTAAAAGGATGATCGATGGTGATATCAAAAGCTTCATCGATGGTACAATCGACAGCGATGGCCTTCCTGAATTCAATATGTCCCTTGGTGGTATCGAAATGGGCATTGCCGGGAATAATATCCCCTTCGTTAACCAGCACGGAAAACAGAACGTTCTCAGCGGCACGGCCCTGGTGTGTAGGCAGGAAATGGTCGAATCCCAGGATATCCTTTATCGCATCCTTCAGGTTGAAATAGGAGGAAGCCCCGGCATAGCTTTCGTCGCCCAGCATCATGGCCGACCACTGCCGGTCGCTCATGGCACCGGTCCCGGAGTCGGTGAGAAGGTCGATGAAAACCTGTTCGCTTTTCAGGTTAAAAAGGTTGTACCTGGCATCCCTGATCCACCTGGCGCGTTCCTCCGGCTTGCTCTTCCGGATGGGTTCAACCATTTTGATCTTATATGATTCAGCATAAGGTAACTTCATAATGCATGGTGTTGAGAATGATTAAAATACTGGAATAAGTCAGCGGCTTATGCATTATGATAACCGTCGCGGTCCTTGATGTTCAGGTACCGATTGCCCGGCTGGATATTTGGATAGAAAACCAAGACGAACGCATTTACTGATGGTGCCTCAAATATAAAAAAACTTTTAAATCTTAATTCCCTGGAAAAATTTTTCGGCAACCCCTTCCCTCAAGCCCGATAACCCGGGAAATGAACCACTTACTTCTGATATCGTTATTTCTAACTTCAATTTTCGTATTTTCACCCCATAATTCAATGCCATGAAAAAGACCATCTTTCTGTTGCTGCTGAGCCTCTGCATCACCGTGCAGGCACAGTTCAAGGACCACTTCAGGGATAAATCCCTTCGCATCGACTACATCCATTCGGGAAACGCCGAGGATGAATTCTATGAATTCGACACCCTGTATGCCGAAAAATTCTGGGGAGGGTCAAAGACCAACCTTATCGATATTTTTGATTTCGGCAATTACAAGTTCGAAGTATATGATGCCGCCACGAACGAATTATTATACTCCAGGGGCTATTCTTCCCTGTTCAGGGAATATCAGTCTACAGCAGAGGGAAAAGATGGCATGAAGGATTTCGCCGAAACAGTGGTTTTTCCCTACCCGAAAAACGCCGTGAATGTGGTATTCTACAGCAGAAACAAAGACCTTAGCTGGGACAAGGAATTCATCATCCCCGTGGATCCCCGAAAACAGGATATCGAGAAGAACAAACAGAAAAAATTCAGTCGCACCAGGGTACATCACTCCGGCAAACCCCATGATAAACTCGATATTGTGATCATTGCGGAGGGATATACTGCCGGTGAAATGGATAAGTTTTCGGACGACTGCGAGCGTTTCAGGGATTATATCCTGGAAGCCGAGCCATACCTTTCGAACCGTGACAGGATCAATATCTGGGCCGTGGAATCCGTTTCGGAAGAAAGCGGAACAGACCTTCCCGGGGAGGACATCTTCAGAAATACCGTGGTTGGGACGAATTTTTACACCTTCGGCTCGGAACGGTACCTCACCACCGAAGACATGAAGAGTGTAAGGGATGTTGCGGCAAACGCCCCTTACGATCAGATCTTCATCCTGGTGAACCATGAAAAGTACGGCGGCGGCGGGATCTATAATTTCTACAGCCTGGGTACCAGCGATAATCCCGCGGGGGATTTCCTCTTTCAGCATGAATTCGGTCATGCCTTTGCCGGGTTGGGCGATGAATATTATACATCGGAAGTGGCCGTGGAGGATTTTTACCCTGTCGATGTCGAGCCCTGGGAGCCCAACATCACCACCCTGGTAGATTTCGGAAGCAAGTGGGAAAACATGGTCAGCCGCGACACCCCGGTGCCCACGCCGGCAACGGAAGCCTATGCCAATACCGTAGGGGTATACGAGGGGGGTGGCTATGTGGCCAAGGGGGTTTTCAGACCTTATATCGACTGTACCATGAAATCCGTGAAATACGATGCATTCTGCCCCGTTTGCAGGAGGGCCATACAGCGGATGATAGATTTCTATTCGGAATAAGCTGAACTACGGATCGCATTTACAGGGCGCATTAATATCAATTTCTTTGTACCTAATGCTTTGTACTTAATGGTAACTTTCCTACTTTTGCATCGTGAAATAATTAACAATGATCTAATCCTTATAAATCAGCCACTTAGACACAGGCCTTAAACATTATACAATATGCTGAAGAACCTATCTGAATTGCGCGAGATCGTCAAGAAATCGCCGAAGAAAAAGCTTGTCGTTGCCGCCGCCCACGACGAGCATTCACTTGAAGCGGTGGTAAATGCCGCCAAGATGAAGATCGTTGATGCCATCCTGGTCGGCGACAAGGAAAAGATATTCCGAATCGGTGATAAACTGGAGCTCGACCTCTCGAGGATGGAGATCATCGATGAGACAAACCTGGGCGAATCCGTTGCCAAGGCCGTGAAGCTTGTTCATTTCGGCGATGCCGACATCCTGATGAAAGGGAACGTGGGCACTGCCATCCTGCTGAGGGGTGTACTGAACAAGGAATGGGGCCTTCGCCGCAACGAGATCCTGTCACATATCGCCCTCTTTGAGGTGCCGGCTTACCACCATAAGCTGATCGCCCTCACCGACGTGGCCATGAACATCGCACCCGACCTCAATGCAAAGGTGAACATCATCCGCAATTCCATTGAATTCCTGCACAAGCTGGGCATCGAAGAGCCCAAGATCGCCGTGCTGGGTGCCGTGGAGCTCGTGAACGAAATGATGCCCGCCACCCTGGATGCAGCCTTGCTTTCGAAGATGGCCGACCGCGGACAGATCCCCAACTGCCTGATCGACGGGCCGCTGGCTTTCGACAATGCCATCTCGGCCGAAGCCGCCGAGCACAAAGGGATCAAGAGCAACGTGGCCGGTATGGCCGACCTGCTGCTGCTGCCCGACATCGAAGCAGGCAACGTGCTGTACAAGGCCTTCATTTTCTTTGCCAATGCCAAGGTGGCAGCCAACATCCTCGGAGCTTCCGCCCCGATCGTGCTCACCTCACGCTCCGACTCGGAAGAATCAAAACTCGACAGCATCTGCCTGGCAGCCGCTGTCCATTAACGATAACAACATCATCAAAAGAATCCCTGACATGGAAAACATCCTCATCCTGGCCATCAATCCCGGATCAACGTCTACGAAAATTGCAGTTTTCAAGAACAAGGAACAGATCTTCACAAAGAACATCAAGCACAGCAATGGCGACCTGGCACCCTTTGCAAAGATCACAGACCAGTTCGAATTCCGCAAGAAAGTGATCCAGAAGGTGTTACAGGATGAAGGGATCAACATTGACGATATCCGTGTGGTGATGGGGCGCGGCGGGCTGATCAGGCCCATCCCTTCGGGCGTGTATGCCGTGAACGAGAAGATGAAGGAAGACCTGAGGAACAACCTGCAGGGTGAGCATGCCAGCAACCTTGGTGGGCTGATCGCCGACGACATTGCACGCGAGCTGCCCCATGCAAAAGCCTACATCGCCAACCCCGTGGTGGTGGATGAACTTGAGGAGGTGGCCCGTATCTCCGGCCACCCGGCCCTGCCCCGCCGGTCGATATTCCATGCGCTCAACCAGAAAGCCACCGCCCGCCGGCATGCAGAATCGCAAAACAAGCAATACGAAGAGCTCAACCTGATCATTGCCCATCTGGGCGGCGGGATCTCGGTGGGCGCCCACAAGAACGGAAGGGTCATCGATGTTAACCACGCGGTGGGCGGCGAAGGCCCCTTTTCCCCTGAGCGGGCCGGTACCGTATCGGTGATCGACATCGTGAAGATGTGTTTCAGCGGCGAATATACTTTCGATGAAATCAACAAAATGCTGATCGGGCAGGGAGGGCTTACGGCTTACCTGGGCACCAACAGTGCCTATGAAGTGGAACAGATGGTGAAGGAAGGCGATGAAAATGCCACCCTGATCTACGATGCCATGGCGTACCAGGTATCCAAGGCCATCGGCGAGATGGCCGCAGTGCTCGAAGGTGACATCGACGGGATCCTCATCACCGGTGGGGTTGCTTACGACAAATGGTTCTGCGAACGTATCCGCATGCGCGTGCACCGTTTTGCCCCCGTTTTCGTTTATCCCGGCGAGAACGAAATGGAAGCCCTGGCCATGAACGGCTACCGGGTGATCCGCGGCGAAACGGAGGTCAGGGAATACTGATACAGATGTATCAGGTAAAAGATCAATGCCCTGACCCGGGACTGTCTCCAAAGTCTTTATGAATCAAGGTGTTGCCATTCGTGGCCTTCGAGCTTATTTTAATCCATTGAACCACGATGCCTCCCGGCGGATAACCAAAGTCCAGAAAAGCGATCCATAGGGTTTGTCGACACTGACTGAACTTTTGAGTCAGCCTCATTTTTTGTGCAACTTTTTGTTCCCATTACGGTCTGCTTATTTAGAAGCAATATAATTATTCTTATGCTATATCTTATTAGCTTTGCTGTGCGTCAACCTTCTGACGCCATAGCTTTTGATCTTACAGCAATACAAAGAATTCTACCACCATGAAAAGGATTGTTCTTTCTGCCATACTGACCGTCCTGACAATCTCCTATTCGGCCTTTGCACAGGGATGGAGGAATGATGAAATGCAGGTAAGGGTTGAAGTTACGGACCCTTCAACCGCACAACACTTGTCGGCCCTGAAATTGCAGGGCGAATATTACCCGGGCCATGCCATATTGTATGTTACCCCCAGGGAGGC
>JAXGTH010000030.1:0-21240 GCA_040775045.1 Bacteroidales bacterium
AAAAATATTCGATCCCCGGTTCGGTGAAAATCTCATTTTCGGGCATCCTGATGCTGACACTTTCGCCAGGTGCGCAATCCGAAACCGGCAGATTACCCTTCGAGATGCCCCTGCCGTCGGCGGTGATGCTGTATAAAAAATCAAATTCATTCAGGTCGGTGAACAGGTTTTCGTTACGGATGTGGATGACATCGGTAAGGTTGCTGTCCTGGCGGAAGATCACCGGCTGGTATACCTTTTTTACTTCGTACAGTCCCGGGTGTACGGTCCGATCGGCATTGACCAGGCCGTTGGCACAGAAATTATAGTCGGATGGTGTACCCTCCGGGCCGTAATCCCCGCCATAGGCCCAGTAGGGATTTCCCTGTTCATCATGTTCGAGCAGGCCCTGGTCGACCCAGTCCCAGATGGAGCCGCCCTGCAGCTTGTCGTACTTTCTGATAAGGTCCCAGTATTCCTTGAGGTTTCCGGTGCTGTTGCCCATGGAATGCGCATATTCGCACATGATGAGGGTGCGGGGGTCATCGCCGGAGGCCCACTTCTCAAGGTATCCCAATCCGGGATACATGGGGCAATAGATATCGGTATGTGGACGGGTCTGGGCACGTTCATAATGCACGGGGCGTGAGGGGTCGCGCCGGTGGATCCATTCGCTGGCTGCCACGAAGTTCACCCCGTCGCCGGCCTCATTACCCATCGACCAGATGATCACAGAAGGATGGTTCTTGTCGCGTTCCACCATGCGGCGTATCCTGTCGAGGTGTGCTTCCATCCATAACGGGTTATTGCCCAGGGTCCTGTCGGGATGGTAACCCATGCCATGCGATTCGATATTGGCCTCATCGATGAGATAAAGACCATATTCATCACACAGGCTGTACCAGAGCGGGTCGTTGGGATAATGGCTGGTGCGCACGGTGTTGATGTTGCTGGCTTTCATCAGGGCAATATCTTTCCGCATGGAAGTTTCATCCACTACGTGCCCCGTCGATTCATCATGCTCATGACGATTAACCCCTTTGATGAGCACATACTTGCCGTTCACATACAGTAGCCCTTCCTTAAGCTCCACGGATCGAAAGCCTACACGGCCACCCAGGGTTTCCAGCACCCTGCCGCGCTTATCCGTGAGACTGATCACCAGCTTATAGAGGTTTGGCTTTTCCGCCGACCATTGCATGACCGAAGGGATGCGTTGCACGGAGAATATGACCGAGTCGCAGCACTGATCCTTCTCCATTGTCAACTCCCGTTCATCGGCCAGGACAAGCTGCCCATCGGCATCAAAGAGGTTATAAGCGATCTTATGATCCTTCACCTTTTTCGTATCCTCGAAATTCCTTATATCGAGCTCAAGGCTGAAGAGGCCATCGTGGTATCCATCATCCAGGGTGGCCTTTGCCCAGTAGTCGCGGATATGCACCGCGGGTGCTGACCAGAGGTAGACATCCCGTTCTATACCGCTGATGCGCCAGAAATCCTGGCATTCGAGATATGAACCGTCCGACCAGCGATATACCTCCGCAGCCAGGAGATTTTCGCCATCCTTCAGATATGACGTGATATTGAATTCGGCAGGAAGCTTGCTTCCCTGGCTGTATCCCACCATCTCACCGTTGATCCACAGGTACATCGCCGACTTCACGGCCCCGAAATGGATAAACACCTGCCTGTCCTGCCAGTCAGCGGGTACAGTGAAAGTGGTACGGTAGGACCCCACCGGATTGTGATCGTCAGGGATGTCGGGTGGATGGGGATCATCGGTGAACTCATAGGGAATGTTCACGTATATCGGGATACCGTAACCCAGAAGTTCCCAGTTGCCCGGCACAGGGATGCTGTCCCATGAAGCATCGTCGTACCCGGGCAAATAAAAGTCCGGCGGCCTTTCGGCCGGACTTTCCACCCAGTGGAATTTCCACTTGCCGTTCAGGGATTTATAAAACGGGCTCCCGGTCATATTCCCCTTTAATGCCTCGATTTCGTCGTCGTAAGGCACGAGCGTGGCATATGGGGCTTCCTTATTCAGGGAGATCACTTCCGGATTTTCCCAGTCGGGGACCGAAACCTCCTGTGCTGATGCCATCATCATGGTTGAGGCAAGTAGGATTGAGGATAAGATGTTCTTTTTCATGGGCTGGTATATTAAGACGAAAACCAGGTAATTATTCTGATGTATGACTACGAATGATCTCCCGGAGCACCGGTTCCAATGCTTCCAGCTGGCTGAGCAAAATGAACTGGTTCCGGGCCCTTTCCAGGTTATGGTTTTCCCTTGATGTCTTGAAATAGTGGTCGCCCTCAAGGAAATCGGTCAGGAAGCGCACCCCGATCATGAGCAGCATGGCCTTTGCGCCAAAAAGCAGGTGTTCTTTTTCGCCGACTGTCAGGCTGTGTTTTAGTTCCGAAAGGTATCCGCCTGTGAGGGCTTCAAAGATGCCTGTCCTGAAGATGACCTTTGCAGGATCTGGTTCATCTTCCCCTGCCGGGCTTGTGAAGGTCCGCACCATGTCGCCATAGTCGTACAGTACCGTTCCCGGCATCACCGTGTCGAGGTCGACCACACAGATATAGTTTATGCTGTCGTTCCTGAAAAGCACATTGTTGAGCTTGGTGTCATTATGTGTCACCCTGACGGGGACGGTCCCTTCGCGCACCAGATGGTCAAGGATCCCGGCCAGTTGCGTCCTTTCGAGGGCAAAAGAGATCTGTTCCGCAGCCATGGCTTTCCGGCCATGGCTGTCGTTTCCGACAGCTTCCTGCAAACGGCGCATCCTCATGCCCAGGTTGTGGAAATCGGGGATGGTCGGGACATATGCGGCCGGATCCTCATCATTCATCACAAGCTGGAATCGCCCGAAGGCAGCCGCACCCTCCCGGGCCACAGATTCATCGGTTGCTATATTGAAAGAACGGCTCCCCGCAACAAAATCCATCAGGCGCCAGAAGTTGCCTTCCTGATCGCGGTAGAAATATTTTTTGTTGCGGCTCATCCTGATGGCGGGATAGGGATTCTGCTCCTCTCTGCCGTAATGCTTTTGCATGGCCTTATTTACCAGGATAAGGTTGTTGATCAATCCTTCCGGGTCGCGGAACACATGATGGTTGATGCGCTGAAGGAAAAACGTACACTTCCCGCTGCCGGCCTCTACCACGAAAGAATCATTGATGTGCCCCTGCCTGAATTCATCGATCCTGCAGGAAGCCGGGTCGATGCCGTAGTTCAGCAATATTTCATTGATTCTTTTATCTTTCATCATTTCGTCCAGAGTCGTTCAGGGTACTCACCTGAAGCGATCAGGCTGTTGATCTTCTCGATGGTTTTCGGTTTGTCTTCGCGGTAGGTCACCCCGAACCATTCGAAGGTGGACCGAAGCATCTTCACGGTGATGATGCCGGCATGTACAAGTTCATTGACCCTTGATGGCAGAAGGTATTCGGCCTTGATATCCCCGGCATGGTCTTGCAGAAAATCTTCGAAGCCTTTCCATAGCAGGCTGAACATCGATGGTCTGAATCCCCATATGTTCATCGATACCATGGTGTCGGCATCAATTTCATTAAAGCTTCCGTCAGGCATGGCATAGCCCGTGCGCCCGTCCTTCAGCCCGATGTTCGTGATCTCGGTGATCTCCCGGAGATAATGGTTCGCATCGAATTCGCATACCCCTCTCGACACCGTTCCGTATTCCGAAAGGGTGTTCATGAGGTGGTACCCGACCATGCAAAAGCCGTTCGGGTCATTTTCTGTGATCAGGAAATCGTGGATCAGGGCGAAGGCTTCCCTGCCATAGAAATCGTCGGCATTGGCCACGGCAAAGGGAACATCGACGGCATGGCGTGCTGCGAGAACCGCCTGTCCGGTGCCCCAGGGCTTGATCCTGTCGTCAGGCTTGTCGAAGCTTCCCGGCAGGTCGTTAGGATCCTGGATCACGAAGTCATGATCGATGCGGCCCCTGAGCTTGGGTTCCCATATCTCGCGAAAATCATCTTCGATCTTTTTGCTGATCACGAATACGATCTTTCCGAATCCGGCCCTGATGCCATCGTAAACGGAATAGTCGATGATGCTTTCCCCCCCGGGGCCTATCCCGTCCATTTGTTTAAGTCCTCCGTAGCGGCTGCCTATCCCGGCAGCCAGTATCACAAGTGCAGGTTTCATGGTCAGTGAGTTTTTATGCGTTTACCGATCCTGTGCCCCTTAGCCGCAAAGAAAAGGATAAAGAAGTAACAGGGCAGCATGATCCAGTAGGCGCCGGATGCACCTACGCTTTCGAGGTCGGCCAGGTAGCCGTAAAGCAGGGGCAACAGCGCCCCCCCGGCAATCCCCATGATGAGCATGGCCGAGCCTGTCTTGATGAACTTCCCGAGCCCTTCGATGGCCAGGGGCCAGATGGCCGGCCACATGATGCTGTTGGCAAAGCCCAGCGCCGCGATCATCAGGATAGAGGTATATCCCGTTGTGCTGGCTGCAATGGCAGTGAATATCAGGCCGAGCACGGAGAAGATCTGCAAGGCTTTTGCCTGCGACAGGTACCTGGGGATGGTAAAGATGCCCACAAAATAGCCGACGATCATGGCGAAGAGTGTAAAAGAAGCAAAGAATTTCGCCTCTGAGAATTCGAAGCCAAGGTAGTTTCCGTACCCGATCAGCGTGTCGACGGCGATTACTTCCACACCCACATACACGAAGATGGTAAGCACCCCAAGCAGCAGGTAGGGATACTGCCAGATGCTGGTCCTGCTGACGGCGCCGGCATCCTCATCATCGTCTTCCGACTCAATGTCGGGCAGTGTGGAGAACCTGACCAGGCCTGCCAGGAGTACCAGCACCAAGGCCATCACGATATACGGGTTGATGACCTTGGTGGCCATGCTGTCGAGCAGCATGGAATTAAGGGCAGCGCCCAGTTCGCCCAGCATGAACAGTTTTGAAAAATTCCCGAGTGCCGACAGCTGGGCCGTCAGGTCATCAGCCCCTTCCAGCAGGATGGCCCCAAGGATCACCGGGCTGAGGATACCGGCAAATTTATTGGCAACCCCCATGATGCTGATCCTTTTGGCGGCGCTCTCTATGGGACCAAGGATGGTCACGTAAGGGTTGGAAGCCGTTTGCAGGATCGCCAGCCCCGTGCCCTGGATGAAGAGACCGGTCAGGAACATGCCGTAAGTCCTGCTCATGGCAGCCGGTATAAAGACCAGCGCACCGATGGCCATCGTCAGCAGGCCTAAGGACATCCCATTCTTGAACCCGGTCTTTTTCAGCACCCATGAGGATGGCAGCGCCATCACGAAATACGATATGTAAAAGGCAAAGGTCACCCAGAAAGACTGGAATGCAGTGAGTTCGCAGGCGATGCGCAGATAAGGTATCAGTGTGGCGTTAAGCCATGTCACAAAGCCGAAGATGAAGAAGAGTACGCCAATGATGACGATGGGGATGGTATAGCTGTTCGTTCTGCTTTCCATGGGGGTAGTCCAGTTTTTGAATAAGTGAGGGATACAAATTTAGCGTATTTCTTTTAGTGGCAATACCGGGGCCGGCAAATGACAGTGGCTCGGTGGTTACAACCTGACTATCGAAAGGATGGCCGCCCATCCCCCTCCGGGGGCCATCTTGATCTTAAGCCGGGTATGCTTGTCGACAATGGTGCTTTCCTTCACATAATCCTGCGCATTGCGGTGTGCGTTTGGCCCGTCCCTCCAGATGGCGGCTTCATATTTCCTGTCGCCGAGGAATGACAGGTCGATCTCCACTTCCCTGGCATCCCAGTCGGTCATGGCACCAATATACCACTGGTGCCCATTTCGCCGTGCGACCACGATATAGTCGCCCAGTTTCGCATCCGGTACAACGGTCTCGTCCCATACCACCGGCACTTTCGACAGGAAATCCATGCATTCTTCCTCTTGCAGGTAGTGGGTGGGATTGTCGGAAAGCATTTGCAGCGGGCTTTCGAACACTACATACATGGCCAGCTGGTGGGCCCTTGTGCCCTGGCTCATGGGCTTGCGCATCAACGGCCTGAAGTTTTCCTTTGTGGCGTTGAGCATGGCGCCCGGTGTATAGTCCATCGGTCCCGCCCACATGCGGATGAAGGGCAGGGTAACGGCCATTTCTGGCGTGGCCTTGTCGCTCCACTTTCCCCATTCCATGCCCCGCACGCCTTCGCGTGTCAGCACGTTGGGCCATGTGCGGTGCAATCCCGAAGGCTTGTAACTACCGTGGAAATCCACCAGCAGCTTCCGCTTCGCGGCTTCCTCCGCAATTTTCCAGTAATAGTTCACCATCCACTGGTCGTCGCGCTGCATGAAGTCGACCTTCAGGCCGGCAACGCCCCAGGCTTCGAATATGGGCACGACAAGTTCGAGCTGGTCATCGAGGGTTTTCCATACCACCCAGAGGATCACGCCTACATTCTTTTCCCTGGCATGGGCAATGAGGGCCGGCATGTCGATGTCGGGATTGATGGCCGTGAGGTCGCCGAGCTCGTACCATCCCTCATCGAGGATGATGTATTCAATGCCATGGTCAGCGGCAAAGTCGATGTAATATTTATAGGTTTCGGTGTTGATGCCTGCCTCGAAAGGCACCTCATAGATATTGTTGTAATTCCACCAGTCCCAGGCCACTTTGCCGGGTTTGATCCACGATGGATCTTCGATGCGGGAGGGTTCCGACAGCAGGAACACCATCTGGTTGGTGATGATGGTCTTATCTTCGGGAGCTATGGCGATCACCCGCCAGGGGAAGCTGCGCTTGCCCGGGGTGCGGGCAATATAGTCAGCCCGTTCAACGGGCAGCAGGTCGCGGTCACTCCTGAGTGTATCCTTCACCACCACACGCGGGAACTTCCCCTTCAGGGTATGGGGTTCCACATCACCCCTGAGGTACATGCCCGGATAATCAAAAAGGTTTGCTTCGCTGATCAGCACCTTTGGCCCTTCCCGTATATCGACGAGGGCAGGCGGGGAGCAGAAGCGTTCATGGGTGATCTCCGACAGGGGAAGCTGCAGGTATTCCCTTTCCTGGTGGGTAAAAAGGCTTTCTTCTTCAGGGAACCAAACCATATGGTCGTCGGTGAAACAGAACTCCGTCTCCTCACTCACCACGACGATCTCATCTTTAATGTTACTCTCCCAGCGAAAAGCCACCCCCTCGTTATAGGCCCTGAAGACCAGCGAATAATTTCCTTTAAAACGGATGGTCAACTCATTGTAATGTTCCCTGATGCTGGCCGATTTCTGCCTGACCACGGGCTCAACCTCCTCGTCGACCGCTCTGAAAATGGTGGACCTGACTACGGGTTCGATCCCGAAGGCACCATGTTTTTCAGTATGAAGGGATAGACGGGAAGGGCTGATGATCGCATGATGCTTATCCGGATCATTAAAGGAAATCCCGCCGTATCCAACACTAAATGAGATGTCTTTATCAATCTGTATGGATACCATAACAAGGCTGTCAGGAGAATAAGCTTCATAATGTTGTTCAATTGCATCCTGTCCTTTCAGCAGGGAAAAAGCAAGGATCGACAATGCCAGGGCAATAGACTTTTTCATGGTTATCTGTTTATGTTTGCTTCATCCAGTGCCGGGAAGGGGAACTCGCGCGACGGCACATGCGATGCTTTCATTAATGAATCGAGCAGGCTGACTACTTCAGGGAACTGTTCCGCCAGGTCGTTGCTTTCCGAAATATCTTTATCCAGGTCGTACAGTTCCAGCGGGGCTGAAGGATCTTCCTTAAGTCCTTTTCGCACCCCTTTCCACTTCCCGTGGCGGATGGCCTGCTGCCCGCCGTAGGCGGGGAATTCCCAGTAAAGATATTCATGAACCTGCTGTCCGTCCTCTCCGAGCAACAATGGTACGATGCTGATCCCGTCGACGGGGTAGCTGCTGGTATCCCCCGACAGATGCGCAAGGGTAGGGAAAATATCCGTGAACCCTGAAAGAAAATCCGTAACCTTCCCTGCAGGGATCTTTCCCGGCCAGGATGCAATGAAGGGTACCCTGATACCGCCTTCATACACGCTTCCCTTAAATCCCCTGAACGGGCCTGCGCTGTTGAAGAATTCCGAATCGGCCCCGCCGACCCTTCCATAGGTTGGACCGTTGTCGCTGGTGAAGACGATGAGCGTGTTTTCAGCCAGGCCAAGTTCCCTTATCCTGTCGACGATCTTTCCGACGGCCCGGTCCATATGGCTGACCATGGCAGCATAACCGGCATGCGGAAAAGGATGCTGCAGATAATAGGGGTGATGTTCATAAGGGGTTTCGGGGATGCTGTCGCGGTATTCCGACAGGCTCTCTTCAGGCACCTGTATGGAGACATGCGGGATGATGAAAGGCAGGTAAAGGAAGAAGGCCGTATCCCTGTGCTTATCAATGAACGACAGCGCCTCCCGGGTGAAAAGGTCCTGCGAGTACTGTTCTCCGTACAGGGTCCTGTCATTGCCTTCGAGGCTGTCGCGTTGGCCGTTGCGCCAAAGGAACCACGGGTAGTGGTTATGGGCATGTCGCTGGCATTTGTATCCATAAAAGAGGTCGAAGCCCTGCCTGTTCGGATCGCCTTCGGATCCGTTATAGCCCAGGCCCCATTTACCGATGGCTGCTGTAGCATACCCCATGCCTTTAAGTACCTCGGCGATGGTCAGCACGCTGTCGGCCAGGGGCAACTGCCCTTCCGGCATGATCTCACGGTTATCCCTGATAAAGGTATGCCCAGTGTGTTTCCCGGTCATCAGCACGGAACGGGAAGGTGCGCAGACCGGGCTCCCGGAATAATGTTGGGTAAACCTTATGCCCTCCGCTGCCAGCCTGTCGATATTCGGTGTGTGTATGATCTCCTGCCCGTAACACCCCAGTTCATTGTAACCGAGATCGTCGGCCATGATGAAAACAATATTGGGTTTCGGCTCACTGATTTCCTGATGTGGCGCAGTGCAGGAGGCGGCCATAAAAACGGCCGTCATAAGGATGATGGTTTTTCTCATTTTATGATCAGTTCATCGGTGAACAGCCATGCCTTGCCCCCCTGTCCGGGATGACCCTCTGGACAGCTGCCGATATTTTCCGCCACAATGCGGACATATCGGGCTTGCAGGGGCTCAGCGGCAAACGCCAGCACATAGGCATAGACTCCGGATCCCGGTCCTGCCCCGACGAGTTCTTGTTCCGGGTTGCCGAGGAGCTCGTACTCAACCCCATCGACCGAATAGAGGATGCTGATCTTCCGGGGCAGGAAGATCCATGAAGCCCTGTCCTCCAGGAACCTGATCCTGATACTGCTGATATCCCTTACTTCCCTGAGGTTGATGGTGATGTCGAGGTCGTCGCCTTCAAAACCCTGCCACTTGCCATCCATAAAATCGGGTGATGCCAGGATGCCGTCGACCAGCCCGTTCATCAGCCCGGCATCGTATTTCGCTGAATACTTGTTCCTGTATTCCACGTAACGCCCCGTGGCATAACTGACCACAAAAGGCCTTTCGAGGTAGCCTGCTTTTTTATCGCCAAGGTAGGCTGCAGCTTTCAATGTGCTTGTGGTGCTGATGTTGAAGATGCCGTCGAATTGCTTCGCATCACGGCCAGGTTCCTCCCCGTCGAGGGTATAGAAGATCTCCGCCCCTTTGTGCACCGTGCTCAGGCCAATGGATATATTGTTGTTGTCCCTGTTCACGTTCGAGGTGACCGCCATGTCGGGATACACCTGCAGCAGGTCGAACCATGCGGTTCCCTTACCGTCAAGTGCCAGGGTGGGAGATACCCGGTTCACACCGGACTCCGGTTCCGGAATGCATGAAAATGCATATTCCTGCCAGTCGTTGCCGGGAATAAATGATTCCGAGGTACCTCCCAAGGCCATGGTGAACAAGGGATGATCCGAGGCATCGGGTCCGCAGCCGCACAACCGCCGGAAGAATGACTTTTTTACGACCTCCCTGTACCTGAGGGGCACTGACCTGGCCTGGATACTCATGGTATAGCTTTGACCGGGCTCGATGCGGATCCCGTAAAAAGAAAGCTTCATCCCACCACCTTCCGAGGGAGCGGTCATCCTGAGCGAATGCCCGCCACGGGCCGCAATCCTTGGATCAATGAAATAGGTGGCCCCCCTGTCGCCCTGCGGCCTGGCATAGCAGGAGGCGGGAATCCCCGTTCCCGTCGTATTTTCAAAACTTGGGTCCAGCACCAGGTTTCTGGGCTGCACCCTGGGTCCCTTGCCCGAAGGCATCTTGTACCTGACCAGGTATGTCCGTGTCCCGTAGGCGTCAATGATATCTACAACACGGCCTTCCCTGACCTCCACCATCCGGTCTTCGAACATAACGGCCGCACTACCGGAATAAGGCAGGTCTTCGAGGGTAAAGCTGAACTCCGAGGGCTTGTTCCCGGGGTTGACTACCATCACCAGCACCGCACCGTCATCAGCTAAAACCCTGAATTGCAAATCCTTGTCGGGACTTTTCAGCAAGGGCGGTTTACCGGCAGCAAAAAAGAAAGGTGTCAGCTCCGCCATTTCCAGTGCCATGGCGCCGCATTCGTTCCAGGCTATCGTCGATTTTGGAAAGGCATTCAGCCCCTGCCTGATAAAATATTGTATCCCGGAAGCCCCGTTGATCATGGCCAGATAGGTCATCACCCGCATCTCCCGCGGTGTCGGCTCCCGCTCCCAGTGTTCATTGCCTCCGAAGGCTTGCGGAACGATCCAGACAGGCTTTTCGAGGAAGAACTCTTTTTGCAGCATGTCGGTGACCTTGCCAACCTCAAGAACGCTTCCATGCGGGACAGGATAAGGATCGGCCATCACGATATCCATCACGTGGCTATAGTCACGGGCCATCGCCGGTGTCATGAAAACCACTGTCACCGGATGGTATGGGTCCAGTTCCCTGATCAACCCGTAAACTTCGGCCAGTGAATCGGGAGGTACACCCTGCCCCACAGGCTCATCGCTGATATACCAGGAAAGCAGTGCAGGATGGTCCCTGAACGCTTCTATCTCCTTTTTCAGCATCTTTATCCTTTTGCGATGCGAGAGCCTCTCATGACCCTGATGCCCAACCCCTCCTCCACCGGCAAGACTCAGGAGATTATAGTTCACCTTCATGCCAAGTTCGGCACAACGGTCCATATACTCCTTACGCTCCCTGAAAGTCTTACTCCTGATTTCCTGGTAAGGGGACATCATGTTGAAGCCCTTCACCGCTTCCTCTTCGGCAAGGCCCGGTTGAACGGGTGAATAGGTATAGAAGCCGAAGGGGATGAACGGCAGACCCTCCACGATGAGTCCACCGCTGATCCGGTCGATCTTAACGGCATTGTATTTCCCGGGCAGCACCAGCAGCTCGATCTTATCGGAATCCACCCATTTGCCGTTCTCCATATAGGAGACCGTGAGTTCGTTATGCCCCTGGCTGAAGGTCTCGAGCGGAAAAGCAAATATATTGAATTGCCCGGCCTTCACTTCCGCCCCTCTCAGGATGTGGTCGAAAGCGTATACGATATCCACGGAAACACGGACCCCGGACCTGGAATCAGGCACCCACACGGCCACCTCGGCAGTTTGTTCGGAAGTATAGTAGTTATACCGGGCAGCCGATTTGTAGTGGTCCGAAGCCAGGGCTGCCGTAAAAGACGTAAGAAGTAATAGGAGGGGAAGGATGAATCTTTTTGCCATAGTGTTTTATGCCTGTAGTTATTGCCTGTAGGTTTTACAATCAAGCCATTTTTCCAATGTGACCAGGATCTTTTCGCGTTGTTCTTCCGGGAGGTTGAAGATCCGCGTTCCATGGTTCCCTCCCGGTTTGAACACCGTAAATGAGTTGGTTTTTCCTGTCGTCTGCACAGCCGGCGCCGACCAGGGATCCCACTCGCCATAGATGAATATCATATTCTGTCCGTAGTGCCTCACAAAGTTATCCACCTTCTCCATGGGCAGGGGATCATACACGCAGTCAACCCCTTCGGGACAGGTGAAACGGAATGTCTGGTCACTGAGTGCTTCTATGCAACCCTCAAATTCACTGTGGTCATAGCCGTAAAATCCTATCTCGGTGAGGGCCTGGTAAAAGAAAGGCAGCATGCCGGCGATGCCCTGATCTGACACCCAGTCGAGGCTCGTCACCCTGTCGAGGTGGCGGATGGCCCTGGCAGGACTGGCATCCGGGCCGGGGATGGAGTCGCAGGGCGTCCCGCCCCATTGCCAGAAGGCAAAAGAATATTCGAGCACCGAAAGTTCATAACCGGCCGTATCGCCGATGGAAAACCGCAGGCTATCCTTTTCAACGGCATCCAAAAATGCAGTAAAATACTTCTCCCTGTTGCACAGGAGCATCTCCTGGAATTCGTGGATCCTCTGCCGGCAGGTATCGCTGCCTACCCAGTCGAGGAAATCATAGCAGCGCTGTTCTTCGATCGAAAAGTTAAGGGGACACACATAGGCTACCGTGGCATCCACATCATCGGGCCAGAAGGCGCGGTGGTAGATGGCCGTTTGCCCACCCTTGCTGATGCCCGTGCTTACCCATTTCCCGGTGAAGAAAGGCTTCAGTAGTCCGACGATACGATGATGGTCGGCAGCAGCCTGCTCCACGGTCAGGTATTGCCAATCGAGGGGCTCCGGTGCCGAAGGACCAAAGTAACGGTGTTCAGCCAGCACCTCGTTGGCCCCCAGAAAAAAGTCAAGTTCGTTCTGGTAGAAAGGATATGTGGCATATTCCCCATAATAGCCCTCGGTAGTGAATACCACCGGTGCATCCTTGTCGCGGTACATCACAAAGACCCGCTGGGTGAAGGAGCCGCCATCGGGATCATGATGATCGACAGGCTGCGGTATGTTCAGCAAGTATTTTTCAGTGAAGGGTTCCAGGCATTGAAGTTTCTCAATCCCGATGCCGGGAATACCCGTCAGGTAATGGTAAAGGGGGGTAAGGCTGTCCTGCCCCGGCGTTACATCACCCGGGGCCGGCCCTTTCATCGCATGACCCTGTAAAGGATGGAGAAATAACGCAGCAAGCGCAAAAAGCAGGATGGTAAGTTTATTCATGTTGAAAATATTGATCGATATGTTCCTGTTTTATTTCGATGGTCCTTACGAGCTTGATATCCTCAGCCGACGTGCCCACCATTACCTGGTACATCCCGGGATCGATGGTCCAGCGGCCCTTCCCGGTATCGTAATATTCGAATGCCCTGTAGGGCAGCGGTATGGCTACGGTCTCCTTCTGCCAGGGAAGCAGCGTAACCTGTTTGAAAGCTTTCAGTTCCTTAAATGCTTTATCAGCGGAGCTTTCCGGATCCCTAATATAAACCTGAAGGGTTTCTGTCCCGGCACGATCGCCCATGTTGAGCACCTCAACGGTGGCCATCCAGCCGTCGCCGTTGCGTTGCCGGTTCATCAGCAGTTTACCGATGCCGAAAGTCGTGTACGAAAGGCCGTGCCCGAATGGAAAACGTGGCCTGAAGTTTTGCTTATCCATGTAGCGATATCCCGTGTAGATCCCTTCAAGGTACCAGGCCCGCATGCTGGGGCTTTTGTACCCTTCCATGGCCGGGTAATGACTGATATCCATGTTCCAGGTGAACGGCAGCCTGCCTGTAGGATTGTATTGCCCGAACAGCACCTCCGCGATGGCCCTGCCCCCTTCCTGCCCCGGATACCAGGCCTGTATGATGGCCGGCACATCGAAGGCCCATGCTTCGATATCGACAGGCCCGCCGGTCTGCAGCACCACCACGGTATTGGGGTTGGCCTCGTAAACGGCCCTGATCAGTCGCGATTGTGCAGGGATGCTCCAGTGGTCCCTGTCGGAACCCTCACACTCAAAACGGTCGGAAAGTCCGGCAAACACGATGGCTACATCAGCCCGCCGTGCCTTCTCCACGGCATCGGCGATCATGTTGGCTTCCAGGTAATCAAAACCGAATTTGAGTTGTGCCGGCCCCTCACCATCTGAAAAATAATCGATCTGAAGATTATATGAGCGCCCCTTTTCGATGTCGAGCCAGGCTGAGTCGGACCTGACGGGTCCGGGTTCCCAGGCATCGATAATGATCCTGCCGTCGAGCAGCAGCCTGCAGCCGTCGTTGTGGATAAGTTTCACCTTGACAGGCCCACCGTGCTGCGGGATGAGTGTAGCATCCCAGCTGGCCGAGAAGTCATTTTCCATCGAAGGATGGGGCGGGAAATGCCACCAGTTGAAGTCGATATACTTATCGGTGGTAAAAACTTCGGGGCGGCCCGAGGGCTCAGGGCCTCTGTAATATTTTGCAGAGAAGCCGTTCACCCCCTGCCCGATGAACACATGGTTGGTATCGAGCGGGGCCACATCTTGGCGCATGTTCACGCCCTGTGCCGTGTAGAGGAAGATAGACCCGTCAACAAGTTCCCTGATCCCTTCAAGTGGGGTGACGGCATGCATTGTACTGACTGCCGACCGGCCACCGCCACCTGTCCTTGCCTGCGAGAGGTTGGGACCGATAAGGGCAATGCTCCCGATGCTGTCGTGATCGAGGGGCAGCAGGCCGCCGTGATTTTTGAGAAGGACTATGCCTTTCAGTGCAGCTTCGAGTGCCAGTTCGGAGTGCGATGGCGGTTCAAGCAGCACAGGGTCTGTCTGCTGGTCCATCATTCCGGAAGCCAGTCGGATCCGGAGCAGCCGCCTGACCTGCTCATCAAGGAGTTTTGTGTCAAGGGTGTCGATGCCTTCTTCTTCCTCAAAAGGAGCAAGAGGATCATTGAAAAATGCCCCTTTGAAATTCCATTCTGTCACCGAAATACCGCCGGAACAATTTTCCTGTTCGGGCATACTTTTGCCATTGAGCCGGTGCGGGGCCCACATGATGGCTTCGACGCCCGATTCCTGTACGGCAGCCCTGAAAGCCGGCATATAGATCTCTCGCAGGCTGCGCTCGTCGACCAGCACGTTGAGCTCCCTGCCGCCCCATTCCTGGTTCCTGGCCATGAAATCCCGGACACAGGCGATCACACCCTTGCTGTGTACACCCCTGATGAATGACACGGCCATGCGCGAAGCCAGGTAAGGGTCCTCGCTGAAACTTTCGAAGTTCGTCCCCGACAGGGGGTTTCGGATAATGTTGACTTTGGGAGCATAGAGCATATTCCTTCCTTTTGCCAGGGCTTCTGCGGCAATGGTCTCACCCACCTGCCTGACCAGCAGCGTATCCCAGCTGGCAGCGAGGGCCACGGGCGCAGGGAAAGCAGTGGCCATGCCCTGCCTGATGCCGGCAGGCCCGTCGGTAGCAAGCAGCGGAGGAATGCCCAGGCGCGGCACAGCGCCGGATTCATACCCGTTGAACTTCAGCAGATCCATTTTTTCTTCAATGCTCAACCGGCCCAGGAGATCATATACCCTTTCGTCAATGGGTTTTGAAGGGTCGAGGTATGTTTCCTGGCCGAGGGTCACCGGCATTGAAACAACATACAGGATAAATATGGAGAGGGATAAAATTGCATTTCTGATCATATCCAAATGTATTAATCCCGGGATCCCGGTCCGGAGCCGTAAAATTAATGTTTTTAAGCAAGCCTGGGAAGAACTGATGGTCAGGATGTACATTTTCGCCTGCTGATCGTGCAGTACTGTGCCACGATCATGCCAAGCAGCATGAGGGCACAGCCCAGGAGCTCTCTTCGCCCAAGCTGTTCGTTAAGGATCAGCCAGCCCCCGATGGCAGCAAATACAGCCTCAAGGCTGAGGATGACGGCCGCGTGCGCAGGAGGGGCCTGCTTTTGTGCGATCACCTGCAAGGTATAGGCAATGCCCACCGATAGCACCCCGCCGTATAGGATGGGTATTGCCGCCCTCAGTATACCATCCATATCAAAAGATTCAGTGAACAGGGCCACCAGTGTACTGAGCACCGCACAAACGGCATATTGCAGGAACGCCAGCTTGAGTGCATCCACTTTGGCCACCAGGGCATCGATCACCAGTACATGCACCGCCCAGAAGAAGGCGCCGATGAGCACCAGCAGGTCACCCGCCGAAATCGCGAACCCTTCCCTGATGCTGAGAAAATACATGCCAAAGGCAGCCAGTACCACTGCGATCCACACCGTGAAATGAGGGAATTGTCTCCTGAACAATCCCATCAGGGGGACGATCACAACATAGAGACCGGTGATGAAGCCTGCATTGCCGGCATTGGTGAATACCAGTCCGTACTGCTGAAGGCTTGCACCCCCGAACAACACCAGACCGAGCAATAATCCTCCCTTGAGCAGGTAATTTGTGCCGGACAACGGGGCGGGAGCGGAAGGATGCCTCTTCCGCGAAAAGTAAATGAAAGGAATGATGACCATGGCGCCAAGGGCAAAGCGGATGCCATTGAAGACGAAGGGCCCGACGTCCTTCATGCCCTCACGCTGCGCCACGAAAGCCAGGCCCCAGATCAGAGAAGTCAGCAAAAGCAGGCTGTCAGACCGCAATGTGGACGTTCTCATCTATACTATCCCCTTAAAATATTAATCCCTTTTCCTTTTCCCATATTCCCTTTCCAATATTCCTTATTCAATAACGATCTCATCCACGAAAACCCAGCTCGGGTTGCCGGCACCGGGATGCCAGTCGGGACAGGGACCCGGGTTTTTTGCTTTCACCTTGATATACCTGGCCTTGAGGTCGGAGAAGCTTTTGCTGAAATTCTTGATCATGGCATCTTTATCCTCCATGGGCACGCTGTTGATGAACTCACCGACGCTTTTGAAATCGCTCCCTGCTTCGCTGTCCGACACCATGAAACTCACCGTCGAGGGAAGGAAGATCCAGCTGGTCATATTCTGCAGAAAGCCGATGCTGATGGATTGTATCGGTGTGATATTCCCCATATCGATCACCACCTCGAAATCGACGCCACTGAAGCCCTGCCAGTTTCCATCATTATAATAGACCGATCCGCGGATCCCATTCACCAGCCCGAAGTCGCCGCCTGCATCGTACCTTTCGTTGTAACTGTCCTTGTAGTAGAAAGGTTTGCCAACGGCCTTGTGCAGTGTCACTTCCCTGGAGGATATCTTCCCCTTCGGGTTTCCGTCCTTAAATATCCCCGCCCTGATCACCGAGGAATTTTCCAGGCTGAAAATTGTATCGTAGACAGCAGATCCCGGACCCGGATCGGTTCCGTCGAGGGTATACCTTATTTCAGCATCCGGGATTTCGGTCGACATGCGGATCATCACGCCTCCAGCCTCACGGTTATATTCAGGCTTGATCTCAACAGAAAAGATCGCATCGCAGTAGTTCACATTCATGACAGCCAGCCTCAGGAAGTGTTGTTCCAGCTTGCGGACAAACCGTTCCCAGTCGATGCGGTCATTCCTTGACCAGGCCACCTCCGCAAGGGCAAGCATCCGCGGAACTGCCATATATTCGGCATATTCCGGGGTTTCTATATATTCGGTCCAGAGGTTGGCCTGTACACCCAGGATATGCTTTTGCTCTGCTTCGTTCAGTTCATCCGGGACGGGATCATAATGGTAAACCTCCTTCAGGGTTGTCAGTCCGCCGATGGCTTTCGGCTGCGTTGCCGGGTCAGCCTGGTAATGATCGAAATAACAGTAATCGTTGGGGGTCATCACCACATCGTGGCCCATTTCCGCTGCTTCGATGCCACCTTGTTCACCTCTCCACGACATCACGGTGGCTCCCGGCGCCAGCCCTCCTTCCAGGATCTCATCCCAGCCGATGAGCTTCCGTCCATGGGCACTCAGGAACTGTTCCATGCGCCTGATGAACCAGCTCTGCAGTTCAGCTTCGCCGGCAAGGTTCTCCTTCCTCATCCTGGCCTGGCACTTCGGGCATTGCTCCCATCTTGTTTTGGGCACCTCGTCGCCTCCGATATGTATGTATTCGCCCGGGAATAGCTCCATCACTTCGAGCAGGACATTTTCAAGGAATTCGAAGGTTTTCTCATTGCCTGCACAGTATACATCCTCTTTAACGCCCCAGGTGTTGGCCACCTCAAAAGGTCCGCCGGTGCAGGAAAGCTCAGGATAGGCTGCCAGTGCGGCCACGCTGTGCCCGGGCATTTCTATCTCGGGCACGATGGTGATGTGCCTGGCGGCAGCATATGCGACGATCTCACGGATATCCTCCTGCGTATAATAGCCACCGTAAACTGTACCGTCAGGTTCTGTCCTCCAGGCCGAAACCCGTGTAAGCTCAGGATATTTACTGATCTCGATACGCCATCCCTGGTCTTCGGTCAGGTGCCAGTGCAACATGTTCATCTTGTACATGGCCATGAGGTCGATATACTTCATGATAAATTCCTTGGGAAAGAAATGCCTTCCCACATCGAGGTGCATGCCCCGCCATGTGAAGCGCGGGTAATCGTGGATATATACGGCCGGGATCTCCAGGTCGATATCTTCAGATGTTGCACCGCTCATCACTTCAGGCGGAAGGAGTTGCAGCAAGGTCTGCACACCGTTAAAAAGCCCGCTGGCAGTCCTGGCCTGGAGCACAACGGAGCTGCCCCCCTGTACCCTGATGTCGTAGGTTTCCTCTCCCCAGGCGGTATCGGCGTTGAATGTCGTGATCACGATATCGCCCGAGAAGCTGGTCACGTCGTCATCATCGACAAGGTTGAGCCTGTACCCTGCCGCATTTTCGATATGGTCGTTAAAGTATTCGCAAACGGCCAGCACTTCCTGGTCCTCTTTCCGGGTGATGATGCGTGTATCTTCCCCTATGGTGAAGGATCCCGGCATCACGTGAGCATTTGCCGGCTGCGGAATAATATTGATATCGCTGGATGAAGGTGGTTTGCAATTTGTCATGAACGCCAAAAAGGCAATGATCCACAAGTAATATCTCAATTTCATGTCGGTATTATTTTAAGTAAAATTCGCTGTTGATCAGTTCAAAGCTTCCATCCCTGAAGAGTGCGTAATTGAATCCTTTATGGATGGCGTATGCGCCCGTCTCCCCTGCCCTGTTAACCGCCAGGTATCCGATCTGCTGATCCTCATAGTGCGGGATCTTCCTTACGATCCTCCTGATCCCTTCCTCGCAGGCCTCCTGGGGGGAATAACCGTTACGCATCAGTTCTACCAGCAGGAAGGAGCCCAGGGTTTTCATGACCAGTTCTCCCATGCCGGTAGCCGTGGCTGCACCAACTTCATCGTCGACGTAAAGGCCTGCGCCGATCACCGGCGAATCGCCCACCCTGCCATGCATCTTGAACCCGAGGCCTGAAGTAGTGCAGGCACCGGCGATATGGTTGCCGCTGTCGATGGCCAGCATGCCGATGGTATCGTGATTTTCAATATTGATGACAGGTTTGTACTGCGCTTCCTTCAGCCATTCCTGCCAGGCCTTTTTCGCCTTTTCGGTGAGCAGGTCCTGTTTACTGAAACCATTTTCCAGCGCAAACTGCAGGGCCCCTTGGCCGGAGAGCATCACATGAGGTGTTTTTTCCATGACCATCCGTGCCACCGAGACGGGGTGCATGATATGCTCAAGGAAGGTCACCGATCCGCATTCGCCATTCCCCTTCATGATGGCAGCGTCGAGGGTGACATGCCCGTCGCGGTCGGGCAGTCCGCCGTAGCCTACGCTGAGGTTGTCGGGATCGGCTTCCGGGACGCGCACGCCCTGCTCCACAGCATCGAGGGCGCTGCCACCGCTGCCCAGCACCTTCCACGCTGCCTCGTTGGCTGCATAGCCGTGATTCCAGGTGGAGATCACCATGGGTATGTTGCCGGTATCCGGAACGGGATGCACCGCGGCAGTAACCTTATCAATCCATGAAGGGATCGTCAGCGCCCCTGCAGCAGCGAGGGCTGAGCGGGAAATGAATTGTCGTCGGGTGGGTTTCATGATGGTGGGTTTTGGGGACTGGGGACTGGGTAGTGTTTAGTTTTGAGTGTTGAGTGTTGAGTTAGCTTTCAGATTAATAGTTATTAAGTTTTAGATTTTGAGATCTAATTTGTTGCTTGTTTAGGTGCAGGATGAAAGGGATTGTATTATTGCACAGTGTAAATAAACATTGTATATTAAATCTTCGTTGCTCGTTGCCTGTACTTTGTTGTTTATTATTACGTTCCGGGGTTATTTGCAGTTCATAGTTCAGATTTCAGATTTCAAAGTTCAAAGTTCAGATTTCCTCCTATATCCTTTCCATCCGTAGAACGCAATATAGGCATAGCATATTACGGGTACGAAGAAGGAAGCGTGCACGCCGTAGGCATCGGCAGCCATTCCCTGGAACACGGGCACGATGGCCCCGCCCAGGATCATCATCACCAGCAGGCTGGAGCCCTGGCTCTTGAACCTGCCCAGGCCTTCGATAGCCAGCGTGAAGATGTTCGACCACATGATGGAGTTGAACAGCCCGATGCCGATCACCGACCACATGGCCACCTGCCCTTTGCTCATCAGTGCTGCAACCAGCATGCCGATGGCCACCAGGGCAAAGATCAGCAGGGTGCGGTTTGGCAGGGATCTCCCGAAAAGGAATGCCACATAGTTCATCAACATGATCACGCCGAAGATGGAGATCTCGCGGAACCCGGTGAAGTGGGCAGCAAAGAAGCCCTGGTGTGTGAACACCCCGTAAAGCTGCAGCAGGAGCAGCACGATGAAGGCCAGCAGGGGAACCCCCAGCATCAGCCATCCTTTGAGCGCCTTATCCCTGAACGTGCTCAGAGATATGGCTCCCAGGAATCGGCCGATCATGAGGCCGCCCCAGTAGTATGCCACGTATCGGCTTGCAGCCGCCTCGTTAAGTCCGGCAATGTCCTCAAGTCCGAGGTAGCTGATCATGATGCTGCCGATACTTACCTCGCCACCAACATAAAAGAATATGGCCAGGGCGCCGAACACCAGGTTGGGGTGGCGCAGGGCCCCTGCTTTCCGCTCGATGCCATCGCTGCCGGTCACGCGCGGAAGTTTAGATACCTTGATGAGCAATGCCAGCAGAAGGAACAGGCCGGTAAAGAAAAGGTAGGGGATCGTCACGGCATCAGCCCCGCTGACATGGGCCCCCGCAAAAGATTTGAAGATCAGGAAACCCCCGATGAGCGGGCCTATGGTTGTGCCCAGCGAATTAAATCCCTGCGACAGGTTCAGCCTGCTCGAGGCCGAGTCCTCAGGCCCGAGGATGGCCACGTAGGGATTGGCTGCGATCTGGAGGAGTGTAAATCCCAGGCCCATCACAAAGAGGGCTGCCAGGAAGAAACCATACATCCTGAACTCAGCAGCAGGATAA
>JAXGTH010000031.1:0-21214 GCA_040775045.1 Bacteroidales bacterium
ATTTCGGAGTCGTGCCAAAGGACACGGAGGAAGAGGCCATCGCGCTCACTGCGGAGTATTACAGGAAAGGGAAAAAGGTTTTAGGAATTGAGAATTCTGAAATCTGATATTTGATGTGTGAAGTGTCCGGTATCCGGCATCCCCGTTCGTTATCTTTTTTTCACTAATTTGCACCCTGATAAACCGAAAAACTGCTCATGGAACAAGGCTTATTTAATCAGCTCATCTGGATATGGATCATCACCGGCATTGCCACGATGGTCCTTTTGCTTTTTGTTACAGCTCCTTACGGGCGGCATACCAAGTCGGGCTGGGGTCCCATGGTGAGCAACCGCGTGGGTTGGCTGGTCATGGAACTGCCGGCCCTGCTGCTTCCCCTGGCCATCTTCCTGACCGGTGACGGCAGTGGCCGACGCGTGATCTGGATCCTCTTTCTGCCCTTCCTGATCCATTACATCAACAGGGTGCTGATCTTCCCCTTCAGGCTGCGGACACGAGGCAAGAAGATGCCGCTGGTGATCGTGCTCATGGCCATCTTCTTCAATGCGGTGAACGGCTTTTTCATCGGCTACTACTGGGGTTATTTTTCTGGCGGATACACGGCCGAGTGGCTGACCAGCCCGCAGTTCATCACCGGTCTCATCATCTTCTGCGTGGGCATGGGCTTCAACATCCGTTCCGACAACATGCTCATATGGCTGCGCAAGACCAGCAGCAACGGATACCGCATCCCCTACGGAGGACTTTTCAGGTACATCTCCTGTCCGAACCATTTCTCCGAGATCGTGGAGTGGACAGGATATGCCATCCTGGCCTGGAACATGCCTGCCCTCTCCTTTGCAGTGTGGACCTTTGCCAACCTGGTACCCCGCGCCCTCGACCATCACAGGTGGTACAGGGAGCACTTCGAGGATTACCCCAGGGACAGAAAGGCAGTATTCCCGGGCTTGCTTTAGGCTGCCGGATAACCCACTGTTTCTTCTTCCAAATTCCGGCATTCATTATCCTTCATCATCTGAGGATTATTTATACATTTGCCATCTCCAAAACAACAACCAATCTTATTGTGATGAAGGAAAAGTTCGATCCCGAACAGAATTACCGCAAAACCAGGGAACAGATCGGCTATGTCCCGCGCAGGGAGGCCACGCAGAAGGATTACGACCGCATCGGTTTCATGTCGGGCCTCGAGGTGCATCAGCAGCTGCTTACCAGGGAGAAGCTCTTCTGCCATTGCCCGGCCGGACTTTACAACCGGCACGAGGAGTACGATGCCGAGCTCATCCGCCATATGCGGCCTACCCTCAGCGAGCTGGGCGAATACGACGGCACGGCGCTGATGGAGTTCAAGACGCGCAAGGAGATCATCTACCGCATCAACAATGCCACCGCCTGCACCTACGATGTCGACGACACCCCGCCCTTCCCCATCGACCAGGAAGCCCTCGATATTTCGATCGAGATCTCGCTGCTCTCGAAGCTCAATATAGTGGGTGAGGTACATGTTACCCGTAAGCAGTACCTCGATGGCAGCATCCCGACAGGTTTCCAGCGCACCGCCATCATCGGGGTGGAAGGGGAGATCGAACTGCCCCATAAAAAGATCAGGCTCATACAGCTGAGCCTTGAGGAGGATTCCTGCCGGGAGATCTCCGACATAGGACACGTGCGGACCTACCAGACCGATCGCCTGGGTATGCCGCTCATCGAAACGGTGACCTACCCCGACTGTGTGAATCCCGACGAGGTGAGGGAAACCTGCGATTACATCCGTTTCCTGAACCGGAGCACAGGCAAGGTGCGCACCGGAATAGGTGCCGGAAGGCAGGATGTGAACGTGAGTTGCCGCGGCGGCACGCGGGTGGAGATCAAAGGTGTGGCCCACACGAAGTGGATCCCTGAGCTGACCCACAATGAATCTTTCAGGCAGTGGGCCCTGCTGCATATCAGGGATTTGATCAAAGAACGCTTTCCCGATCATGGAAACTGGAAGATCGCCTCAAGGAAACTGAACAACAACACATACAAGTTCAGCTATGCCCCGCTCAAAGAGGCCAGGGCACAGCGCCACCATACCATGGCCGTGAACCTTCCAGGTTTCGGTGGACTACTCTCGCACTTCACACAGCCCGGCAAGATGTTTGCCGATGAGATCAGCGACCGCCTCAAGGTGATCGCGTGCCTTGAGAAACCCAACATGACACATTCCGAGGCCTTCGAAAGGGTTATTCCGGAAGCTACCTGGGAGAAGATCAGGAAGGCTTTCAGGGCCGGGGAAGAAGATGCACAATTGATCTTCTGGGGGCCCGAGGATGATATGAAGACGGCCCTGGAAACCATTGAGGAACGTTGCCTGATGGCCTTCGAAGGCGTTCCCAACGAAACCCGTAAGTCTTTTGCCGACGGCACCACCGTCTTCGAACGCGTGCTCCCCGGCGCCGACCGCATGTACCCCGATACAGATACCCCTCCGAAACCGCTGGAGGAAGAGCATATTGAAAAGCTCAGCAGGCAATTGCCGACCGAAGTCATCGACCGCTACCACCGGATGAAAAAGTGGGGTATACCGGAAGATACATACACATACATCTTTAAGCGAAACCACTTCCCGCTCATCGAACGTATCGTCCGTGAGCTGAAACTTGATCCCGTGATGGTGGGAACCTTCTTTGGCCACCGTCTGAAATTTGTTGAGGGGCACCATACACCGGCCGATGCCTTCGATCATGAAATCATCTATTCCATGTTCAGCTACCTGCTTGATCAGGGGCTCGACACCGAACTGGCCGACTATATGCTGCCGGTGATCTATGAACACCCGAAAATGGACTTCGAGTCGGTGCTCACGGTGATCAACTTCAAGCGCGTGCCACAGGACGAGATACTCGCAAGGATCCCCTTCCTGCGGGAGAAGTTCAGGGAGACACGCCGTTCTGAACGCAAGGCCGACGAGACCGACTGGATCATGGGTGAACTGCGCAGGATCGCCCGCGGCAACATGAGCATGAAAGCACTCTACCTGCAGGTAAACGGAAAAGATAAGGAATAAGCAAAAACCAAGGACATGAGCAACGACTTTTTCCAGGGATATAAGGGCGATGCGCTCGACACGCTGAAGAAATACAATACCCGGGTCTGGGGCCAGGCCGTGGTGGAAACCACCAGGGGAACCTTCGTGGGTACCGTGCTGCCCCGGGCCGAGAACGACGACGACAAGCATATCGTACTCAAGATCCCTACGGGATATAATGTGGGCATCGACATCAGGACCATCACGGGCATGAAGGAGACGGGGTACAAGAAGGCCAACTACAAGATCCCCGAGAAGCAGTTCCCTGTAACGCCAGGCCTGCCGAATGTAAAACTCTTCGGCACCGGCGGTACCATCGCTTCCCGCCTCGACTACCGTACCGGGGCCGTAATACCTGCCTTCTCCCCCGGCGAGCTTTATGGTGCCGTGCCTGAACTGGCCGACATCTGTAACCTGGAGACCGAGAAGGTGTTTGCCGTGTTCAGCGAGAACATGGGCCCCACACAGTACAAGAAGCTGGCCGTGGCCATTGGCAAGGAGATCGAGAATGGCATCGACGGCATCGTGATCGGTCATGGCACCGACACCCTTCATCACACCGGTGCCGCGCTGACCTTCATGGTGCAGAACTCACCGGTGCCCATCGTGCTGGTGGGCTCGCAGCGCTCTTCCGACCGTCCGTCGTCCGACGCGGCCCTCAACCTCATGCATGCCATGAAGGCCGCCGGGCATTCCGACATCGCGGAGGTAATGGTTTGCATGTTCGGCCCCACCTCCGACGAATACGGGCTATTGCACAAGGGTACCCGGGTGCGCAAGATGCACTCCTCGTACCGTTCCACCTTCCGCACCATCGGCGACACCCCCGTGGCCCGCATCAGCCGTAAGGAGATCATCCCCATACACAAGAACTACAACCACCGAAGGCAGGACCGTAACGTAACCATCAAGCCCTACTTCAGCGATGAGGTGAGCATGCTGTATTACTATCCGGGCATGAAGCCCGACACCCTCGATGCCCTGGTGGATAACGGCTACCGCGGCATCATCATCGTGGGCACCGGGCTGGGTCATGTCAACAAGGAATTATATCCCGCCATCGAACGTGCCCACGCCAAAGGGGTGCACATGTTCATGACCCTGCAGACCATCTGGGGATATGTGCATATGTTCGTTTACGACACCGGTCGCGACATGATGGCCAAAGGCATCATCCCGGCAGGCAACATGCTGCCCGAGGTGGCATGGGTCAAGTTGAGCTGGATCCTGGGCCAGACCGACGACCCGGAAGAGGTGAAACGCATGATGCTCACCCCCATCAACGACGAGATCACCGCCCGCGAGCCCTACAACGGATACCTGGTATACCAGGGCGGCGTGCCCGAGGTGGAGGAATTTATCAGGAAAGTTCACAAATAGTTTTGAGTTTTGAGTTTTGAGTTTTGAATTTGATCACATTATTCAATCACTTCAGGGTTGAAGATGTCCTGGTTGACTTTACTATGGCGGTTAGCACGTTGATTATATTCAGGACATCTTCGACTAGGCCATCAAGTTCAATATTGACTAATTTCCCTTCTTTTAGAAGAAGAAGCCAGTAATAGGATTCACGGGCTTCTTTTGAAGCAATGGTCATTTTATTGGCAAAGTCTTTCCTGCTAGCGGCAGCTGAAGCTTCGAAAACATTTGCTCCAATACTTGTTGATGATCTCAGGAACTGTTTTGACACAATATATTCTTTATTTCGGACCAGTTCCTGATATAATATGATTGAATTCAATGAAAAATTCAATGCCATATCCATTATTATACTCCTTTTCATCATGAACAGCCTATATCTATTAATACTGATTTTCATGTTTTGTCACTACCCGGAATTATAAATTTTTGTGAAATTGATTGAAATCATTAAAAATTTAAAACTTAAAACTTAAAACTCAAAACTTAAAACTCAACACTCAACACTCAAAACTTAAAAGAATAAGTGGTAATTTCGCCCCGTGCGCATGATCCCGGCAATATTGTTTTTTTTCAGCCTGGCATTTGTTTCTGCCCAGGACACCCTGCGCGTGATGCAGTACAACCTGCTTTACTACGGGGAGAACACCGGCTTCTGCAATTTCAATAATAACAATCCCGACCAGAAGGATGCCTGGCTCAGGAACATCATCGGCTGGGTAAAACCCGACATCTTCACGGTGAATGAGCTCTCGCACAACAGCACCTACCAGGAGAGGATCCTTCAGCAGGTGATGAACCAGACAGGTTACGCCCTCTTCGCCAAGTCGGGCAGTCCCAATATCGCCGAATCAAATATCGTGAACCTGCTGTATTATAACACCGAGAAGCTAGCCCTGCACTCCCAGCAGGTACTGCAGTCGGAGGTGCGCGACATCGACCTGTATCGCCTCTACCATTTGGGCGATGGCCTGGAAGATGGCGATACGGTTTTCATCAGTTGCATTGTGGCCCACCTCAAGGCGGGCAGTTCTTCCTCCGACGAGCTCGACAGGAAGATCATGACGAATAATGCCCTTGAATACCTTGAGGCCAACGGCCGGCCGGGCAACTACCTGTTCATGGGCGACCTCAACCTTTACGATGCGGCAGAGGATGCGTTCCAGCGGCTGATCAACAACAACGATCCCGTTTTCAGGTTCTACGACCCGGTGAATGCCGTCGGCGACTGGCATTCCGATGCAAACTACCGCCATGTGCATACCCAGAGCACCCATACCAGTTCGGGCAATTGCCATTCGGGCGGTGGCATGGACGACCGCTTCGACTTCATCCTGATGAATAAGACATTGCATGACAAGGCCGGGAAGGTATATTACCTGGAGGGTTCGTATCACGCACCCGGACAGGATGGCCAGCGCCTCAACGGGTCGTTGCTCGATCCTCCCAACACCAGCCTGCCCGCCTATATCCTCGATGCTCTTTATGGCATGAGCGACCACCTGCCCGTGGTCATGGACCTGGTGGTGGACGGATCACTGGGCACGGAAGGGCCGCTGCAATATCCTTCGATGGACATCCTTTACAACAATCCCGTTCAGGATGTGCTAAGGCTGAGGTTCGGTGCACTGGCAAGGGGAACGGCCAGCCTTACCATACATGCTGTTTCCGGAAGCACCGTCATGAAAAAGGAATTACTGCTGGCTCCCCATTCTACCTTAACGATCAATGTGAATGATCTTCCCGCAGGCTTCTACCTCCTAAGGATCTCCAATGGGAACAGCACCTTCACCGGCAAGATGGTGGTGGTGAGATAAAGGATTCACGGTTGAACGGTTAAACGGCCGGACGGTTGTTGTAATATTGTTATATCCCGTTTATCATATCGGCAAATCAACAACTCACCTTCTACCCCTGGGGATTGACATGGGTTAATGCTGATAATATGGTATGAAATACGAGTTATAAAATACGCAGAGCATAACAGTATCTCAATACTCAATACTCAATACTTAAATCTCACATCTTATTCTTCCCTTTTCCATATTCCATTTTCCTTCTTCCATAAAATTATCGTCTGACCATAAAAAAGACGATCGCCGCCATCATGACGGACACCACTGCACCGGCATAGAAGGTTGCCTGCATATCGATCCAGACATAAACGGCTCCCATGATCACGGGGCCAAGGGTCTGTCCCAGGCGCAGCACGGTGCCGTTGGCCGACATGAAGGCGGCCCTGTATTCGATGGGGGCCAGGCCGGTGAGCAGGGTCTGTACGGCCGGGATATTGATCCCCTGGGCCGCACCGAAGAGGCCGGAGGGGACCAGCATCCACCCTTTGCTTTCCATTATGGGAATGGTAAGCATAGAGAGAATATACAGCCCGTTGACCATGATCAGGAGCCACCGGTAAGGGATGCTTGCTGCCAGGAAGCCCTGCTGCGTTGACACGATAGCGGTGGTAACCGAGGCAAAGGAGAGGATGAGGCCGATCTCATATGCCGGTGTGCCGAATTCCTCGAAGAGGTGCAGGGGCAGGTAGGTGAGGAAGGACCCGTAAAGGAGGATGAAGGTAAGGCAGCTTAAGAGGAACAGTCCTATCACGGTGTTGTCCTTGAAAGAAGAGATAACGGCCTTAAGGTATACCCGGAACGACTGGTGGTTAGCGGGTTCGGGATTATCGAGGTAGAAAAGTACCAGTAACCCGACCGGCAGGGCAAGTATGGGAAGAAAGAAAGGATAATACCATGCGAGGGTGGCGAGGCCACCGCCGATGGCCGGGTAGGAAGCCGTGCCTATGCTGAGCACGCTGGCGTTGTATCCCATGGCTGTTGCTCGCCGGCGGCCGGAATAAATATCACCGATCAGCGTGATGTTCAGCGCACCGATGGCTGCAGCACCGGTGCCCTGGATGAAACGAAGAAACACCAGCCAGCCGAAATCACGTGAGAAGCCGCAAAGGCTGCCGGCAACCGCAAAAAGGAAGAGCGAAGGCACGAGGATCTTCTTGCGGCCGTAACGGTCGGCAAGGACACCCAGCACGGGCGAAAGGATCACCCCCGGCAGGGTGAACATGGTGATGAGCAGTCCCACCTGCCCGGCACTGATGTTGAATACCTGCCGCACCATGGGGAACACCGGCGTGATGGAGGTGACCCCCATCACTGCGATCAGCGTAACTGCAAACACGATCTGCAGGTTGCGGTGCGTGATCAGGGGTCGGGATGCCGGCTGCATGTGTTCAGTTTTGGGTATAAAGGTAGGGAATAATCTATCGGTTCGGGGTATGCGGGGAAACGGAACACCTTGCAGACTTTCTTTCGCGTGAAATCCTCTTAATACAAACACCCGGGTCACGAAGCCCGAAGCAGAACAGTTCGGCCTGCCTACATATACTCCATGATCCTGCCGGCGATCTGCAACAGGGAGATCTCGGCCAGCTTGGCCTGGTATTTTACCGAGATCAGCCGTTCCTCGGCGTCGAGGAGACTCTTCTGCACTTCACGCAGCTCCAGCCCCGACAGGCTGCCCAGCTTGTAGCGTTCGAGGGCGATCTCGAGGTTTTCCTGGGCCACCCCGAGGTTCTGCTCCTCCAGGTTGATCAGGCGGAGATTGTTCTCGTAAGCATAAAAGATGGTGAGCAGTTCGGCCCTGACCTCCTGCTCGATCTCACTGTAGCGGATATTGCTGGTCTCGATGTCGATACGCGCATTGTTCTTTTCCCTTCTCGTGTTGAAGCCGTCGAAGATGTTGAATCCAAGGGTCAGGCCGTAGGTGAGGCCCCGGGTGTTCTGTAAGCTGAGATCGCCTTTTTCGTAAACATTGTTTGCATATCCGTATCCCGCCGACATGTTAAGGTAGGGATAGGAGCGCGAGCGGATGATCTTGTAGTCCAGCTCGGAGATGAGCTGGTTCCCGGATGCGATCTGCAGGCTTGTGTTATAGGCCAGGGTCTGTTCCAGCAGCTCATTATAGGAAAGGCTTTCGTTGATCTGGATAAGGGTATCCTTTAACAGCAGATCCTCCCCGAGGTCCTCGACCGACATGAGCTCGTTTAGCCTGATCTGTGAGGTCCGCAACACCTCCTGCTGGTGTGCCAGCCTGGAGCTGTCGGCGTTCAGGTATACTGTCGATTGCAGCAACTCAAGCTTCGAGGCGCCTCCCAGCAGGTATCGCTGCTCGTCGATCCTGAGACGCTCACGCGAAAGTGACACGGCGTAGATCATATTATCGCACAGGGCCATCTGCTGGATGTAGTAATTGTATTCCGACACGATCCGCGCCACCAGGTTCTCGGCAGCCATCTGCAGGTTGAGCCCTTCCAGCTCGCTCTGCCTGCCCAGCTTCTGGTAGGTGTTCTTAACCTCGAAGCCCCTGAAGATGGTCATCCCGAGCTCAACCTCTGCCGAGGCATAGGTGTTGAGGATGTCGGGCGTGGTGACATCATCACCGGTGCGGAGGTTCTGTTCCAGGGTGTTCATCGAACCGCCATACTGACCGTTAAGGGTGAGGCTGGGCAGATAGCCGGCATTGCCTATGGTATGGTCGTTGACCGCAATGGTCTCCTGGTTCCGGGACACCTGCAGGGAGAAATTCTGCTCCAACCCGGTATGTATGCAGCGGCCCAGGTCGTAAACCTCCTGGCTCAGGGCGTGAAGGTTGATCAGGGCCAGGAACAGCAACAGGGCAACTGGCCTGAGGCTACTTCTTGTCAACAGCTTCGGAAGGATGATCTGGTTCATGGACAATATTTTTTGAATCACTAGAGATGAAGAGGTAAATGGCCGGTACCACATACAGGGTGAGGAAGGTGGACAGGGTGAGCCCGCCCACGACGGCCACCCCCATGGCGATACGGCTCTGGGCACCTTCCCCGAGTCCCAGGGCCAGCGGCATCACGCCAAGGATGGTCGAAAGGCTGGTCATCAGGATGGGCCTGAACCTGGCAGCGGCCGAAAAGCGGATCGCATCGAACTTGTTCATCCCGGCCAGCTTCCGCTGGTTGGCAAATTCCACGATAAGGATGCCGTTCTTCGACACCAGGCCAACAAGCATGATGATGCCGATCTGGCTGAAGATGTTCATGGTGATGTCGAAATACCACATGAAGATGAGGGCCCCAGTGAGTGCCAGCGGCACCGTCATCATCACGATCAGGGGATCCTTGAAGCTTTCGAACTGGGCCGAAAGCACCAGGAAGATCAGCACCAGGGCCAGGATGAAGGCAAACATGAGGCTCGACGAGCTTTCCATGAAATCCTTGGAGTCCCCGGCCAGGGCCGTCCTGAACGATTCGTCAAGCACCTTGTCGGCGATCTTGTCCATCTCGTCGAGCCCCTGGCTGATGGTTTTCCCCTCTGCCAGCCCTGAGGACACGGTGGCCGCCACAAAACGGTTGTAACGGTAAAGCTGCGGTGGCGCCGTCGACTCCTGCAGGGTCACGAAATTGTCGAGCTGCACCATATGCCCTTTGTTGTTCCTCACATACAGCGACTTGAGGTCGAGGGGTTTGTTGCGGTCTTCCCTGGCCAGCTCGCCAAGGATCTCGTACTGCTTGCCGTTCATGATAAAGTAACCGAAACGCTGTCCGCTGAGCGCAAGCTGCAACGTTTGCCCGATATTCTCGGTGGTGACCCCCAGCAGGTTGGCCTTGTCGCGGTTGATCACGATCTGCAGTTCGGGCTTGGTGAACTTCAGGTTCACATCGGCCATCTCGAAGATCGGGTTTGCATTGACCTCGGCCATGAAGGCAGGCAGGATCTCGCGTAGTTTTTCGATCTCAGGGGCCTGGAGTACATACTGTATGGGCAGGCCCGCCCGCCGGCCGCCAAAGGTCGATTGCTGGATCACGCTGGCCCTTGCCTGCGTCATCGTACGCAATTTGGCCGTAAGCTGGTTGGCGATCTCCTGCTGCGACCGCTCCCTTTCGCCGGGATCAACAAGGATGACGCGCAGGAACCCGCCGCCACCACCCCTGACGATACCAATGACCTTGTCGGCCTCCGGGATCGTATTTTCAATCAGGCTGGCAACGCTTTCGTTGTATGCAAGGTTATATTCGTAGGTGGACCCTTCCTGGGAGGTGATGCTGATGCTGAGTTGCGACCTGTCTTCAAGGGGGGCCATCTCGGCCGGGATGCTCTTCCACAGGACCACGATGAGGGCGATGGCGAACACGAGGATGACCAGGGCGAAATATTTTTTACGGAGGAAAGTGTCGAGCGACCGCTTGTAGGCATTGTTCAGCGAAACAAAGAATTTTTCGGAGTAATCGTAGACCCTGTTTCGCTTATGCCTTGTTTTCAAAAGTTTGGTGGACAGCATGGGGGTGAGCGTGAGGGCCACGAAGGAGGATATGGTGACAGCCCCAGCGATCACGATGCTGAACTCGCGGAACAGCCTCCCGGTCATCCCTTCCAGGAAGACAATAGGGATGAACACCGCCACCAGCGTGATGGTGGTGGAAATGATGGCGAAGAAGATCTCGTTGGCTCCCCTGAAGCCTGCCTCCAGCGGCGTCATGCCCTGTTCGATCTTCACGTAGATGTTCTCCATCATCACGATGGCATCGTCGACCACCAGGCCGATGGAAAGGACGATGGCCAGCAGCGTGAGTACGTTGATGGTAAAACCTGCGATATACATGATAAAGAATGAACCCACCAACGACACGGGGATGACCAGGATGGGGATGATGGTGGTACGCCAGTCGCGCAGGAAGGTAAAGATGATGACCACCACCAGGAAAAAGGCCAGGTAGATGGTGGTCTGGACTTCCTTTATCGATGAACGGATGTACTTGGTGTTGTCGAAGCCGACATCATATTCTACGTCATCCGGGAGGTTCTTTTTGATGTATTCAAGCCTTTCATAGATCTCGTCGGCGATCTCGATATGGTTGGCACCCGGCTGCGGGATGATGGCCGTGGCGATCATGGGTACCCCGTTCATCTTGGCGATCCCCCTTAGGTCTTCGGGGCCAAGTTCGGCGCGGCCGATATCGCTCACGCGCACGATCTGGTCGCCGGTTTGCCGGAGGATGAGGTTATTGAACTCCTGCGGGGTGGTCATGAGGCCCAGCGTCCTGATGGTAAGTTCCGTGCTGGTCCCTTCGATGCTGCCTGCCGGGAGTTCCACATTCTCGCGGAGGATAGCATTGCGCACGTCGAGAGGGGTCATCTGGTAGCCGGCCAGCTTGGCAGGGTCGAGCCATATCCGCATGGCATAGCGCTTCTCGCCCCAGATCATCACTGCGCTGACCCCCGAGACGGTCTGCAGCTGCTCCTTGAAAGTTAGTTCGGCGATCTCCGAGATCTCGAGAAGCGAGCGCTGGGCGCTCTTTACGGCGATGATCATGATCGGGCTGGCATCGGCATCGGCCTTGGAAACCGTTGGCGGGTCGCAGTCGCGGGGCAACCGCCGCTGTGCCTGCGATACCTTGTCCCGCACGTCGTTGGCTGCGGCCTCCATATCGACAGAAAGCTCGAACTCCACGGTGATCCTGCTGAAACCCTGGCTGCTGTAACTGGTAAGGGTGCGGATGCCGGGGATGCCGTTGATGTATTGCTCCAGCGGCTCCGTGATCTGGGTCTCGATCACGTCGGAGTTGGCTCCCGGGTAGGAAGTACTCACGGAGATGATGGGCGGGTCGACGCTGGGGAATTCCCTTACGCCGAGGTAGGTCATCCCGATGATGCCGAACAGGAGGATCACCAGCGAGAATACCGTAGCCAGCACCGGCCGTTTTATGCTGATCGACGACAGGCTCATAGCGTGGTGTTTTCCAGTTTTTCGTTGGTCATCAGGGAATCAAGCTGCACGGCAATGCCATGCCTTAGCTGTAGGATAGCCGTGGTGAGCACCGTATCGCCGAAATGGAGACCGGTACGCACCTGCACATGCGATTCGGTGCGAAGGCCCAGCGTGACCCTGACCTCTTTTGCCCTGCCGTTATCGTAGATGAACACCTTTTCACCGTCCATCTCGGGGATGACAGCCTGGGTGGGGATGGCGATGGCGTTGTCGATCTGCGACAGGCGCGCCCTGACGCTGGCAAAGCGGCCCGGTTTCAGTTCCTGGTCCTGGTTGGGATACAGCGCCCTAACCGTAATGGTACGGGTTTGCATGTCGACCTTGGGATCCACGGCATATACGTTGGCCGTAAAAGTTTTGGGGATCCCGTCGATGACGAAGGAGATGGGGAATCCCGGTGAGATCTCACCCGCATAACGTTCGGGCACGGAAAATTCTACCTTGAGCGGCTGGGTCCTGACCAGGCTGACGATCTTCGTCTGGGTGGTGGCAAAGGCCCCTTCGCTGATCATGCGCAGGCCTACGATACCGTCGAAGGGCGCCCGAAGCTCGGTCTCGGAGATGCGTGCCTCGACCAGCATGATGTCGGCTTCGAGCGACTGCTGTTCCGTGACCACCTGGTCGTAGCTCTCCTGGCTGATGGCATCGCGCTCGAGCAGCTGCCGCTGGCGGAATTCACGCTCCTTCGTGAGCTTCAGCTGTGCCTGCAGCTTCAGCAGCTGTGCCTGCAATGGCTTGTCGTTGATCTTGGCCAGCAGTTCCCCCTTGCTGACCCTCCTTCCCTCGGAAAAATAAAGGCCTACCACCTTGCCCGAAGCCTCGAAGGCCAACTCCACCTCTTCGTCGGGGATCAGCGAGCCCGTGCTGTATATCAGTTCGTTCATCTGTACGGGAACCACCACGTAGCCATTGGCGAACAATGCCTGTCCGCCGCCCTGCATCTTCATGCCGGAGGCTTCGCCGGGGCCGGTCTCGGTCATGAAGAAAGGTTTTAATTTGGGATACAGGATGATGCCCGTGATCACCAGGATAATGACCACGGTGAGGGATAACCTGAGGATTTTTTTATTTGATGCAGCCATAGGATGTGTCCACCTCCATATGATTAATTCCTGATCAGTATAAGTACATGCGAAGTTCCCCTTCCGGGGCCCGGCCTGTAAAAGTAAGGTTTTTAAGTATAACATGATGTGGGCGGAATTGTTTTGGCGGTATCAGATCTTACCGCTGGCGGGTTTGTTTAATTCCGGGAAAAATATCAGGGCGATTTTATGCGGTTTGGCACTGGATTTGATATCTATATATATAGGATATGTAAATCATACTGGAACTATGGAGAGGTACATCTTCATGGAGCAAGTGCGAAAGATTACGGAACACGGATTTGCTTTATTCAGATTTAAAAACGATGTACCATGGAAACAAAAAGAACAAAGATGGACGACCTGGAAGGGAAAAGGGTCATCTTCAGCGAGATCGGGTTGATCGTGGCCCTTTCGCTCGTGCTCATATCCTTCCAGTGGAAGACGCCCGACAGGGAGTTGAAAGATTTCGGTACCTACAACCGCCAGCTCGAGATCGAGGAGATCATCCCCGTCACGCAACAGCAGGATATTCTCCCTCCCCCGCCTGTGAAGCAGGTAAGCGTGATTCGTGTTGTTACGGACAACCAGGAAGTGGATGAAAACGTAAAGATCGATGCCGAGGCCACGGAAGAAACGGCCATCGAGGAATATGTCCCCCCGGTGGATAATTTCAAGGTCGAGGAAGAAGTGGTGGAGGAGGAGCATATCTTCATGGTTGTTGAATCGGCACCAGGCTTTCCGGGAGGCCCGCTGGCCCTGAAGCAATTCATTACCGAGCATCTGACCTACCCGGTCCTGGCCAGGGAAGCCAACATCCAGGGGACGGTGTACCTCTCGTTCATCGTCGACAAAACCGGTGGAATAAGTGATGTGAGCGTATTGAGGGGAATTGGCGGCGGCTGCGACGAGGAAGCCGTGCGTGTGGTGCAGGCGATGCCCCGCTGGGAGCCCGGCAGGCAGCGCGGCATCCCCGTGCATGTGCGCTTCACCCTGCCTGTGAAGTTTACGTTGTATTGATGCGGACTTGCGTGCGTCTCTGACTTTTTCAAGTTTCGGCCCGTTTCCAAACGCGCAAAATCAACACTTGTGCACCTGCCGGATTTCCTTAATTCTTTCAATGCGGAATCATGCCTGCATAATTCTCTGCCGAACCTCCAAGGTTATCCATCCTTTCGGCAATCATTTCATTGACCGTGTCCCAATTTATATAATTGAGTTTATGATAAAGAAATGATATGGTGGTCTCGTCAGGAGACGAGGGAACAGTTGCAGAAGCATGAGATGTGCGCCTGCATGAGGTTGTTAATTTCTGATATTTAATTCTCAAAGATTAACATACAGGTGTGATAATTGTTTCCTTTGTCAAGCTTACCAACCAAGAAACCTTCAAGATCTTGTGAAGGGGTTATAATATCGACGGACCATCTTATATTATATAATTGAACAGTCTCAAGGATCAGTTCTTCATCAGGACCTGGTATCCTGAAGTAGATTCGTGGATTGCAATCCCAGCAGTTGTCAATATAAAGATATACGGTGTATACTTTACCTTTTTTAAAACTATGTGTTTGGGAGCGGATTCCTGTTTCTTCATTGGCTTCAAGCCATATCTCTTCAAGTAAGGAATGTCCGGACTTCTCGAAGTTGTATTTTGCCACCCTTACTACTTCCTGCATATTTGCTGATTGAGCGTATACCAGAACAGATGAGCAGAAAAATAATGAATAGAAAAGGATTTTTTTCATGGTTGTCTAGTTTTTGGCTAGGTAATGAAATTCAAGATAGACGATTTATTACCAATTAATGACATTTACGAAGCCATATTCTTATATCTTCAATGTAGTTTTCAAATTCTTCTGTTAATTCTTCTTTATCTAATACATCTTGCAATGCATCAAGGCATACATCGAAATTATCTCTTAGTTCTTCACGGGCATTTTTATCACAACTATGTTTATAAATGCTGATGAAATCAGCGATCTCACAAACTTCATTTTCCACATCAACAACAGCATCACCATTTTCATCTTCAAATTCGTCATATCTATCGTATATGATATCATATAAAGCTTCAAATTCTGCCTCAATGTCTTCACCATCATCCCAGTTCGGGAATGAAAGTAGGTCATCAATTATTTCTGGGTCGTGCATTCCTTCCCATTTGTGACTAGGTTGTTCAGGTTCTCCAACAGAAATACTAACCCCCATCATAGGGTGAATTTTACTTCCTGTGGAATTGACCAATATCCCACCATCATGAATAGTTCCAAATTTTTCAATGAGTCGTTCTTCCCAGGTTTCAGCCATAAATTCACTTAAATTATCTTTAAGTATAAGAACTTTGTATGGCTGTACTAAAGATTCTGTGAACTTATACCAGGCATTATTACGACTGACTTTTTCAAATGCCCTATTCCCTTTACCCTTGCCGATATAAAAAACATCATTTGTTTTGGGATGTAAATGAGCATAAACATAATAATCAGGATTCTCATCATAGCCCGTTGGTTTCTTTATATTCATCTTTATTGGTCCTTATGAAATGCAATATCCGTAATATTTTTAAAACATGCAATTAACTTGAGTGTGTTTTTTTATGCTTCGTAAAATAGTTTACAACTCCTATGCTAGTAGACGTTCCTAAAACCTGCACCAGGTCCCTCTTCTCCTGACGGGATCAAAATAATGCTATGAAATTTTTGATTTATACATTAATCATTGGCCTGCTCGGAACCTTCTTTTTCTTTATTCTTCCTATCATCAGACATCTTTTTTATTGCCTCTAATTGCTCTGGATAGATAGTCCAATGTATTTCGTTTAAAAAGCTATGATATTGATTTAATTTTTCCTTAAACCAAAAACTATTTATTTCCTCAGTTTCAGGTAATCCCTCAGGCCATTCAACCAACCTACAAGTTGCGATAGCGTCAAGCCATAATTGTCTTAAAGTATCATTTGCAAGTAATTCTGGATTTTTCAATTCAGATTCAAGTGGACGCCGAAGCTCACTCATTAGCTTTTTCATTTCATTAATATTGTCAGACTGTAGAATTGGTATAGTCCTATTCGGATTGTTGATAAGATATTCCAAATCATCAAGGGTTACCCTTAATCTTGCTTGATAATAAGCCTTGTCAGCATCATGCCTATACTGCTCAAAAGCTTTTAAGGATTTATTAATTTGAAGTTGCTGGTAGGCAAAAATAATTGCAGATATTGTTAGCAAAGTGGTGATAACAACGCTGACAACGTTTACTCTCAAACTAAGAATTTCTATCGAGGATTTGCTATAGTTAGTAATATACCATAGCACTAATGTCAATATAACTACCAACAATAAAACGATAAGTAAATAGAGTATTAGGTCTTTCATTTTTTGAATACTATATTCAGTTTTGATATTAATTCTAAAATCCAATAACCGATAAAATAAATAATATGACTATCAGGCCAATTATAATGAGGACTACCATGCAGCCAAGGTTCAATGTCTGTAAAAAACACCCCTCCCTTTCAGGTTCCTTGAACACTCGAGCGCATTTAGGGCAGGAATAAGCCTTAGTTGAAACCGGAGTGCCACAATCAGGGCAATTAATTAGTCCCATTAATATAACAGTTTAGTGATTAATCTAATTTTTTAGCAGTAGCAAATTTCCCCAAATCATCCCAAAGTTCCAAAACCCCTGATTTCTTCAAAATATAATATTCTTTAAATGTATTGCTAATAATATCATATCTCCCATTTGCCCCTTGCTTCAATATTTCAGTATTCTCAATGCCATTATTAAACACTTGCTTTACTTTTAAAACATCACCCTCCTTGTAGATTGTTATGGTATGTTCGGTTCCCGTTAGACTACAATACCATTTGCCAATTGTATTAGGCAGATCTTCTTTATTCTTTTTAAGCTTTTCTTCTTGCTCCTTAGTAGCTCCAATAATTTCTATTTTTATATCTGGATTATAATGACTGGTTGCCCAGGCCCCATCAGCAATATCAGTACCTGGTAGAAGGTAGAATATAAAAAGTCGTTGGTAGGAATGATGATCTTTTCTAACTTGATTGGCAATTTCTTTTAATTCCGGTTCAGTTAGTTGTCCCTTTAGCCTAACCCATATTTCACACTTTTGCGGGCCATAGGATTTAATACTCCTAAACTCATATTTGTATTTCTCTTGAACACTAATATCTTGCTTGGGTATATTTATTTCGGTTGTTGCTTCATGCGAGGTGCTATCTTCATATTGGTCTTCTAAAATGTTATTTTTATCTTGCTCAAAGGACATTTTATCACTATTCGTGCATGTTCTGTTCAGTACAATTATTCCTAAAACCAATATTATTATCGAAATGATAATCCATCCTCTTGCACTTATATTTGAGGTATCACGTTGAGGTGTTCTGAATCCACAATGAGGACAAGATGGTGCAGTGTCACTGACTTGCTTTCCACATTCGGGACAATCTATTAGTGCCATAATATTCTATATTGGTTCTCAACTCGCCAAGTTAATAAAATTATCTGTCATTCTCAATCACCTATTAATAACTCCCTCATCCAGAGTGTGAGTAATTAGAAAAGTGTTACCAGATTTTAAAACTTTCTCTCGCACTGGAGCGCTTCTCTGCCTTGGGAGTTTTTACAGCTTTTTATTAACAATACTTGCGGATTTTAGGCAGGAGACGAGGAAAAATTACACGTGTCAGGGACGCACCAGCAGCTTGTAATAAATCACGAATTTGCAATTTCGTTGTAAGTGGGCTGCTTTTCCTGATAAGTGGTGGTTAAAACTGAATAACCGGGCACGCTTTTAATATCCAATAAACAAAACAGCGGGATTTTAGCGTGTCAATCATCTTGCTGTTCTTGACAATCCTTCCGGGGATGAGTAATTTTATATACAACCAAAGGGAATTTTAATCAAAAAACAAGGCCGAAAAGGGTATGCTGCATCCCGGTTTAACCGAAGTGCAGGGTGATGAATTGATGCAATAAAATTGAAGAAGGGCAATGCCCTTTGATCATATGAGCAGAAACCACATCAAGAACAAAATATGGTGATTTTATAAAATTAAACAGTTTAAAGCTATGGACTACACCAGCATTCATCCGCAGAGCGCCAACCAGGCTCACCGCATTGATCTGCACCTGTGGCGGGGTGCACCGCAGAATATGGACGAGGACCATCCCGTTAAAATACTGGTCAACCAGGGCTATGTGGTCGGGTTTTGCCCCGACCGCCTCCAGCCGGCATGGTCTGCTTACCGGGTTGCCCACGCCGAAGACGATGTCGATTATGACCGCCCGCTATTTTACTACGACGACATGCGGCTTGAAGAAGAGTATCGCATTGGCCGAAAGACTTTTGGAAAGATCGGAGGGATCCAGCTCAATGTCGGGCATATGACGCCCAATGAGGTCATCAACCGGCAGTTTGGGCGACTTGCCCAGATGGAAACCTTCTTAATGTCGAATATGAGCCCCCAGTATGCTTCGCTTAACAGCGGCGTTTGGCTTAAACTTGAGAATGCGATCCGCGAGATAAAGGATGAGCCGGGGAAAGACCATGTCTGGGCCATTGTAGGTCCGGTGTTCGGTGAGGAGCCATCATCGATCAACCGCGGGAACGGCAAATACCTGCCTGTCCCGGATGCATACTTCTGTGTCATGGTCGACCCGCACACCTATCCGTATGATACACTATCAAGGGTACGCCTTGATTGTTTCATCATCCCACAGAATGCCCCGCGGGATTCATTCCCCGAGGATTATCCTGCTACACTGGCGGAAGTTGAGGAGGCAGCCCATCTGAAGTTCTTTGCATCCTGGGCAAGGGAAATGCCAATCGGGTTGGCTGCGAGGGAAGCATCGCATGATGAGAGTCGCCTGATGAAGGCCCTGAAGCGAAACAGGGAAGAATCGAGATCTGTAGAAACGGGGGCCGAGAAGGACCTTTCCGAAGCCGGGACGATCGACGAACTTATCGAAACTTTGAAAAAAGAAGCGGAACAGATTCAAATCCAGGGTCGTGAACTTACTGAAGAGGAAAAGGTACGCCTGCGGATGATCCAGCACACGATCTCATGGCTGCTAAGGGCTCGCGATATTGTAAATCCTCCAATCAAGCCGGTTCCGGTTACAAACCTGATCACATACAAGATTACTGACGACATGGGCGATAAGCTCAGGGACGGAGCAAGAACGGCCTGTAATTTTTGGAACAGGTTTGTGCAACCGAAATTCTCGATTGTGATCCGTTTGGGAACATTCACTCAGAGCAGCTATACCATCGCCCGGGCATACAAGCCTTACACAAAAGATGGAGTCCATTACGGCCAGGTGGAGTTCAACACCAAATACCTCGGACAGTTTTCAAATGATGAAATTGCAGGAACGATCATACACGAGATTGGCCATACTCTCGGAATAGGCTGGGAACAGTGGGCCATGCTTTTCGACCACGTAACCGGCATATTCAAACCGGAAGCGGTAGCCAGCCTGGCGCAACTCGGACAGATGGAGGTTGAACTGGACGGTGGTCCCGGCACTGCTTATGCTCATTGGGATGAAGAAAAGTTTGACAAGGAACTTATGACCGGCTATCAGGACCATGGCGAGCATGTGCTACCGGTCACGATCAATCTAATGGAGATCCTCGGGCACTCCGTGAATGAGCGGCTGGATTATAAGACTGATCTTGCGGAGCTGATAAGGGATACCGCAAATATTGTGTTTTCAAGGCAGGATGAGGTCCGAAGCCTCGATCTTGAGCACTTTGAGGAAACAGAACTGTTCGAAAGCATTCCACACATGATGTAATCCCTGCAGGCACGCCTGGCTTGATCAGCCATCTCCAATCAGATTGTAAATTTCACATACAGAATTGTAAATGCAAAAGCCTCACGAAAAGTTGTGAGGCTTTTGCCTGTCTCCCCGCCAGGGCAGAAAAATATAAAATTCTGTATTCGGTATTCTGTATTGTCAATCTGATTTTCGATTCAATTTGCCCCAGTTGCAATATCACAATATCATCATCAACCAATAATTATAAATCCGAAATCGGCCATCACTTCTCAAATTTTATACACAGAACACAGAATTGTAAATGCAAAAGCCTCACGAAAAGTCGTGAGGCTTTTGCTTGTCTCCCCGCCAGGGCAGAAAAATATAAAATTCTGTATTCGGTATTCTGTATTGTCAATCTGATTTTTGATTCAATTTGCCCCAGTTGCAATATCACAATATCATCATCAACCAATAATTATAAATCCGAAATCGCCCATCACTTCTCAAATTTTATACACAGAACACAGAATTGTAAATGCAAAAGCCTCACGAAAAGTCGTGAGGCTTTTGCCTGTCTCCCCGCTAGGAAGAATACCCCTGAAATTTTACGAAATAATTCTTCTAAAGATTTTCCGTAAAATTCCCAAATAGTCTTATATATACAGTATTAGTGATAGTTATGAAATGTTTCATATGATTTCATTTACTTTCTTACAATTAAACAAATGTTGAGAAATTGTTGGGAAATCACTAAAGATCTTATATATTTGTTTACATAAAATAACATCACTATGGCAAGAGTCAAATATTACACCAAACCTTCGAAGAAATATCCAAATAAATTAACCAGTATTTATCTCCTTTTAACTGTGTGTAGAAATTTTGATTGTAGCTTGCGATCAGGGATCACCATACACCCAAAGCATTGGAGTAATGAAACGAATTTCATTAAGCAAAGAGTTGAGTATGCAGATAAAGAAATTGATACGAAAAAACTTAGAAGTTTGGAAGAAGCCGTTCTCTCGGAATTTAAGAA
>JAXGTH010000032.1:0-20936 GCA_040775045.1 Bacteroidales bacterium
GAATTTGTCGCTGGGTTTTCGTCCGCTGACGATTTCGTATACCAGGAACATGACGTGGCCGCCGTCGAGGGCGGGAATGGGCAAAAGGTTGAGGATGGCCAGCATGATGGACAGGAAAGCGGTAAGTCTCCAGAAACGTTCCCAGTCCCATTCGGAAGGGAATATGCTGCCGATGGTGATAAACCCTCCTACCGATTCGTAGGCTTTCACTTCAGGGGAGAAGATGAGTCTCAGCTGCTTGAGGTAGTCCCCTATGCCGCGGTAGCCCTTAACGATCCCGGCAGGGATGGCTTCTGCGAAAGAAAAGTCCCTGGTGTTGAATTCGAAGAACTCTTCGGGTGAAACACGGTATACGCCGATGATGCCCTCTTCGGGAACCGTGAAGGTGAATTGAAGGGTGTCGGCACCCCGCAGGGCGCTGATGGTGATCTCGCTGCCCTTGTGGTTGGGTATTTCACGGATGTATTCATGAAAATATTGCATCGGCCGGCCGTTGAAGGCTATGAGACGGTCGCCGACAGCCATGCCGGCGGCTTCTGCCGGGCTGTTCTCCCCGAATTTCTCCACGATATAGGGGAAGCGGATGCTGATGAAATCAGGGCTTTTGTGTTTTACCAGCTTGCCGATGGCCCCTTCGGGGATGGGCACGTTCATGATCATGCTGTCGCGTTCAACCAGGATATGGTCTGCCTCATCAAGGATAAGGGTGATGGGGATCTGGTAAAAGTCTTCCACTACTTTTCCGTCGATGGAGATGATCTTGTCGCCATTCCTCAGCCCCATCTCCATGCCCATGCTGTCGACGGTGATACCATACTTGTTGGCCTCTGTAGTTGGCAGGTAGCTCTCCCCCCAGGTATAGAGCATGAAAACATAGATGATCATGGCCAGGATCACGTTCACGATCACCCCGCCAAGCATGATGATGAGGCGTTGCCAGGCCGGTTTCGACCTGAACTCATATGGCTGTGGCGGCTTTTTCATGGCCTCCTTGTCCATCGATTCATCGATCATCCCGCTGATCTTGACATATCCCCCGAGGGGAAGCCAGCCCAGGCCGTATTCGGTTCCTTTGAAGTTGAATTTGAAGACGGAAAACCAGGGGTTGAAGAAAAGGTAGAACTTCTCTACCCTGGTGCGAAACATCTTGGCTGCCAGGAAATGCCCCATCTCGTGAAAGATCACCAATATGGAAAGGCTCAGCAGCAACTGCAATATCTTGATAAAGATTTCCATGTTATTCCATGATATATTTTTCGGCCATGGCCCTGGCTTCCCTGTCGGTCCCGATATAATCGTCGATCCCCGGCTTCTCGACCCTGCCAATGTTATTCATGCATTTTTCAATGATGGCATGCATTTTCAGGAAGGGGATCTTTCTTTTGAGGAAAGCCCCCACTGCGATCTCGTTGGCTGCGTTCATGGCGCAGGGGATATTTCCGCCAGCCTTCATGGCCTCGTAAGCGAGTGCAAGATTACGAAATTTTTTTAAATCAGGTGCCTGGAACGACAGCATGGGATAATCCGTAATACTGAAACGCCTGTATGTGGTGGGCAGCCTTTCCGGATAGGAGAGGGCGTAGAGGATGGGCAGCCGCATATCGGGGTGCCCGAGCTGTGCCTTCACCGACCCGTCGTGGAATTGCACCATCGAATGGATGACCGACTGCGGGTGTATCAACACCTCGATCCGGGAAGGGTTGATCCCGAAAAGCCATCTGGCTTCTATCACCTCAAAGCCCTTGTTCATCATGCTTGCCGAATCGATGGTGATCTTATCACCCATATCCCAGTTCGGGTGTGCAAGGGCTTCTTCCGGCAGGGCGTGTTCCATGAACGACAATGATTTACCGAGGAAAGGCCCCCCGGAGGCGGTGAGGATGATCTTTTCGACACTGTTTTCCGGTTCACCTGCGAGGCACTGGAATATGGCCGAATGTTCTGAATCGACCGGAATGAGCGGCACCTTGTATTGTCTGACCAGGCGGGCAACCAATTCACCGCCCACCACGACCGATTCCTTGTTGGCCAGTGCCAGGGGCCTGCCTGCCCTGAGTGTAGCGATGGTGGGGACAAAACCAGCAAAACCGACGATGGCATTGAGCACCATGTCTATCTCCCCGTATTCAACGGATTGTGCCACGGCATCCTGGCCGGAAAAGACCTTGATGCCCGTCCCCGAAAGTGCCCCGGAAACCTCCGGGTAAAGCCTTTCGTTGGCGATGACGACCATATTGGGGCGAAACTCCCGGGCCTGGCTGATAAGGGATGAAGCATTGTTCCCTGCCGTGAGCACTTCAACGGCAAAGTTGTCGGGATAATTACGGATAATATCCAGTGCCTGAATCCCGATGGAGCCGGTCGAACCAAGTATTGCAATACGCTTCCTTCCCATGTATGAACAACTAAAAAGTCATATATTCCTCAGGGTCCACGGGGGTCCCGTTGTGCCAGAGTTCGAAGTGGAGGTGTGGGCCTGAAGAGAATTCCCCGGAATCGCCACTGATGGCGATGGGTTCGCCTGCCTTGACAAAACTGCCGGCTGCCTTCAGGAGCACCGAATTATGCTTGTAAAAGGAAACGAAGTTGCCGCCGTGCTGGATGGCTATGGTATAGCCGGTCTCTGTTGTCCAGTCGGAAAAGATGACCGTTCCGTCAAGCACTGAATTAACAGTGGACTCTTCGCTTGTGGCCAAATCGATGCCGTAATGTTTTTCTACCAGGTTGAAACGGTTGATTATGATCCCTTCTACAGGGGTGAAGAACACGATATCGCTCAGCTTGATGGTGCCATCGTACAGGTCTTCCGATTCATAGAAGAACAGGTTGTACTGCGTCTGTGCATCGTATTCGGCCCTGAGCATCGAATCCTCAGGCGAGGACTCGATGGTGATGTTTCCGTAACTCATACCGGTATCCAACTTCTGCACGATGGTGTCGGCGATCTCCCTGCCTTCGATGATACTGCGGATATTGTAAAGGTAGATGTCTTTTGCCCTTAATGCCTTTTCCAGTGAATCGGCCCGTTGCTCGAGCCTGTAAAGCTTTCCGGGGATGCTTACGTCCATATAACCGGGGATATATTCCCTGATCGGCGTAAAGGCAATGATGAAGATTGTCAGGGTGACCAGGACAATGGCCAGCGATACCGTGAGAAGAAACACGTTGAGCCTGGAAAGACGGAACGAAAGCCTCTCCTCGTAAGTTTCATTGTTCATGATCACGAGGCGGTACTTGTCGCGAAGCTTGAAATACCATTTCCTTCCCTTTTTCTTTTTGCGGGCCATCCTTTATCACCTTAAATTGCGTTGCAAATATCGTAAAATTAGCTACTTCTTTTTCACGGCCATGATCACGCCGGTAATAATTACACGGGAGCATACATTTACATTGCCCGGGCCTGGTATTTGGCATCCCCTTGGGAGAACGACTCAATTCTTTGCCTATATTTGCAACGGCCTTATAATAATTAATTAAAAAAAAAGTTAATCACACATATATCCCCTAAATTTTGAACAGGATCAAGGTATATCGGATCGCTGGGCAGGCCCTCCTGCTGTTTATGATCTTGTTTCTGGTTTCCTGTTCAACGAAAAAGAACAGTTTTACCAGGAGGCTGTACCATAACCTCACCGCTCACTACAATGTTTACTGGAATGGCAAGGAAGCCCTCATCCAGGCCGAGCAGGAGATGCAGGAGGGCATCAGGGATAATTACAACCAGATCCTTCCCATGTACAATTACGGCACGGAGCAGGATTCGAAGGGCGTGACGCCCTTGCTCGACAGGGCGATCGAAAAGGGGTCCAAAACGATCCTGAAACATTCGATGCGTTTTAACGGGAAAGAATATGTAAGGTGGATCGACGATGCCTACCTGCTCATCGGGAAGGCATACTTCTACAAGCAGGATTACTTCAGTGCCCGGCGCTCATTCAGCTTCATCATGAAGGAGTATGAAGCGAACCCGATCAAGTATGAGGCCATGCTGTGGCTTGCCCGGACCTATATCCAGATGGAGCAGTACGAGAAATCGGAGCCCCTGCTGAACCTTATTGAAATGGATATGACAAGGGGTGAAGCCAAGATACCTCCCGAGGTTTACCGTGAGTTTTCGCTGGTGCATGCCGACCACTATATCAAGCAGGAAAGGTATGATAATGCCATCGACTACCTGTACGACGGCATTGCCGTGGCAGGAAATAAAAGCCTGAAGACCAGGGCAAAGTTCATTCTTGCCCAGATCTACCAGTCGGAGGGTAACCTTGAAAATGCTTCGCAGCTCTACCAGGAGGTGATCAGGAGAAATCCCCCATACGATATGGCCTTTCAGTCGAAGATCAACATGGCCCGTGCTTATCAGGCTGAAGACGGCGACAGCAAAACCATCATCAAATACCTGACCAGGATGCTGCGCGACGACAAGAACAGGGATTATCTCGACCAGATCTATTTTGCCCTTGCCGAAGTAGCTTTCAAGGATAAGCAGGACAGCCTGGGGATCGAGTACCTGAGGAAGTCGGTTTCCAGGAGCATTGTGAACAATTACCAGAAATCGACCTCTGCACTGATGCTTGCCGACATATATTTTGCCATGCCCGAATACGAATTATCGCAGGCCTATTATGATACGGCAGTCAATTTCCTTCCCGAGGATTATCCCGGTTACGAAAAGATCCGCAATAAGGCTGCAAAACTTTCCGACCTGGTTGCCAACCTGCGTGTCATTGAACTGGAAGACAGCCTGCAGCGGCTGTCCTTTATGCCTGAGCCGGAGCGACTGGCCATCATCGACGGCATCATCGAAGACCTGATCGAGAGGGAACGACAGGAAGCGGAGGCCCAGCAGCTGGCCGAAAGCATGGTCGTTTTCGATCAGGGGCCCGGAGGCTTTAACACGGGACAGCCCATAGGCGGTGCCAATTGGTACTTTTACAATAGCAATACACTCAGCAGCGGGTACACGGAGTTTATACGCAAATGGGGGAACAGGAAGCTGGAAGATCTTTGGAGGCTCAAGGATAAACAGCTTATCGCTTTTGAGCCTGAAGAGTTGTTCGATGAAACCCTCGACAGCCTGGCCAAGGTGGGTGACACTTTTGGGATCAAGGCCCTCGATCCTCACAACAGGGAGTATTATCTTAAGGATATTCCTTTCTCGGAGGAGGCCCTGGCCGCTTCTGACAGTTCCATCTCGAGGGCATACTTCAATCTCGGCCTTATTTATTATGAGGGGCTGAATAATCCCCTGAAATCCATCGAGGCTTATGAAACCTTGCTGGGGAGGTATCCTGACGATCCCAACAAGCTGAGGGTTTACTATTTCCTTTACAGGATCTATCTCAGTATGGGGAATACAGGGCGATCGGATTTTTACAAAAACCTGATCGTCAATGAATATCCCGAAAGCGACTATGCCCTGATCATCGTCGACCCTGAATATTTCAAAAATATGAAAGCCCGGGAGGCAGCGTTGACGGAGCTGTATTCGGAAACATACAGGGCCTATGAGGACGGGCGTTACTTCACCGTGATCGAAAACAGCGATATGGCCCTCATGACCTATGGCGACAGTGCGGAACTGATACCGAAATTCCTTTACCTGAAAGCACTCTCGGTCGGGAAGGTAGATGTGGTGGATTCGCTTGCAGTGGTACTCAAGCAGATTATTACGGATTACCCGTCCAGCGAAGTGAAGCCCATGGCCCAGGACCTGCTTTCATATATTGCGCGCGAAAGGCCCGATCTTGGCACCGGCGACGAGAAAGAAGGTGGGGAGAAGGAGCCTGAACTGGTGACACCATACACATACGATCCCGGCGATACTCATCTCTACCTGCTGGTGGTGAAACGGCAGGCGGTGAAACTGAATGCCATGAAGGTGAGGATCTCCGACCATAACAAAAAGTATTACAGCCTGAGGGAGTTGACGATCAACAGTGTTTTGCTCGATGATATCAGGTACATGATCACCGTTGGCAATTTCAGCGATGCTGCCGAAGCCATGGAATATTATAATAAGATCAGCGGCGACCAGTATGTTTTCGGGGAGCTTGGAACGGGCAATTATACCGAAACGGTGATCTCCATGAAGAACTATCCCATCTTTTACAGGGAAAAGGATGCAGAGTTATACGAACGCTTCTTTGAGTCGAAATATCTCAAATAGCCAGCACTAAACTAAAGAACAGAAGAACTATGGCAAAAACTACAAATGGCGAGATGCAATCAGTGAATATGCTGGGTGCGGGAACTACGATCAAGGGTGATATACAGTCGAACGGAGATTTCCGTATCGATGGAACACTGATCGGTTCAATACAGTCCAAGGGTAAGATCGTGGTTGGCCAGACGGGGCACGTTGAAGGGGAAGTGGTGTGCAGCAATGCCGATATCTCCGGACAGGTGAAGGCACAGCTTAACGTTGCCGAACTACTTACGCTCAAGGCGACAGCAAAGTTTTCGGGAGAGATCACCACAAGTAAACTCTCGATAGAGCCCGGTGCCCGGTTTTCGGGCACATGCAACATGAGTGAACCGGCTGGCGGTGCCAGGATTGAAAAACCCTCGTCCAGTGAAACAGGATCCACAAAAGAAAGGGAAAAAGGCGCTTAATGCCTATGCCAGGTACTCATCCATCGCTTTCCAGATGCTGGTGATCATCCTTGCAGGGGTGTTCGGCGGAAGGGAGCTCGACAGGTGGCTTGAGTTTCAGTTCCCGGTCTTTACCATGATCCTGACAATCCTGGCGGTGATGCTCGCAATATATACGGTGATCAAAGACCTTCTGAAAAAATGACATACAAACAGGCATTCGGTTCATTTGTCAGGATCCTGGTCGTAACAGCCATGATCATTGCCGGGCTCGGGGCCCTGGTCTATGGTTTTCTTCCAAATGAATATTATACGCCTGCCTTTCCCTTCCTGCTGGTCTTCTTTGTTCTGGCCACTATGGCCATCTATCATTTCATGCTCAGGGCCCTGCAGAAACGTCCGGCCCGATTCGTGAATATCTTCCTCCTGACGACAATGGTCAAGCTACTGGCCTTCATGACCCTCATGCTCACCTATTCGCTGATCAACAGGAGTGATGCCAGAACCTTTATCGTGGCATTCTTTGTATTGTATATTGTTTTCACCATCGTGGAAGTGGTTTCCCTGCTTGATGCGAACAGGAAAGTGGTAAAGCCGGTCAAAGATGATGAGTCAGGTACCTGAAAGGAAGGATTAATCAGAAAATAGCAAACCTATGAATGACAATAATGAATTGCTGGATTATGAAAGGATCGACAGGTTCGATCCCGAAAAGATCGAAAAACTGCGTGGGCACTACTATGAGATATTGAAGCTTATCGGGGAGGACCCGGAAAGGGAGGGGCTGAGGGAAACACCTACCAGGGTGGCAAAGGCGATACAGTACTTTACGCATGGCAACGACGTCGATCCCGTGGAGATCCTCAACTCGGCCAAGTTCAGGGAGGATTACCAGGAAATGGTCATCGTGAAAAATATAGATGTCTTTTCCATGTGCGAGCACCATATGATCCCGTTCATCGGCAAGGCCCATGTGGCCTATATCCCGAACGGCTATATCACAGGCCTCAGCAAGATCGCCAGGGTGGTGGAAACCTACAGCAGGCGCCTGCAGGTGCAGGAACGGCTGACCACCCAGATCAAGGATGCCATACAGCAAACCCTAAATCCGCTGGGTGTTGCGGTGGTGATCGAAGCCAAGCACCTCTGCATGGTGATGAGGGGGGTGGCCAAGCAGAATTCGGTGACCACAACATCGGATTTTACGGGGGCATTCCAGCGTCAGGAAACAAGGGCTGAATTCATCCATCTGCTGGGGATGGACCTTCACTGATGTGCATGGAAGGCCTGGAATAAACTTTACGTATTTGTAATTTATAGAGATCACAGGGTGGGATACCACCTGCTTCAATCAAATAGAGTTTTACACGATGTAATTGCCGGTAAAGATAATATTTCTATTTTTGTGCGCTCATTCCGGGTCATCCCGGACAGATAAAGACTATTTAAAAGATTATGAAAGCATATATTTTTCCGGGGCAGGGTGCCCAGTATCCTGGTATGGGAAAGGATCTATACGACCTTTCTCCCCTTGCCAGGGAATTGTTTGACAGGGCCAATGCCATCCTGAAGTTCAGGATCACCGACCTGATGTTTGATGGGACTGAAGAGGACCTCAAGCAGACCAGGGTCACGCAGCCGGCCATATTCCTGCATTCGGTGATCCTGTCCAGGGTCATGGGCGATAATTTTAAGCCTGATATGGTAGCCGGTCATTCGCTGGGTGAATTTTCGGCACTGGTTGCCAACAAGACACTTGCCTTCGAAGACGGCCTGAAACTGGTGGCGAAAAGGGCCACGGCCATGCAGAAAGCCTGTGAAATGGAACCCTCTACCATGGCGGCAGTGCTTGGACTGGAGGATGATGTCGTGGAAAAAATGCTGAAGAACGTGAAGGACATTGTCGTTCCTGCCAATTATAACAGTCCCGGACAGCTCGTCATCTCGGGCAGCCTTACGGGTGTGGAAAAGGCCTGCAAACTTTTGGAGGAAGCGGGAGCAAAGAGGGTCGTCCCCCTTAAGGTGGGCGGTGCGTTCCATTCGCCACTCATGGAACCCGCTGCCAGGGAGCTTGCCGAAGCCATCAACAGCACGAAATTCAACAAAGGCATCTGTCCCATTTATCAGAATGTTACCGGGCAGTCGGTCACCGACACGGAGATCATCAAGAAAAACCTTGTGGCGCAGCTCACTTCACCGGTACGCTGGACACAGATTTCCAGGAATATGATCGCCGACGGCGCCACCGAGTTCATTGAGGTTGGACCCGGAACCGTTTTGCAAGGCCTCGTAAAAAAGGTGAAGCGCGATGCGGTTACTTCCAGTGCAACAATACCTGAATAATATCCCGGACCATTATCTGTCCTTATACATCTTATCGTAATAGCTCTGGTAATCACCGGAGGTGACGTTGTTGAGCCAGTCTTCGTTGGCAAGGTACCAGTCGACCGTTTTTTCAAGGCCTTCGCCAAAATCCAGCGAGGGTTCCCATCCCAGTTCGTTCCTGATCCTGGAGGAATCGATGGCGTAGCGCAGGTCGTGGCCGGCGCGGTCGGTCACATAGGTGATCAGCTTTTCGGAAGTGCCTTCGGGGCGGCCCAGTTTTCTGTCCATGATCCCGCAAAGGAGCTTGACCAGGTCGATGTTTTTCCATTCGTTGTTTCCCCCGATGTTGTATGTCTGCCCCTTCCTGCCCCGGTGAAAGATCAGGTCGATGGCTGAGGCATGGTCCTCCACGTATAGCCAGTCGCGCACGTTGAGCCCCTTGCCGTATACAGGCAGCGGCTTGTTGTTCCTGATGTTATGGATCATCAGCGGGATGAGCTTTTCAGGGAACTGGTAAGATCCGTAGTTGTTCGAGCAGTTGGAGATCACCACGGGGAGCCCGAAGGTATGGTGGTATGCCCTGACAAGATGATCCGAACTGGCCTTCGATGCCGAATAAGGGCTTCGCGGGTCGTAGGCCGTGGTTTCGGTAAATAAACCCGTTTCGCCGAGTGAGCCGTAAACCTCATCGGTCGAAACATGATAGAAGAGATGACCTTCAGATTCACCTTTCCAATGGTGCCTGGCCGCATTCAGAAGGTTGACCGTGCCAACGATGTTCGTATATATGAACTCGGTAGGATTGGTGATCGACCGGTCGACGTGCGATTCTGCGGCAAGGTGGATGACCGCCTGGATATCGTATTTGTCAAAGGCCTTGTGGACGGCCTCCGCATCAATGATATCGGCCTTCACAAAGTGATAATTCTCCCTGCCCTCAATGTCGCGCAGGTTCTCGAGGTTGCCCGCATAAGTGAGTTTGTCGAGGTTGATGATCCTGTAACCCGGGTATTTGTTCACCATATACCTCACTACATGGGATCCGATAAATCCGGCACCGCCGGTGATCAGCAATGATTTCATATCAGTTTTTATTTAAATTCCTTTTTTCCAGGGCCAGTTCCCAGTCCCAGGCTGTCTTCATCATCTCGTCGAGGCCCCTTACGGCTTTCCAACCCAGCTCCGCGTTGGCGTATTCCGTGTCAGCCCATACCTTTTCAATGTCACCGGCACGCCTGCCGCTGAACACAAAATTCAGTTTCAGTCCCGAGATCTTTTCAAACGACCTGATCACTTCCAGCACCGTGAATCCGTTGCCCGTGCCCAGGTTGAAGACTTCCCAGGGCTGTTTTTGCTTTCCGTTCAGCATCCGGCTGAGTGCCACCACGTGGGCCCCGGCAAGATCGACCACATGGATATAGTCGCGGATGGGCGTCCCGTCGGTGGTATTGTAATCGTTTCCGAATACCTGCAGCTTTTCGCGTTTCCCTATGGCAGTCTGGGTGATGTACGGCACCAGGTTGTCGGGCACGCCAAGGGGCAGCTCGCCGATAAGGGAAGAAGGATGAGCCCCGATGGGGTTGAAATAACGCAGTGCGATGCAATGCAGGCCGTTAGCGGCCACCTCATCCGAAAGGATGTCTTCCGCGATCTTCTTTGTGTTGCCGTAAGGGGATTCGGCCTGCTTGCGCGGCGTGCTTTCCTTGACCGGCAATACATCGGGCTGCCCGTAAACCGTACAGGAGGATGAGAACACCATATGCCTGCATCCATGTGCTTTCATGCTGCCGAGCAGGTTGATGAGGCTGAAGATGTTGTTGCGGTAATATTCGAGCGGGCGTTTCACCGAGTCGCCGACCGCTTTCAGGGCGGCGAAATGTACCACGGCTGCTATGCCGTGATGGCGGTTAAAGAGATCTTCGGTCTGCCCAGGGTCGCTAAGGTCGGTTTCTTCAAAGACCGGTTCCTTTCCGGTGATGGAAGCGATGGCGCCGACCACCTCCCTTTCGGAATTTACCAGGTTATCAGCGATCACAACCTCATATCCGGCTTCCTGCAATTCCACCACCGTGTGAGAGCCGATATATCCCGTACCTCCCGTAACCAGTACTTTCATGGATTCAATTTTCTGCAAGATACGAATTTTTAGTTTCCGGCCTCCCGGAGCCTGTGGCAGCAAGGCCCGGTGCGGCAACCGGAAACCCATGTTGGAAACGAAAGGACAAAAGCGCTTATTGTCAGCCCAGGAATGAAATCACCGAAGAGGTAATATATTCCAGTTGTTCATCATCCAGCTCGGTGCTCATGGGTAGCGAGATCACCCTTTCGGAAAGCATTTCGGTTACCGGGAAATCCCCTTCCTTGTATCGGGGGTCGAGATAGGCCTTCTGCATGTGCAGTGGCACCGGGTAATAGATCATGGCAGGCACATCCCTGTCCGTCAGGTGCTTTTGCAGCGCATTCCTGTCGATGCCTTCGGTCACGAGGGTATACTGGTGGAATACGTGTGTGGAGTTCTTCCACCTTGCCGGGGTCTTCAGCTGGGGATAAGGGGTGAAGGCCTTGTCGTAATGATCGGCGGCCCTTCTTCTCTCCCTTGCGTAATCGTCGAGATATTTCAGCTTAACTTTGAGCACGGCGGCCTGTATGCTGTCGAGGCGTGAGTTGACGCCGATCACGTCGTGGTAATAACGGATTTTCATCCCGTGGTTCACCACGGCACGCATATCCCCGGCCAGCTTGTCGTCGATGGTGAAGATAGCGCCACCGTCGCCGTAACAGCCAAGATTCTTAGAGGGAAAAAAGGAGGTGCACCCGATATGCCCTATGGTGCCTGCCTTTTTCAGGCTGCCGTCACTGAAAATATAATCGGCCCCGATGGCCTGGCAGGCATCCTCGATGACATACAGGTCATGCTTGCCGGCGATTTCCATGATCGCATCCATGTTGGCGCACTGCCCGAAAAGATGGACCGGTACGATGGCTTTCGTTTTTGGGGTGATGGCGCGTTCCACGGCATCAGGGTCAATGTTGAAGGTGTCGGGTTCCACGTCGACCAGCACGGGCGTAAGGCCCAGCAGGGCGATCACCTCGGCCGTGGCAATGAACGTGAAAGATGTGGTGATGACCTCGTCGCCGGGTTTCAGCCCGAGGGCCATCATGGCTACCTGCAGGGCGTCGGTGCCGTTGGCGCAGGGGATCACATGTTTCACCCCCAGGTAGGCTTCCAGGTCGGCCTGGAAGGCATGCACGGCAGGTCCGTTGATAAATGCACATGAATCGATCACCTCCTGTATGCCGGCATCGATCTCTTCCTTGATTTTCAGGTACTGGCTGCGCAGGTCAACCATCTGGATTTTTTTCATGCTGTATGGTATTTCTGTTAATTTACTAACGACAAAACGGGCTGCAAATTTATGTAATAATTGCAGGTATGGGAGGAAGAATCGTTATAAATTAAAATGGGGGCTGGGGGCTGGGTACTGGGGGCTGGGGAGTAAGAAATCTGAAATCTGAACTTTGAAATCTGAACTACGAACCTGAAATTGTCATCAGGTGAGGTTTTGGGTGCCGGAGGAGCTGGTAACCATTATCCACTAGTGGATCTGAATTCAGAACTCAACATTCCCAATCTTTAATATTCAATAATCATTAGGATCTCATCATTCAATGGGATTATTACTGCTGTTTTTAACTTTCAATGAATACTTCATTGGCTAAAAATTCGTTATTTTGTTGCACCATGAAAAAACTGATACGCCCTATACTGATCACCTGCCTGATCCTTCCTGTTATCGTTGCCTACGGACAGGTCAACGTCAGGGATTCGGTCATCAATACCCCGCTGGTCTATGCTGCATACGGATTCCATATCCTCGGTGGCGATATCGCCGATCGTTATGGACCTTCCAGTACCATCGGGGCGGGACTGGGTTTCAAGACCAAAAAGAACATTTATTTCGGTGTGGAATACAATTACCTCTGGGGCGGCAGGGTGAAGGGCGGTAACGAGATCCTGAAGGACGTCCTCACCGGCGACGGGCAGATCATCGGCCAGAACGGCGAATATGCCATTTTCCAGTATTTCCTGAGGGGCTATACGATCTGGGGACAGGTAGGGAAACTTTTCCCGGTCCTGGCGCCCAATCCCAACTCCGGCATCATGGTCAGGCTGGGGGGCGGCTACCTTCAGCACAGGATGTTCGTGAGCGTGCAGGACAATACGGCCATGCAGCTTCGCGACGATTATAAAAAGGGCTATGACCGCCTGACCTCCGGGTTCGGCCTTAACCAGTCGGTCGGATACCTTTTCCTTGGCGATTCACGCATGTGGAACTTTTATGCGGGCTTTGAATTTTCTCAGGCCTGGACGAAGAACCGCCGCGATATCAACTTCGACACCAGGCAGAAGGATGATTCTCAGCATCTCGACCTGTTCTACGGGATCAAGATCGGCTGGGTCATCCCACTGTACCGCCGGGCCCCGACAGGATATTATTATAACTGATCTGCGGCATGTCATTTCTTTACAACCTTGGCATAGCCTTATATCCCCTGATGATAAGGGCGGCTGCACCCTTCAATATGAAGGCTGCAAAATGGGTGCGCGGCCGCCGGGGTTGGCGCAGGATTGTGGCACAGGCATTCAACGGCACCGAAAAGGTGGCCTGGTTCCATGCCGCCTCCCTGGGTGAATTCGAACAGGGACGGCCGGTGATGGAACGTTTCAGGGAAGCATACCCCTCCTGCAGGATCCTGCTCACTTTTTTCTCCCCCTCGGGCTATGAACAGAAAAAAGATTATGATGGGGCTGACATTGTGATGTACCTGCCACCCGACTGCCCATCGAATGCAAGGTATTTTGTTGAAATGACGAAGCCCTCGCTGGCTGTGTTCATCAAGTATGAATTCTGGTACAACTACCTGTACGAACTCAACAGGCAGGGCGTCCCGGTCGTTTTCATTTCTGCCCTTTTCCGCGCAGATCAGCCCTTTTTCAGGTGGTATGGCAGCTGGTTCAGGAAGCGGCTGAACAGGATCGACCATTTTTTCGTGCAGGATGAGGACTCTGCCCTCATGCTTGGGAGCATAGGGATCGAAAGGACGACGGTCAGCGGCGATACACGTTTCGACCGCGTGGCGGATATTCTTTCAAAGAAAACCGATAACAAAAACATAGAGGCATACTGTTCGGGCAATAAAGTGCTGTTAGCCGGGTCGACCTGGCCTCCTGATGAAGATATCCTGGCTACAGTGATCAGGAAATTTCCCGATCTGAAGCTGATCATCGCCCCGCACGAAGTGAAGGAAGAACGCATAAAACAGCTTATCGAAACCCTTGGCACCGGTGCAGCCAGGTACACGACCGACGAACCAGGCGTTTGGTTCGACAAGCAGGTGCTGGTCATCGACACCATAGGGATCCTGTCGGGAATATACCGTTATGCCGACATTGCCTATATCGGCGGGGCTTTTTCCACCGGTTTGCATAATATACAGGAGCCTGCCGTGAATGGCATGCCGGTGATCTTCGGGCCACGGTACCACAAGTTCAGGGAAGCCGTCGAACTGGTCAGGGAAGGCGGGGCGTTCAGCATTGCAGGGAAGGAAGAATTGCACAATGTCATAGCGCTCCTGCTGGAGGATGAGGTGAAATATCGTGAAGCATGCGCCGTCAGTGAACGCTATATGCTGGAACAAAGGGGGGCTACGGAGAAGATCATGAAAGGGCTGAGGCCTTATGTTTCATGAAACCATGCTATTGCCTGATGAATTTTGCGCTGTAAACCTTCTTTCCCACGGAAATGCTGACCAGGTAAAGGCCCGCCCGGTAGCCCCTAAGATCCACCTCAAGTTCTTTACTGAAGGAACCTTCATACATGGTCCTGCCGTCGTTGCTGATGATCCTTGCCTGGCCAATGTTATTGCCCGGCCCGAGTCCTTTAATCCTTATCATGTCGCCGGCCGGGTTGGGGTACAACCGGTAGCGGGATGAAAAATCATCTCTTTGCGTCATCCCAACGGTATTGCAATCATGTACCAGGTCGAATTTTATCTGCAGGGTGTCGATGGGTTCTATGCCCTGCCCGTTCTTGGTCCTGACCGACACCACAAGCGACGGGCTGCCGAAAGTATCTGCCGGCTGGGCCACTTTTACAAAAGCAAAGAGCGATGAAGTCCCGTTGGCAGTGCAGCGTGTATCGGCACCCACTGTTTTGGCGCCCTGCAGTGCTGCCATCAGCTTGCAGGCAAGATCGCCTGTGGCATCCAGGAACCTGGCTTCCATGGAGTCGAGGATCTCCTGTCCGAGCAGGATATTACCCTGTATGGAATAGTTCGGTCCCGTGATGTGGTTCTTGTAGTTGTTGGTGGCACTACCAGTGTGGGCAGCCGATTCGGGTGCACCATCCACAAAGGCCACAATGCCGTATTGCCTGATCTGTGGCTGGCCCGTCACATCATTGTCGATGAGCCACTGTATAATTTGTGACGGGGTTTCGCCCATGTTCATCCTTTCCCTGGCATTGGCCTGATTGGTGGGATCGTAATAGGCCTGCGTATTGATGGCTCCCACATCCGGGAAGAGTTCCCCGAGGAAATCATCGGCATAGCCCGGGAAATTGTCCATGTCGACACAGGATGCCCCGGCACTGCCCACCTCGCCCGTCAGGGTGTCGATCGCCACGATAGAGAAGGTGTCCTGGGAATGGATGATGGATAAACAAAGGAAAAAGATGATCGGGATAATGACAACACTTTTCATGGAAGTAAATATTTGTGACTAAAGATAAGGAATATCCTGGCCGGGGCGAAAAAATACCTGCCTTAACCATGGATCCGCCTCCCGCAGATCATTCAACCAGCCAGGGAGCCCTGTACCCTGCAGGCCTTGCCATGACCTCTGGTACTTGCGGGTAAAAAGTTATATCAACGGGTACTGCATGGCCATTATGGATCCAGTAAAGCAGGGATTGATAGGGTTCGAAGACCAGGTCGAGGTCCGTCTTTTTTTTCCTGAAGCTGATGGTTACCGAAAGCTTAAGGGTATCACTGCAGAATGATTGTCCGTATGAGAGCGGGAATTCCAATCCTGCTGCCCGGGGATGGGCAAAGAAGATATACAGGCTGTCGCCCGTCTGCCTGCACCAAAAGGGGGGAATGGACTCACCGGCTATCAGTGGCCCGGCCGAAGCTGAAAAATGCCGTGTTACATGATCAAGGGCAAGGATCTCATGCAGCAAATCCTGCCAGTCGCCATGGGATTTAGCGCCGGCTTCTTCAGGCAGATTTTTGAGGATGACAGGCAAGCCTTCTCCTGCCAGCTCATGGATTCGTTGCAGGACATCATGGTCAAGGTAACAGGCATCGACATAGAGACAGTTGAAGACGGCTTCGCCGATATGCATCTGCCCGTCCACGACCTTTCCTTTGCGCAGGAAGTTCCCGTTGACCCAGGTGGGGCTGTATCCCCGAAGTTCAGCGGGGAAATACCGGTACCGCATCTCGTACCATCCCCAGGCCCATTTGAACTGTTTCTCCAGTGGCATGTCGCCGGCGATCCATGTATCTTCTAAGGGTAGGTATACTGCCACATCTGTGTATGTCCTCCCCCTTTTCATATTTGCCGATACGTTTGCCAGGTAATCGTTGAAGGGGACGATTTCTCCGGCCAGTGCCCCCCCGGGGCCCAGATGCACGCTGGCATAAAAGCCGACGGTATCGTTACCGGCGGGGTTATGGGGTTTCCCATGCCATACGATATGGTTGATGCCGTTGGCAAAAAGGGCATCGGCCAGCAGTTTCAGGTCTGCAACCTGCTCCTTGCGGATATAGTCGCGCGGCCAGCCGTAAAGGCAGGTAAAGGTTTCGGCGCTGACCACATCTTTTCCTGCCAGCAGGGCTGCCGATGCAGGTATGCTGCTGAACTCAGGCTCATAGAGGAGGGCTTCCCCCTCGGGGATGTCCATGCAGGCGTAAGCCGAGATCATGTCGCAGGGTGCACCGGAGCATTGGCCGCGCGATACAAGACCGTGTGCGTTCAGGATGCTGTCATAGTGTTTATAGAATGCCACCACCTTGTCTGATATGAGCTTCATGTAATCATAGCGGTATGCGGCATGATGGTCGGCATAGATCGAATCCATGAAAGGGCGGATGTCATAACCAAAACGTCCGGTAAAATCGGCTGCAAAGCTTTCGGACCACAATCCCCTGGTTTCCACTTCCCAGCTGTCGATAAACCCCGACACCGGGATCCGGCTTCGGACATCGGGAAAGGAGTCCAGCATCCTTTCGATGTATGTCAGATAGTGAGCGGGGGTGAGATGGTCCACCACATAGCCTTTCTGAGGGTATTCCCATGAAGCGGTGATCTCCTGCCTCCAGGCCGTGTCGCCCCAGCGCCTTGCAGCTTGCCGGGGCGGAACGTATGAATCGCCGAAAGGCCAGAGCGTGCCCATGGTAAGGTCGCAGGCCAGGCCGATGCTGTCGGCATATTCCATGGCATAGCTCACCATCTCCTGCCATGCAGGGCTGAGCCATTGCTGTCGTGGGGTGTAGGTGGTATCCTTCCTGTTCATCCTGTTCAGGGGGTAGACCCAGGCGAGTTCAAAACCGCCAAATCCATTGCTTTTAAGCCAGTCGAGGTTGTAACGGATGTCTTCCTTTTTTATCTCCGAGGCGAACCACCAGTACCTTGCAAAGGGCCTTGAGGTGATCTCCATGTTGGTGATCCGGGGCTTTTCTTCAGGACTTTCCTGCCGGCCGCAGAAAGCGAATAAAATAAGGATGATGCAGCAAGTGGTAACCAGGTAGTATTTGTGCATAAGATATTCTGTTTTAATGGAAATACAGCCAGTCGATATCCAGTGTCATTTTTTCATCGCCATAGAACAGCAGCCAGAGTTCACGGTTCCCCTCAACGCGATTGATCGGGACTGAGGCTTCAGTCCAGTCATATGATGCAGGGCTTTCATCAAGGGTGATCGCCGCCAGGCGTTCATGCCATGGCTTGTCTGCGGCGATCACTATCCTTGCCATGCCCGGACCTTTCCTGAATTTTACCGTTACCGAATCGGCCCCGCCGGAAAATGAGATATACCTGAAGATGGCCCTGTCGCCGGAGCGGATGCATGTCAATGCCTCCCTGTCTTCGGCGATCTCTTCGATACGCACATTTCCATGCAGCAGGCAGGCCCTTTCCGCACCGATCATTTCGGCTGCCGGAAGGGGCGGGCCTGCACCATTTGATGTCATCTGTACCTCATCGATGGTCCCGTCCTCATTAAAGAAGATGGGTTCGACGCATGCCTTGCGCATCGACTGGCAACCGTGTGTGGTACGATGGTAGAACACATACCACTGTCCCAGGTATTCGGCTATGGACCCATGGTTGTTCCAGTTGGCCGGGTCGCAGCCATCATTGTCGATGATCACTCCCCGGTAGGTATAAGGGCCGAAGGGTGAAACGGCCGTTGCATAGCCGATACAGCTGGGTTTTGATTCGCGGCTGATATCGGCATACACCAGGTAGTATAGATCATCCCTTCGGGTGAGGAAGGCCCCTTCGTGAAAATGATGTCTGCTTTCTGTGAGAATATTATCCCTGATCGTGCTGCTGTCAATCGTGATCATGTCAGGATTCATTCGCGCCATTTTAAGGCTGAACTGCCCCCAGAGGTAATAGGCCTGGCCTTCGTCATCGACAAACACCGAAGGATCGATCTGTTCATGCCCGTAGGTGTTGATCCTGGTGCCGGCAGAAAAGGGCCCCACCGGGGAATCAGATATTGCAACACCTTCAGCAGCAACAGGGTCGGGCTGGCAATAATAAAGGTAATAAGCCCCATGGTTTTCCATGGCATCGGGGGCATACAGTACATGATCGTTATAGCTTACCCTGTCATTAATTCCCCGGGAGGAAAAGACTTCCTCAGCCATTTCCCAGTGGACCATATCATGTGTAAAATAGACGTCGTAGCTTCCGGAGCAGTATTCATTGCAGCTTTCATCCTTCGATCCGTAAAGATAGAGGATGCCATCATCCCAGACGTGTGCTGCGGGATCAGCAAAATACCTGCCCGCCGGAGTAATGGGGTTCTGTGCATCCAGGCCTGTAAAGCAACACAGTAAAATGATCGTCGATGCGTATCGCATGAATAATTCCATAGAATGGGAATAATGATTATTGCTTAGATAACGGAAAAATAATAAAAATATCAGTTTGTGCTGCCCCGGGCGATAATCCCTGCTGATGTTCCATGACTGACAGGGACAATTGCGACAGCAAAAACCTGCGAATATGTAAGTTGTTCTGTCCTACATCAATGAATTTATTTTTTCATACATTTGTCAGGACTCAATTATCTTAAAAATTACTCATCATGACACTGCTTATCAAAAAGGTGAACCGCATTGCCGCGGGCGACAACATCATCTACCTCGTTAAAAATGTTAAGGACCTGCACCTCACCAAGCTGACCCGGGAGGAACAGGACTACGTACGTAAGAAATTCAAGAAGGACAACAAGGACCTGGTTTCCATCAACCGCCTTAACCAATGGATCTTCCTGCATTTCATCAATAAAAAACGGCCCGAGCACAAAAAACTTGAGGAACTTCGCCGTACCGGTAGTAAGCTCGCCGGATGGCTGAATAACCACAAGGCTGATAGTGCAACCCTCATCGACCTGACTTCAAAGTCGAGGCAGATCCTCGCTTTTGTTGAAGGGATGGGGCTTTCTTCCTACCAGTTCCTGAAGTATAAGAAAGACAGGGAGGATGCCAACACATTCACGGAGTTGAAGATCTCGGCCCACGCCATTAAGAAGGAGGACATTGAACTGTTGAACCTGGTCCTTGAATCTGTCGACAGGTGCCGCGACATGGTGAATGAGCCGGTGAGCGAGCTCAATGCAGAAAAACTTGCTGAAACGTTTAAGGAAATGGGAGCGGCCTGCGGGGCGCGTGTGGAAGTTATGGGCAGGAAAAAGCTCGAAACCCTGAAAATGGGCGGATTGCTGGCGGTGAATAAGGGCAGCTACGACCCCCCGACCTTCACCATTATGGAATGGAAGCCCATCGAGCCTGTCAACACTAAGCCATATGTCCTTGTGGGCAAGGGTGTTGTTTACGATACCGGCGGTTTGAACATCAAGACGGGCAATTACATGGAGAACATGAAGAGCGACATGGCCGGAGCGGCTACCATGGCGGCAGTTTTATATGCCATCGCCATGATGAGGCTCAATGTACACGTGATCGCCCTGCTTCCGGCCACCGACAACAGGCTGGATGGCAATGCATACGCCAGCGGGGATATCATCACCATGCACAGCGGCATGACCGTGGAGGTGATCAATACCGATGCCGAAGGCAGGATGATCATGGCTGATGCCCTCAGCTACGCCAAAAAATATGAACCGCAGCTTGTGATCGATGCTGCCACGCTGACCGGGTCTGCTGCCAGGGCCATCGGCAGGTATGGCATCGTGGCCATGCATTCTGATGCCGAGAGGCCGATGGAAAAGCTTAAGGAGGCAGGGGAGAATGTATATGAACGGATTGCCGAGTTTCCTTTCTGGGATGAATATGCGGAGCTGATCAAATCAAGCATTGCCGATATCAAGAACCTGGGCGGCCCGGATGCCGGGATGATCACAGCAGGAAAATTCCTGGAGAAATTTACCGACTACCCTTTCATCCATCTCGATATTGCAGGCCCGGCATTCTTTGACAAGAAGGAGCATTATCATCCTCAGGGGGGCACGGGGATCGGCGTCCGCCTGCTGATCGATTTCTTTATGGGTTTAGGAAGATAATCACTGATCCCGTCTGCTGAAAAGAGCAGGCGAAAGTTCAGAGTTCAGATTTCAGAGTTCAGAGTTCAGATTTCCGCTTTCTTCTTATCTTTGCATCCTAAAACCAGAGGAATGAACAATCCTGAGAATATTGGCAGTATGCGGGTTAAGGTGGGCATTACCCATGGCGATCTCAACGGTGTCGGTTACGAGGTTATC
>JAXGTH010000033.1:0-20817 GCA_040775045.1 Bacteroidales bacterium
CACTGAAGGGAGTTATCCTTCGCAATGATAATGGGAGCCAGTTCATAGCCCGGGTAGTCCGGCAGTTCCTGGAAAGCCTCGGTGCATATCAGGAGTTTACTCATGTGGCCACTCCGGAGGACAACAGTTATATCGAGGCTTTGTACGGTCTGGTGGAGAAAGAACTGTTCCAGCGGTATGAATACTTATCCCGTTACCAGGCACACCTGCTGATCGCCAATTATTATGCGTTTTACAATGCCATGAGGCCTCATGCCAGTATTGGTTACAGGCCGCCAAACTATAAATGGAATGAATATTTTTTCAGCCATTCGGATGATAAACATCTGATTTCTGATGAAGAAAAAATGTCAAGTATGGCTGTCACGGAGCAGGTGGGTGGGCTAGCCACTTTGCCTGTACTTGACATTTTTGAGACATCTGCTAAATTTGTTTTGAATCCGATGAATGAAAAAATCGATAATATTGACTCAACTGATTTGAAAAAACTGTCCAACTAATAGGGGGTCGCTACAGGATAAGACTATATGACTCCAGCTGAATTTTCAGAAGTTATCAGGAAGTCTGGAAAAAGAATATACCAAATTGGTGGGGTGTATTATTTAAGCGAAAGACTTCTATGCTATTCATTTCCTTTGCTTCACAAATATTCCCTGAATTCTATCAATCAAAAATATTTGAGGTGGAGATCATTGATTACGATAATAAACCTCGATCTGAAAAGCTACAACACAAAAGAGTTTATTCTGAGCTCGAATGATTATTCTATTGATAGTTTTGAAAGAAAGGTGAAAAATAGAATTCGCAAAAGTATTGAGTTACTAAGATTCAAAGTACCTGACATTGGTGATTTAATTGAAGAAGGTCTCCACATAAATAGAAAGACACTAAAACTTCAAAGGAGAAAAGATTCATTTTTAACTAACGTTAACAAATGGAGGAAATACATTACGATATTACATTCTCATAAACAGTTTAGTTTTTTTGGGGCATATTTACACGATAAAATGATAGCATACATAGTTATATGTAAAATGATGGATTCGTTTATCATATATCATGCATTTATAGATAAGGAGCAAGCCAGTCAAGCATGTCCCATGAATGGATTATTGTATTATTCAGTAAATAAATTGATAGAAGAATATGGGAAAGTCACGATTTCGTATGGGATTAAATCGTTTAAACCATTACCAAATCTTGATCGATTTAAAGCTAATATGTTATTTAAAGAGCAGGGAGTATCCAGAGGATATCTATTGCATCCTATCTTATTAACATTTGTTAAGTTATATCTCTTAGTTTTACCAGACTGTATTAAGAATAATCATTGTCTTATATCTATCACAAATCAAATTGAGTCTCTATATCAAGGGCATAAATTGTTAACAGAAAAGCACAAAGCATAAAATGAAATTGGGCTAAGATACCAATCAAATATTGGGTTAATATGATAATACTATGAAATATATCCTTATAGTTTCTGCAGTATTCCCCCCTGAACCTGTCTTTTCAGCTAGCTTAGCCTCCGATTTAGCAGAAGAATTATCAAAATATAACTATTTAAAAGTGCTAACACCAAGACCTTCTCGCCCATTGGGATACGAATTTCGTCCTAATATTTTGGTTAAGAAGAATTTCGATCGCGTAATTGTAGACTCCTATACATATCCTAAGTCTAAGCTATTAGGGCGAATGATAGAGAGTTATAGTTTTGGCAAATATGTCGCACGATTTATAAAGAACAATAGAAATGAAATAAATTGTATATATGTTAATGCTTGGCCATTAATTGCACAATTTATTGTAACACGTTCATCTGAAAAATTTCGTATCCCAGTCGTGATGCATATACAAGACATTTATCCCGAATCCTTAATTAATAAGATAAAAATATTTAATAGACTAATAATAAATTTATTACTTCCAATAGATAGGTACACGCTTAAAAAATCAACAAAAGTTGTTACTATTTCAGAAAGCATGAAAGAGTATTTAATAAGAACTCGTCATATCCAAGAATCTAAAACAGAGTTGGTATTTAATTGGACTAGTGGGAATAATACCGATTTATTAGAATCGAATGATACCCTAAAGAAATCATCGCAAAACTTCAATTTTTTATTCTTGGGGAGTTTAAGCCCTACCGCTGGCATTGATATTTTAATTCAAGCCTTTCAAAAGATAAATAATCCCAATTTCAAATTTACAATTGCAGGAAGTGGTTCAGAAAAAGAATACTTAACGAGAGTTGGGAGACTGAACAAAAAAGCACAAATTGAATTTATTAATGCCCATCCAGATGACGTACTAAGAATACAATCTGAGGCCGATGTTCTTTTATTAAGTCTCAAAAAAGGAGCTTCAAAATATGCCCTTCCTTCTAAACTAATGTCTTATATGTTTTCTAGGAAACCAATAATTGCATTTGTCGATAAAGAAGGTGATGTTGCACGGATAATAATTCAGTCTAATTGTGGTTGGGTAGTACCAATCGAAGATTTTGATGGTTTAGTCGACACAATAATTAGTGTCTCAAACTTACCGAGAGAAGAATTACTTTTTTTTGGTTGTAATGGATATAATTTCGCAACAACTTATTTTACAAAAGAGGCTAATCTGAAAAAATTAATAAAGATTATTAAAGGCGTTATTTAAAATTAGTATCATGCTAGGTTAATATTGTCGGATTATACCTGCTTATTTTTACCAGCGTATCATCAATCCTAAGCTTCCAATCACTCGTTGCATTCTTATTTTCTTTCTCATTCCCAGGCCTTAGACTCCGCTTTGATGATTGATGGGTTGTCCAATTTTCGGTTAAATCATTTAACCTTTATGCCTCCAGCTCTATTTCTGTTTGCTGATTGTATCGACTCGAACTTACATAATGATAACAAATCAATTAGCTTAATAATTCAAGATTTAGATGCATGGGAATTTACATGAATATGAATTAGTTGGATTATATTTGAAGCCATGAAATATCGACTAGCAGACAATAATGACAAGAATTCTTTGGCTAATATGCATTATATTTGCGGCAAAAGACAATGCAAAGGATATATGTATCAACTCGGTATACCTTTCTTAAAGGTGTACTATGACATTTTATTAAATGAAAAAAATAGTATTGTTCTAATTGCTGAAAATGAAAAAGGAGTTATTACTGGATTTATATCTGGCACTTTGGCAGCTGAAGAGCATCTTTTATATCTAAGGAGATACAAGATGCGTATTTTATTTTCTTTGATCCCTAAAATCATTCAATTTCCATATATTTTAAGAGGTCTAATTAATAGACTCGAGTTTATATACAAAAAGTCAAATGCAAATAAATATAGTATCACCGAGGGTCCTAGAATAGAATATTGGGCCTGGGATACCAATGAGACAACTAATTATTCCATTTTCATGCTTAAAACCTATCTAAATATCGTATTTTCAAAAGGAGCACATTCAATAAAAGGTGAAATTGATATAGAAAATAATAACATTTTCACTATTCACAGGAGAGTGGGAGCAAAAATTTTGCATAAATATAAATTAAATGACGGAAGAACTAGGGCAATTATAGAATTTGTTAATAATCATTGCATTAAGGGCTTTTTAGTCCGTTCAATGGCTATAACGGATATCGAAAGAGTAGTTAATATTCATATACATGCCTTTCCACAGTTTTTTTTAACCGAACTAGGTAAAGGTTTTATTAGAGAACTATATAAGGACTTTGTTATTAATGAATCATCAATATGTAAGGTTGTTTTGTATGATTCAATTATTATGGGGTTCGTTGTCGGAAGCTTAAAGCCAAGGTCTTTATTTAAGAAATTATTAATCAAGAACGGGTATAAATTTTTATGGTATACATTAAATGCTTTGGTTCGTAATCCTTATAAGGTAACAATAAAACTCGTTTATGCTTTTAGGTACCGTGGTGAACCACCTAGTAATTTTCAAAATCCTGCTTTACTGAGTTCAATAGGTGTTGATCCACAATCTGAGAGAAAAGGAATAGGAAAAAGTTTATTACATTCATTTTGTGACGAAGCATTTTTATGTGGTGCTGATTGTGTTTATCTAACTACAGATAAAATTAATAATGATAAGGTTAATAATTTTTACATAATGAACGGTTTTCAATTAGAATCCGTTATTATTCAAACTGGAAATAGAGAGATGAACAGATATATCAAGTTGCCTAATAATTAAAAGGCCTGCGTTTAAATGCATTAACGACCTATATTCAGGCACATGATACTTTATTAGCTCCCTAAATAACTGGACAGAGAGTTAAGCAAATAAATCTCAACTTTTCGTCCCATGAAAATAAGAAGAAAGTAAGACCGAGAATTCATGCAGATGGCTGAGGGAAAACCTTTGAAGGCAATATGCTAAATGACATTGTGGAGAAGATGCAAAAGAAGTTTTCCATCAGACGATTTATTTTCATTGCTGATCGGGGCTTATTCTCGTTCACTAACTTGGAATATATCCGCAAGAACTAGGGAGAATTTATCGTAGGCTTGAAGATGGGACATTGGGAAAGCAGTGCAAAAGGATTTTTATCAGCTGGAGAAATTTACCTGGATCAATGAGGAGTTGACCGTTTATGAAACCCGGGTCCGGGAAGGCTGGTGTATCATTACTTGCTTGGTCAATGTCTAGAGCAGACCGTGACAAGAGGATTCGGGAGGATGTGATTGAGAAAATCAAAAAGAAGATCCCTGCAGACCAGAAGAAGGCGAAAAAGTTTATCACAAATTGCAATTACATAGGATATGTCAAAATCGAAGGTAATGACCATGTGAGCTAAACCACAAAGCTATTAAGTAGGAAGCTGCCAAGAACGGTTTTTTTGGCGTGGTCACTAACGTTACATCTATGTCGCCGGCCGAAATAGTCACAAACTACAAGCAATTATGGAAGGTAAAAAATGCCCTTAGTGAAATAAAAGGGATTCTGAAAACCCGACCCATGTTCCACTGGACGGACCAACAGATCATCGGACACCTGGTAATGTGTTTTCTGTCCTACTTCTGTGAGGCCCATTTGACCAATGCCTTGCGTGACAGCTACGAACTACTGGAAAAGAAATCTATCACAAACAAAACGATCAACCCCCGGCCACTTACTGTATCTCGGGCAATGGATGAGTTGGCCCGGGTGGTAATGGCGGTTCCGGTAAAGGTCAGGAAACAAACCATCTGGGTAAGGACCGACATCCCGACCAATGCCGCAAGCCTTATGAAGGCAATTGGCAGGAGGATCCCCCCTAAAATAATCGCCAAATAACCCAGAATGTAGTGTCACAAACTTAACAATGGAGACTTATGTGCCTGATTGTAAGTTTTCTGAAAAAATCGACTTTCAAACTCATGAGAATATGATAAAAAAAATTTTTACTCAGACGTATATTTTCATCGATATAGTTATTTTACTTCTCGATGCTACACTATATTGAAGATTAGAGTGTTGACTATAAAGGGTTATGTATTAAATAAATAAAACATAATTGTGATCATTATAACCTTGATTTAGATTCGAAATTTATATGTTACGTTCATTTAATGATTGTATAAAACGTACATTTGATCTAATTTTATCCTCGATCGGAATCATCTTACTTCTACCAATTTTTTTAGTTGTAATTATTCTTTTGTTATTCTTAGATCCAGGACCTATTTTATTTAAACAACATCGTATCGGTAAAGATGGGACGGCATTCAGATTAATAAAATTCAGAACGATGAGAGTGCAAAAAGAAACTGAAAAAGGAGTGTTTCTTCCAGGCGACAGTTCTAGAGTAACCAAAGTGGGTCGATTACTACGCAAAACAAAATTAGATGAATTGCCTCAATTATGGAATGTGCTGATTGGAGACATGTCTATTGTAGGACCAAGACCCGAAGTTAAAAGATGGATTGATGCATATCCTGAAAGATGGGCCAAGATTTTAATATTAAAACCAGGAATTACAGATTATGCTTCAATAAAATATAGAGATGAGGAAAAAATTCTTGCTGGATCATTGAATCCAGAAGAAACGTACCTAAAAGACATATTGCCTAAGAAAATGGTACTTTACGAGAAATATCTCAAAGAAAATAACTTATGGGTGGACATTAAAATCATCTGCAAAACTTTAGTTTCTTTAATAACAGAAAATCCATTATGAAGATACCTTTCTCAAAGATTACTCTTGCTGGAAATGAAAATAAATATGTTGAGGAGGTCCTAGAAAGTGGTTGGTTGACAACATCATCGAAGGCCCAAAAATTCGAAGAAAAATTTTCTAATTACATAGGGGCAAAACATGCTTGTGCGGTGAATTCATGCACCTCGGCATTACATCTCGCCATAGAGGCAATTGATATTAAGCCTAATGACAAAGTACTTGTACCATCACTTACGTTTACTGCATCAGCAGAGATAATTAGATATGTGGATGCAGATCCTGTATTTACAGATGTAGATTATTGTACAAAATTACTCACACCATCAATACTCAAAAATGCTTTAAGTACTCATAAAGATATCAAAGCTATCATTCTTGTTCATTATGGTGGTCAGGCTGCTGAAATGACAAATACAGATGGTAATGGTATTATAGATATATGCAAAGATAACAATATAAGAATAATAGAAGATGCAGCGCATGCATTCCCAACCAAATTTGGAAGTAAATATATTGGGTCTTATGGTGATGTTACTTGTTTCAGCTTTTATGCTAATAAAACAATAACTACAGCAGAAGGAGGTATGCTTGTTACTGATGATGAACAGATTTATCAGAGAGCCAAAACAATGCGATTGCATGGCATCAATCGTGATATTTGGCAAAGATTTACATCAGACAGCTCTTTATGGGAATACGATGTAATTGCCCCTGGATTTAAATATAATATGCCTGATGTGAACGCTGCTATAGGTCTTGCGCAGCTTGAAAAGGCTGAATACTTCAGGCAACAGAGACAAAGATGTGCAGAGTTTTATTACAGCGAATTGGATGATATCAGTTTTATTGATCTTCCACAATGTAATGGTCCTCTTGAGAATCATTCTTGGCATCTATTCCCAATAGTATTAAACGACGATGCCCATGTATCAAGAAATAAGTTTATTAATATCATGGCAGATTTTGGTATAGGTACTTCCGTACACTATAAACCTTTGCATCGTATGACATATTATAAGGAAACATACAATCTCTCTCCCAGCGACTTCCCAAATACCGAGAAAGCTTGGAAAGGATTGGTATCACTGCCTATTTATCCTGCCTTAACAGAGAAAGAAATAAAATATATATGCATGAAGATTCATGATATTTTAAATAGCAACGCACTTTGAATTCTCTTTAAGTGGATTCGTGTAATTAAAGAAGGCATTTATTTATCTTACACAAATATTTCGAATACACCCATCCACTCCGAATTAATGTTTATCAAATAAACACTTCATGATTCAATAATCGTTTGATAACTTAGAGTATTACCTCTAACTTTATTTTAGAATCGGATTAACCCAAACTGAAAGGTGATAAGGATTAAAAACCCTTTTATTAAAGAACATTTACACTCACAGGCAAGGATTGTATTTCGCAAGCACTCTCTGCCAAGGTGGATGGTTTTCCTTTTCGATGGGAGTGCCATATTCGTTACATTCATTTTCTCTTATATCCTGAGGTTTAATTTTGAGCCCGCAGCAATTGATTTCGGAGTGGCTTTTAACCAGTCCTTGATCGTTATGGCAGTTTATTGCGTATTCGAGTTAATATTCAAATCATATGCTGGTCTTATCAGGCATACGACTATCCGGGATATATTCAACATAATTTTAGCATCTGCATCGTCTCTAATGTTTCTTTTAACACTTACTACTATAAGCAGACGAACCGGGTGGTATGAAATATTGAATATCCCGTTATCAATTCTCCTGATTCATTTTGTAACCATCAATGCAGTATTATTTACCACCAGGATTCTGATCAAGATGTTCTACGAAATGGTTTCAGTAAAACCAATTGCTAAAAAGAATGTGATCATCTTCGGTGCAGGGACCATGGGGGTGATTGTAACAAGAGTTATCTCTTGTGACACAGCGAATGATTATCACATTATCGCTTTTCTTGATAATAATAAGAAACTACAGCATAAGAGTTTGGAAGGGATACCGGTTTATACCCCGAAAAAGCTTACTGCCAGTTTTCTGGAGAAGCATCAGGTAAAAACGATGATCTTTGCGATCAGGGATATCGAGGTTTCAGAAAAGACAAAGATTTACAGATTTGCGGTGGACCTGGGGCTTGAAGTTCTTGAGGTTCCTGCAGTAAACACATGGCTGAATGGACAGTTAAACCTGGATCAGCTTAAGCGAATCAGGGTAGAGGACCTGTTGAGCAGGGATTCTATCCAACTTAACATGGAGGGGATTGCTAACGGTCTTAAAAACAAGACAATTCTCGTAACGGGCGCAGCAGGTTCGATCGGTTCGGAAATTGTTCGTCAACTAACCAGGTTTGATGTGGAAAAGCTGATCCTGGTTGATAACGCAGAAACTCCTATGTTCCACCTTGAAAACGAACTTCAGGAACATTATGGATTTGCACCTTTGAGGACCATCCTCGGCGATGTGACAGATGAAATTAAGATGGACCGGATATTCAAGGAGTGCCGGCCTGAAATCGTATTTCATGCCGCAGCCTACAAACATGTCACCATGATGGAGGAGAATCCGTATGAGGCTATCCGTGTAAATGTAGGAAGCAGCATCCTGCTGACGAGGCTGTCCATGAAATACGGAGTTGGGAAGTTTGTTATGGTTTCCACAGATAAGGCCGTGAATCCAACCAATGTCATGGGGGCGTCGAAAAGGATTTGCGAGATGATTGTGCGGGCCAGGTCAATGTCAATTGGGAACACAACCCAGTTTGTCATTACAAGGTTTGGGAATGTGCTGGACTCCAGTGGTTCTGTAATTCCCATCTTTCGCAAACAGATCGAGGAAGGTGGCCCCGTTACCGTTACTCATCCAGAGATTACCAGGTATTTCATGACAATTCCAGAAGCCTGTCAGCTGGTACTTGAAGCAGGATTCATGGGTGTGGGAGGTGAAATCTTCGTATTCGATATGGGAGAACCGGTAAGAATTGATATGCTGGCCAGGCAAATGATCAGACTTTCAGGATATGAGCCTGATAAAGATATTAAAATTGAATACACTGGATTAAGGCCTGGAGAGAAGCTGTTTGAAGAATTACTTACCCAGGAAGAATATACACTTCCTACCTATAATCCCAAGGTTAAGATCGCAAAGGTTTCACCAATGGATCCAGAGCAGGTAATTTCAGAAATCCACGCATTGCTATGTTCGTATCAAGCTGTCTCTGAATTTGAACTGGTAGAGAAAATCAAGGCAATTATCCCGGAATATCATTCTACAAATAAAAAGTACGCAGATAGCTCTGATAGATCAGAATCGTTAGAGGTGGAAATATATCCTGACTGATAATTCCGTATTCTTCCAGTACTCAGTACACTATCGTATCGCCAAGGCCCTCTAAATGAGGGTTTTTTGTTATATAAAAAAACGAATTACCAAAAGATAGAACTATTGATTTCGTTTAGCAGCCGGTTCATCATCCCCATACCTCCGGATCCGGTAGTTTATATAAGCGAAAAGAATACTGAAAAGCGGACTCAGCATGTTGAAGAAAGCATAAGGAAGGTAATGCATCGTGGAGACACCGAGAACCCTTGACTGGGTGGCACCACAGGTGTTCCAGGGAACCAATACCGATGTAAGCGTACCACCGTCCTCCAGGGTCCGGCTGAGCACTTCAGGTCTTAATCCCCGTTTTTTATAAGAATCTGCGAACATTCGTCCTGGTACCACAATGGCAATGTACTGGTCCGATGCGGTAATGTTGAAGAAGATACTGGTGAAAATCGTAGTGAGCACCAGGGATCCTGTGTTTCGGGCCCATTGGATCACGGTGCTGGTGATCTTGATCAGCAATCCGGCTGACTCCATTGTACCGCCGAATATCATGGCTGCCAGTATTAGCCAGATGGTGTTGAGCATTCCCCTCATACCGGTACTGGTGAGCAGTTCGTTGACCATCTCGTTCGAGGTTTGAATGGATATATCCCCGAAAATTGACTGCATTACAGAGAGGTATGATGCTTTAAGCAATCCGGTTGTTCCTGGTTCGATATCCTGGGCTACTTCAAGCACAAGATGGGGCTGGAAAATGATTGCAAAAATGCCCGCAAGTAGTGATCCTGCTAGCAGCGCGGGAAGGGCGGGGATCTTTTTTATAATGATGTAGATCAGGAACGCGGGTACGATCATGAGCCAGGGAGTGACCCTGAATCTGGAGTCAATGGCTCCCAGGATCTTTTCAATATCCCCGGGAGTGGATTCAAATGTGTAGGTGAAGCCGATGACCAGAAAGATAACGAGGGTGATGCTCATTGCGGGTACTGTGGTAATGGTCATGTACCGGATATGGGTGAAGATGTCGGTCCCCGCCATGGCCGGGGCGAGGTTGGTGGTGTCGGACAGGGGGGACATCTTATCACCGAAATATGCCCCCGAGATCACGGCTCCGGCCACCAGTCCCTCGTGGATCCCGAGAGCCTGTCCCACCCCGATCAGGGCAATGCCAATGGTGGCGACGGTGGACCAGGAGGAACCGGTAGCCAGGGAAACCATGCTGGCAATAATGACTGTGGCGAAGAGGAATATCTTTGGATGGAAGACCTTGAGACCGTAATAAATCAGGGAGGGAACCACCCCGCTGATCATCCAGGTTCCCGCCAGGGCGCCTATCATAAGCAAGATCAGGATGGAGGGCATCGCTGACCCGATGCTTTTTACAATGCTGGATTGTATATCGTCCCATTTTACCCGCAGAAAGACAGCCACCAGGCCGGCAACCGCCGAGGCCATGATCAGGGCAAACTGATTGGCACCGTCCAGAGTATGATCGCCGAAATGAACCACATTAAGAGCCAGGAGGACGATGAGAACGACAATGGGGATGAGTGCCTGAATCAGATTTGGTTGCCTGGCTTCTTTCCGGCTCATGGGCGGTTTTGATAAGCAGCCAAGATACTATTTTTCCGGGAGGTACGTTTTAAAAAAAGTAAAAAATGGCGTATCTTGCTGGCAGGGAAAATGCGTGTCTATGGACCTGAATATAGACTTTTTCCATATCACCGAAGAGAATGTGGCAGAGAAGGGCAGAATCCTCATTTCGGAGCCTTTCCTGAGCGATAATTACTTCCGCCGTTCCATCGTCTACATCACCGAACACAACGCAGAGGGATCCCTGGGTTTTGTCCTGAACAAACCCCTGGAGATGAAAGTGAACGAGATCATCAATGAGTTCCCGGATTCGGATTTCAGTATTTCGGTCGGGGGACCGGTCAGTACGAATACGGTCCATTATATCCATACCCTGGGAGAACGCATCCCGGAAAGTGTACCGGTGGAAAACGGTATCTACTGGGGAGGAGATTTTGAATTCATCAAAAAACTGATCGCCAAAGGAGAGATCCAGCCAAACGAACTCCGTTTCTTCCTGGGTTACGCCGGCTGGTCGGCAAATCAGCTTGAAAACGAATTAAAGGAAAATGCCTGGCTGGTGGGGAAGATCTCACCCAGGATGGTGATGCAGGCAGTGAAAAGTGAGTTCTGGAGCAATACCCTGGCCCGTTATAAAAACAAATACAGGGCATGGGCCAACTTTCCAGAGGATCCAGGTCTGAACTGAACCCGCACAAAGGATTATTACGTCAATTTTTTTCCTTAGATCCGATCAGTTCATATACCTTCCAAGGTCTACCATGTGAATTTTCTGAGGTTTGTGTACTTTGGGGAGATAGGACCGTTCGTTGGAGAGATAGTAACGGGTCCCGTTATCGGTGGTAATGCCTTCCACCTGGTGGAAAGGAAGGTCCAACTGTATTTTAAGCCTGGAACCGGAAAAGAAGTCATTTCCTTTGAAGTCTGATAGAATAAGCAGGAATGGCTGCATCACAAACGTATATCCGCAGAGGACTACCTTGCGCGATTCTTCATCACAGCTGGCCCCGGTGATCATGCCTCCCACATGATAGTTGGATTTAAGCCTGGCCTGGTGGGTGCCGGGTGTTTTCGGGAGGGAGTAAAGCGAGGTCTTTCCCCTGGCCCATTGCTTGGTAAAGAGGTAGATGCTGTCATGGGTGACAAACATCGCTTCGCAGTCAAACCGGGTGGTGTTGGGAAAGATGGGGTGGAAATTCCTCTGATCGGAATATGAATAAAAGATCGTGTCCACAAGGATCTCGCCGCGGTAGATACTTTCTTTCCAGATCCTGAGAATGTGCAGGTCCCTCCGGTTGCCGCTTGTGTTGTTCCCCATATCCCCGATGTAGAGATATTTATCGTCCTGTGAGATGTCTTCCCATTCATGCCTGGCCCAATGGATTGCTTCCAGTTCAAGGCATTCCAGAATGGAACCATCGGAAGGATCCAGCGCGTAAAGTGATCGGTCCTCCCGGTCATTGTGTGCCCAGAGCCGGTCATCCCAGTATGTCAGTCCGGAGATTCCTTTCAGGCTGTCACTGATCTCCATGGTTTCCACGGGTGCAGCTGCATACCTGTGGGCACAGGTGACAGCGATGACGTACATCAACAGAAGAAGAAAGAATAGCCGTAACATCAGGTGCAAAGAAAATCATTTTTATCGAATGATCACGTGGCGGATACAGCATGGTTTTTTGAACAATCAGCGGGATTCCTGCATGCACACAATCCCCTTGTGGACCTGATTTCCCTGAAATCCGGTACCAGTCCCCGGCCATCCTGGTAAAGTGGGACCGGATCCTTGTGCAGGGTAACCGGATCCTGATCATGCCGGCCGGCCGGTGAATACCAGCTGCCGTTCAGGCGGGTCGGATGCTGACTGGCTGTGTCCCGGAGGATCAGGACTTGTTTGATTTCTTCCATGCAGGTCATGAAGGAGTTCAGGTAATGGTTCAGCCTTTTCACCTGGGCCCCTCTGCTGAAAACCTTTTCCGCGGCTTCCAGGCAGTTCTGCCGCTTTCTTGCCAATTCTTCCTTGTGGATCCCCACTTTTTCAATGTTTCGCTTCAGGGCCTCAAAATCTTTGGCCGGTGAGGTCCAGCCCAGGTCGTATTCCTCGATGATCCTTCGGGCCTCACCTTCTCCCGAGTAGATGATGGGCAGACCGGCGGCCATGGATTCGTAGATCTTGGAGGGGACAGCCCCGGGGAGGTGTTTTACCAGCGGGATCAGGGTGGCCGAGTACTGCGGGATGACCATGGGGACTTCCTCACGGGGGACCTGACCGTGGTAATAGATGCCACGGCCAGGATGGGCGGCCAGGAACTCCTCCAATTGCTTCTGTTCAGGGCCCGCTCCGTAAATATGAAACTCCATCCCCAGCTCGCGGAAATCAATCCCCCTGCAAATATCCACGATCCCCTGGGCGACGCCGAGCAGACCGGCATACACAATGGATGGCTTATCCCTTTTGTTGTTCCTGGTGACAAACTCCCTGTAGCGGGAGGGATCCACACCGTTGCGGAAGAGGAAGGTCCTTTCCGGATTGTAGCTGGCAATATGTTCGATGGTTTCCTGTGACTGTCCGAGGCGGATGAAGGAGCGACGATAGAGCAGCTGTTCGATCTTTTCGAATCTCCGGTACATAAAGCCGTCGGAAATGGCTCCCAGTTCCTTTGCGGTGAGCGGCCAGAGATCGGATACGTTCAGGACCATTCTTGTTCGTGAGAAGCGGGATAGGATCTGGCAGGAGATCCCCAGCAACAGGGGAGGGCTCTGCACGATCAGGTAATCGAATTTTTTCCGCCTGATGAAGGGAAGGGAGAAAAGCACGCTGATGGAGAATGAGATCCAGTTCAGCATCCTGGGCAGTGCTTTCCCGCTGTTCGAAGGGTACAGCCAGTATCTTCTCACTTCCATGTCATCCAGGGTCTCCTTCATGAAGAACCTTCCCCTGTATCCGTTAAATATCCTTCCGTGGGGATAGTTAGGCATGGATGTGATAATGGATACATCCCATCCGTAATTTTTCAGTCCGGCGGCCATCTCATACAGCCGGTTCTGGGCCGCCCCGATTTCAGGTTTGTACACCTGTGTGATGATTCCGATTCTTGCCATTAGGTACTATTTTTGATTAAATGTGATTGTTATGCCGAGCTTGCCGGAGAAAGTAATTTCCAATGCCTTTGCAGGCAACAGGGTATTGAATTGGGGGGCGTAATGATATGTCGTCAGCGAAACCTGATTTGCTCCGCTGAATTGGATGGTACCGACCTGAAACCGCACCATGTGATCTTCGATCTCAGGTTGAACAGAAGGATGGAAATGGAGCCGGGCGATCCCTTCATGATGGCTGCTTCCTGAGAGTTTGTCGGTAATCAGTATGCGGTCAGGATCGAAAACAAAGCGGCGGTGATGGGTGACTCCCAGGCGGCTGTAGCCGTCGTGATCCGCCTCTATGGTGTTTTGCTCTTCACGCAGGTGTACAATCGAGGCGCGCCTTGCCACCCGGAATCCTCCCCACACCTCCGAGGAGTTTAGTCCGTTTAGCTCCACAGTGTTGTGCGCTGCAGTCCCCCTTTCAAGCATGCGCCTGGCGTCCTTTTCATAGGTGGATGTTCCCGTATCTACGATCAGGGGCTTTCCCCGGTGATACAGTTCAAAGTTGAGGGTATCCGCATGGGCGTGACCGGGCTGGTAGGCCGGGCCCACCTCACCCACATCCAGCCGGATCTCGTATGTGTTAAAATTCACAGCCCGGTATCCGCTCTGCCCTAATCGCGTCTTTCGGACAGGGATCTGAAGCCTTTCTGCATAAGCGAATAGACCGGAGGTGGATGGGGCGATCCCGAAGGCGCTGTCGTTGAACAGCGGAATGGTGCCGTCGCTGAAGGTGATCCGCTCAAGCCATCCGAGCATCAGGGAAGCCTTTTCGGTCATGAGGGCCAGAAGAGGATGCTGATCATCGAAAACGGGATTGTGCTTCAGGACATTGATCCCGTCCAGCAGCCGGTCGAGGATGACCTGGTGGTACATGGGACTGAGTTCAAAGTGGGCGCCGTCGGACAGGACCTGTTCAGGAAGTTCCGCGGCCAGGATCTTTCCTGCCATGGCATACAGTCCCTGATCCCTGAAATAGACACTTCCGAAGAGCAGCGAAAGGCCGTTTTCCAGAAGGTGATTCCCCATCAGATGGTATTCAGGGTGGTTCTTCAGCATGCGGTACTGTGCGAAGAGGGAATGATCGATGAGCCGGTCCCTGATCTTATGCCCTGTGAGGAACTTGATCCAGTTGATCCCCCGCAGGGAAATCGGATAGGGCTCTTTTCCGGTGCTGTTGCCCGGAAAGTCCCGGATGAATTCCATGATGTACCGGGTGCCTTCCTCTTTGGTCAAACCTTTCTGCAGGAGGTAATCCATATAGTTCAGGTGGTAGGTCCACAGCTTTCCATTGGCCGCCTCATCCCACCGGATGCTGGTTCCCATGTCCATTTCCCGGTTCAGGAATGAAAAGGTGTTTCCGTCTGCAGCATGTGGTTTGGGGATCCAGGGACGGAGTTTCACGGGAGAGCCCGTTACCGCCATCGACGATCTGTACCGGAAGCGCTTCATCCTCCGGGTTCCCGATGGCATTCTGTACAGGAGTTGGTAACGGACCTGCACGGGTTTGAGGCGGATGACCGTGTGCCAGGTCCTGGAAATTTGCGCGGGTACCATGTTAATTTGCATACAATGCGATGATCTTGTCCACTTCCTCTTTAAATGCATTTTTCCGGGTCGGATCTGGCGGGTGACCGTTGCCCGAGAATTGTGCAACCTGTTGAAGCAGTGCACCGGTGTCGGCTGTTTTGTAAAGGGTGCATTCTTCGGGCCGGTCCACGCAGTCGGATGCGATCACCGGTTTACCGATGGAAAGCGCTTCTTTTACCGATAGGGAGTCCCCGTCCGTGGTGGTGGCCCGGATGTAGCAGTCGGAGAACTTCAGGATTTCAAAGAAGGGAAGTGGCCGGTTTATATAGAAAACATTGCGGGGGAGGTTTTCATTTTCATTGATTCTTCCTTTCTCGCTCGTGCCTCCACTCACCCTGTCGCTCTCGCTTTCACTGATGCTTTCATCTTCCCTGCTGCGCCCATTCCCCCGGATGATTTCCCGGTAATGTCCGCCGGGGTCCACGAAAATGAGGCCTTTTTCCGGCTGCCGGCTGAAAACCTTCATCAGTTCGCTGCCCCCGTAGATCTCCCGTCCCAGGGTATCGCGGTCGGGACTGGTGGCATTGGCGCAGAAGATATGAGATAATCCGTTTTTCCACTGCTTCAGGCCGTCAAGGATCTCATCAGGCAGAGGTTCAGAATTTATGGGTTTGATAAACGCGCTGATCAGGACGCTTCGCCGGTTGAGCTTCCCGGCCTTCTCAAGGCTGCCCTTATTGATCACCACCGGGGTGTGGGAGAGGCGGACCGCGACCCGGTCGCAGAGGTTCCTCATCCGGCTGAACCGTCCCAGGTCCCCGTGGATCGTCTGGATCAGCTTTTTCCCCGACAGGAAGCAAACTATCGAAAAAGCGAGCCTGAAATAGGAGTTGGAGGCGTGTAGGTGGATCACTTTGTGTTTCATGACCTGCCGGAGGATCTTCACTGGTCCCTCTGAGATGCCGCAGAAGGTATACGGGATCTCCCTGGCCTCCAGATGCTTAAGGAAACGGGATACATGGATGGTCACCCCTCCGGTGGGCGGGGGGATCGTGCCCACGATAAGCACTGTATCAGATATATTGCGATGCATTTGTGGCCGTTTTGACGTTTCCGGATTTAGTGTGGTAGCCTTCATTTCGGTTACGATCATTTCTGCTGTGTTCATTTCGTTTGCCTTCATTTTGGCTGGTTTGGTGCTCCCAGCAGTTCCAGGTATTCATTGATGATGGTTTCCCTGTGGAACCATTTCCGGGCGATCCGCTCATTTTCCCTTCCGATCCGGGCCAGCCGGCCCCGGTCCATGCCCATCAGGTGCTGCAGGGCACCGGCAATGGATTTCGGGTCTTCCGGGTCGAAGAGGAGCTCCGGTTCGTGGGATAGCAGTTCCGGAACATCGGAGACCGCCGAACAGAAGGCAGGTTTGCCCATGGCCATCCCCTCGATGATCGAGTTTGGAAAACCTTCGTACAGGCTGAAAAGTCCTACCACATCTGCCCGGCTGACCTGCTTTTCGATGTCCGGTGCTGGTGGATAAAACCGGACAACTTCTCCGAGTCCGTTTGAGCGGATCGCCTCCAGCGCTTCGCGGGTGGAAGGATCCAGCTTTTCCTCCCCGGGCATTCTCCCGTACCAGTCGATCCGGATCCGTTCCAATTCCTCCTTTTTCATAAGCGCCAGCGCATCGGTCAGTCCCTTCAGGTTCTTCTGGTGGTCCACCCTGGCCGCTACAAGTACTCTAAGGGGAGATCCGTTTCTCCGGGTCCTGTTCATAGCCGGTTTCCACCGGTCGAAATCCACGATGTTGTAGATCACCCTGCATCTGGAGGCGGGGAGCAGGGGATTGAGGGACCGGATGATCCGGATGTTGGAGGCGGAGTTGGCCACCACGTAATCGGCAAAGAGGTGGAAAAGGAGGAAAAAACGCATGACGGGCTTCCGCTTCACCTCCGCACCCGCATTCCGCTCGCCCACCACCAGCCTCCATTTTCTGCGGGGTAGCCCTGCAAACTCGCATATGAAACTTGCCCTTTCCAGGAACGACAGCACCGCATCGTAACCTCCCCTCCGGATAAACCGCCTCATTCTGAACAGCCGCCGGAGGTAGTTCCTTTCTTCGATGCAGGTGATCGGGATACCCGCTTTTTCCACCACCTCGTTGAAAAAAGGAATGTGGTGGTAGGTGAGGAAGGAGACCTGGTGCCCCTTTTCCCTGAATCCGACGGCCAGCTCAGCCAACTGCCGCTGGGCGCCGCCCTGTCCCAGGCTGTCAATCACGCAGAGTATTTTCATATCACACAGAGAATCTTCATTCCATCCAAAATATTTTCATTTCACGCTAAGAGTTTTCGAGTTACACAGATTGTTTTCGAAGCACAAAGAGAATTTTCATATGGCGCAGCGGATCTCCATATCACACAGATAGATTTCCCGTACTGTAATTCAACCGGGACGGCATCAATTCCCCGCGCCGGGGTGGGGCGGTCTCCAGGAGGGTGACGCCCTGGGAGCTGATGATCCCCAGCAGCGGCCACAGGATCCTGCTGGCGTAGAGGACCGCAGCCACATTGAAAAAGAGGATGAGCAGCATCAGGATAAACACCAGCCACACCTGGGTCCTCTGTCCCGCCGGAAGCACGGTGGCGGCCTTTCCGTAAAGGACGAGGACCGAGCCCAGGCTGCCGAAATAGAGCAGGAATCCGATCGCCCCCGTGCACACCAGCGTTTCGGCAATGGTGGAGTGGGAGTACACGTGCAGGTTGTTGTAGAACTTGAAGTTTCCCAGTCCCACCCCCATCAGGAAATTCTTCACCGAGCTGCCCCACACGAACAGCGCCCTGTTGAAGAGGTACATGCGCGAATCGGTGGAGTACTGCTCGTCGAACATGGTCTCCACCCGGTAGAAAAAAGGAGAGGTGTAGAGCACGTACATGACCCCGGAGAGGACGGCAGCCACTGTGAGGTAGACCGCGATTTTTCCCATGAAGGACCTTCCCGGTTTTTTGATCACCAGCCAGGCGGCGAGCAGACCGAAGAGGGCGAGTCCCAGGTACCCTTTCTTGGAGCCGGAATAAATGATCAGTACGATGGCCAGGGCGATCCCCAGGGTGATGATCAGGGCCGTGATGAAGGATCTTTTGCTGATCATCAGCAGGGTGAATCCGCTCCATATGATGGTCATGCCGTACATGGCAGCGGTGTTGGCATTGGCGAATGTGCCCGCGAACCGGTCCGTCCCCGTGATCTCCGACGCCCTCAGGGCCGTAAGGTCATCCATGTTCAGCCACATGGCCACGAAAACGGAAAGGAAGAAGAGGCTGAGGCTGACGATGAAATCCATCCGGCTCTTCACCAGCACCGATACGGCGGCGGTGATTAGCATCACCTTGATCAGGGTGGTGCCGCTCCCCATCTGGTTCGTGAATTCGGAAAAGACGGCCGGGACGATGCTCCACAGGGCAAACAGGATATAGAGCAGCAGGGGCACGTTCCTGCGGATCTCCCCGGTGATGATCAGGTCCGCCGCGGCATAAAGCACCAGCATGGCCCCGATGAGCTGGGGAACTGCATTCAGCCCGAGTTCTGCCGAGAAAGAGAATACGGGGACGCTGAACAGGTAGATCCCTGCAGCGAGTCCCCGCAGGGTGATTTTATCCTTCATGCCTGACGGGCTCCTGCAGGAGTTCCCTGTGCATTTCCATCATCTGTTCCATGATCATCTCCTCGGGCCAGATGGCACCGGGGTGGTACCGGAGGGAGGTGTCCCAGTATCCCCCGGATTTGTAGGCAGGCCAGGCGGTCTGCTGGTAGCATACCTCCAGGATCAGCGGCCGGTCCTCGCTGTCGAATACCACATCGCAAGCAAGCGATTGGGCCCCGATCTTCCGGGCGGTTTCAAAGGCCAGGGTGATGGCACGTTTATCCACATTGTCGGGGTTAAAATCGAATTCTCCGCTGCCGGAGGACCTGAAATCGTTGTTCCTGGCGATCCTTCTGAATGCATAGGCGCGGTCGCCAATGACAAACACCCGGGTGTCGAAAGGATTGCCGGGGATGAACTCCTGCACCAGGAAATACCCTTTTTCCCTGGGTTTCCTGGCGTTGACGGTCATGATGTTCAGGATGGTCCCGGGCAGCCGCATCAGGGTGGCGCGCATGTCCTTTCTTTTGGAGTGGACCCTGAGCCGGGTTTTGTAGTCGTTCAGTACCGAGGGACTGGGTTTGATGCCTTTGCCGAACATGCGGCGGACATACTTTTTCGCGTGACCGTAATTCTTGAGTAGTACCACGTTGGAGGATCCGGCTCCGCCCCGAAGCTTGAACACCAGGGGGTAGGAGGCGGCGGACAACCACTGCCGGGCTTCTTTCCCGCTGTAAAACACCTGGCTCCGGGGATGGGGGATGCCGAGGGCTTCGAACATGTATTTCTGGGCCACCTTGTCGTCGTGGTGCCAGTAGGAGTCATGGTCCGGGAACACCCGGATGCCCGTTTTCTGGACGGACATCAGAATCTCCCTGGAGATCAGCGCATTCCTGTGGTCTGTCAGGGACAGGTTGCACATCAGCAGCGTCACTCCCTGTTCCTTTAACCGGGCGATGATGTCCGAATCAAAGATGTTCACGGGCAGATAGGGGATCTCGTTCTTTTCGCAGTACCGGACCCACCGGTCCGAATACCCGTTCTCATAGATATGAATCGCTAACATAATAGGTAATATTGGTATTGATGATGTTTTAATGACCGATCACGGGCTGACCCACGGGTCTGAATGAAAGCATGATCCTGCGGGCGAAGACCAGGCACATCACGCCGATCAGAGAGCGGGAGAGGACCAGGGTGATTGCTGCCCCCGTCTGCGCAAGAGCGGGGATCAGCAGCAGGGCCGCCGCCAGTCCCGCCACCGAGGAGATGACGGTGATGTTCCGGAGGACCTTCTCTTTGTTGATGATGATCAGGTAGTTGGTGCCGTAAACGTGCATCAGGGTGAACATGACGGGACTGATGGCCATGATGCGGATCAGGTGCTTTGCCGCCTCAAATTCAGGTGCGTAGAG
>JAXGTH010000034.1:0-20632 GCA_040775045.1 Bacteroidales bacterium
TCAGGTCCGGGAGGATGTATATCAAGTAAGGCCGAGAGGCTGCTCATGGCCGGATCGAGGCTCCCGGCAAAGTGGGGGCGTTTCTCGAAGAGCCCACGGAAACCGTAGGCGCCCAGAACCTGGAACAACCTCAGGTAAACGAAGGGATAGAAATATTCCATAAAGGTTTCATGGTCGAGAGGTGTGAGCAGGGCCAGTTCATCAAGGTATTCACCGATGAGTTTTTCCCTTGTCCCTTCCGGGTAAAAAGCCTTCACCTGGTAGAGGAAGGATGCCAGGTCGTACTGAAGCGGCCCCTTCCTGCCCCCCTGGTAATCGATAAACCAGGGCTTCCCGCCGTCGATCATGACATTCCTCGACTGAAAGTCACGATACATGAAATAATCCTGCCCGGCCTGCATCAGGGTAGAGGCAAAACGCCTGAAATCGTCTTCCAGGCCCTGTTCGTCGAAATAGATCCCGGATGTCTTAAGGATATAGTATTTGAAGTAATTAAGGTCCCACATCATCGACTGTTCATCGAATACGCTCCTCGGATAGCAGATGCTGAAGTCGAGGCCGCGGGCACCTTCCACCTGGAAATGGGGAAGCATCCTGATCGTTTGCGCCAGCAGGGCATAGAGATCTTCCCCGACAACGGTCATATCTTCACGGCTGACCACCAGGTCGAAGAGGCTGGTATTGCCGAGGTCGGCCAGCAGACAGGTACCCTTCGGCCGATCGCTGGCCAGCAGTTCCGGCACCGGCAGCCCCATCCCATGGAAGTGCCTGGTCAGTGTTAGGAATGCTTCGTTCTCTTTAAGGTCGGGATTGAAAGCACCGACAACAGCAACATCCGGGCCGTCGATCCTGAAGTATTTTCTTGGTGAGCCCGCCGCTGCGAGGGGGGTCATCTGAACCGGAGGCTTCCCTGCCCAGGATATATACAGTTCCCTGACCGCGGTTTCAGCTTGATGAACATTCATGGGTGACCATTGTTGATAAGGCAAAGTTATGGATTTTCGGCGTCAGGCCCCACGAATGCATTCCTTCTGGCGCATTTAATCGTCGGGCGGCCAGCCTTGAACAGCATTTTTTTGTATTATTGTTAAAAAAACAAGCGCATGAAAAAAACAGCAGAAGATATCCTGAAGACCGCCATCCTGCTTGAGCGCAGGGGGAAAGCATTTTATACCACACTGGCCCGCCAGACACAGAGTGAGGCAGTAAAGAAGGTCTTTACCATGGTGGCAGAGGAGGAAGATGAGCATATCAAATTTCTTTCCAGGCAATTTGCAGCATTCGAAAAGACCGGCAAGTTTGACAAGAACGACGTCCCGGAACCTTCCGACGATCAGGAAGCGGTGATGATCCTCAGCGAACAGATGAAAAAAGAGATCAGTGCGGCAAGCTATGAAGCAGCAGCGATCTCAGCGGCCATAGATTTTGAGACCCGTGCCATCGAAGTTTACCAGGGGAGGGCTGACGAGACCGACGACCCCAACGAGAAGGAAATGTACCAGATGCTTGCCGACTGGGAGCGGACACACCACCATATGTTCAAAAAGCTGAGCGACGACCTGAAGGAACAGGTATGGTTCGACAATAACTTCTGGCCCTTCTAACCAGTGCTGTCGTAATTCCGTTTACCGCGTACCGCATGCCGTGCATTGCGGTCCTATTGCTTCACCACCTTTTCCATGATTTTGGATCCCCCGGCTATGATCTCCACGAAGTAGATGCCTTTCTCAAGCGATGAAAGGTCGATCTGGTCCGGGCCCTTTGTCCCCGAACCCATTGTCATGACCACCTGCCCGCCTGCATTCCTGATCCTGACCTGCTCAGGCAGCTGCGAAGCATTCGCGATGATATGAAGCTTCTCCCTGCAGGGGTTGGGATAAAGGGTATAAGGCTTTTCGTATATTGCTTCGGCGATGCCCACATTGCCCACATTGATAAAGTCGGAAATGGTCAGCGTGCTGTTCCCTGCCGGGTTGGTCACGACAAGGGTCACCCCGTAAAGACCTGCCTCTGCATAGGTTACCGGGGGAGGTGATTGCAGCGTTGATGATGCAGGATCACCGCCTTCGAAAGTCCATTCCCATGCTGTCGGGTATCCTGTTGATTCGTCCGTAAAGGTCACAGTTCCGCCTATGCCGATATTGTTCAGGTCGGCAGAGAAACCGGCAGTAGGTTCAATATAGGTAGCATCGCCCACATGCACGCCAATGCCGGTGATGATCTCCCCGTCGGACTGGTTCTCGATGAAGGCCAGCACTTCGCAATTGCTCATCACGTATCCCGACCCTGATACATCCCATTCATAATCAAGGGTTACCAGGCTGCCCTGCGTGGTGGGCCCGGGGACCGCATCACCCCACTGTTCAACAAAAGCTTCCCTGAAAGTGTGTTTATGCGTGTAAGGGCCTGAGGCGCCTGATTGCGTTGATATCAGGTCGTTCTCCGAAAGCAGCACGTAAACATGGTTTTCATCGGGCATATCCTCCGTATAGTAAATCTCGACTGTGATATAGAGGGTTTGCGACAGGATATCATAGGAGGTCCACAGTCCCATATTGGCCGGCGAAGGCTCGGACATGATGGTGTTGCAGTATGGGGTCCATTCGGTACGGCTCTGGATGCGCTCACCGTTGGTCCATTCCCTCCTGTTGATAAAAGCGCTTGGCATGAAGCGTGAGGAACCGCAATAGGGCACCGTATAGAAGGCGTTCGGGTATGTCCGCCTGAAATCGGGTTCGCCCGGGTATGGAGAAGTATAACTCGAATTAGAGGGATGATAGGCCACACAGAAGGCCCTGCCCGGATTGTTGGCAAGGATCGTAGCGGCTACCTGGTGTCCTGCAGGACAGTTCGGGCAGGATACTCCGGTGAACTCCTCCAGGATGGCATTCTTGTCCAGTGGTACTGTCGTGACGAAATTCTGGGCCGAAAGCGACAAAACAAGGGATGAAAACAGGATGAGGCTCAGGATCTTTTTCATGCTATAGAATATTTATGGGGTTGCATACAAATATACAGATTTGTTTTTCCTTCCCCAAAAGATCATAAAAATGAAATAATCCCGTTTTGGTACCGATAAATATAATTTATCTGAATATATTTGCAGCCTGACTGAATCATAAACATAAATAACAGGATCATTATGGATACTAAAGACAAGGGGATCAATTCAAAGCTTATCCATGCGGGAGGTTTTAAGGATCCGTTAGGCAGTGCTACGACACCCATTTACCAGTCGTCGACTTTCTCTTTCGAGGATGCTGATCACGGCGCACATTGCTTTTCGGGAGAAAGCGATGGATATATTTATACCAGGAGTGGCAACCCGACCATAGGGGAGCTTGAAAAGACCCTGGCAGAGCTTGAGAACGGTTTTGGCGGTATTGCGACCTCCTCCGGGATGGGAGCCATCACCACAGTGTATATGTATTTTCTGGGTAAAGGAGCCCATATGGTCAGCCATAATGCTGTTTATGGCCCTGCCCGGAGTGTAATGGAAAAATATTTCTCGAAGTTCGGGGTTGAATATTCCTATGTCGACACTACGGACCTCGAACAGGTGAAGGCTGCCATCAGGCCAAATACCAGGCTCATCTATACGGAAACGCCTGCCAATCCGACCATCGGCATCACCGATATACGGGCGCTTGCCAATATCGCACACGAAAACAATATCCCGCTTTGTGTCGATAATACTTTTTGCAGCCCTTACCTGCAACGGCCGCTCGACCTGGGTGCCGATGTGGTGCTGCATTCCATGACGAAATTCATCAATGGCCATGCCGACATCGTGGCAGGCATGATCATTGCCGGAACAAAAGAACTTTATGAAGGCATCAGGCCGGTGATGGTCAATATGGGCTGCAATATGGATCCCCATCAGGCTTTCATGACCAGGCGCGGACTGAAAACACTCGGAATACGCATCGACAGGGCACAGCAAAACGCCATGAAAGTGGCTGAGTTCCTTGAAAAGCATCCAAAGATCGAATGGATCCTTTATCCGGGCCTGCCTTCACATCCCCAGCATGAACTGTCAAGGCAGCAGATGGATGGCCCTGGCGCCATGATGAGTTTTGGACTGAAGGGTGGTTTCGAAGCCGGAAAGAAGATGATGGACCATGTAAAAATGGCCCTCCTGGCCGTTTCACTGGGTGGCATAGAAACTTTGATCCAGCATCCTGCCTCCATGACCCATGCAAAGCTTTCTGCCGAAGCAAAGAAATCAGCAGGGATAAGCGATGAACTCGTCAGGTTGTCGGTAGGCATAGAAGATGCCGGGGATATCATTGCCGATCTTGATCAGGCACTCTCCTATGTTTAGGAAAGGCTACAGCGTTTCTTTCTGAAAAATGTCCGCATCAGGGATTTAGAAATCCATACGAAAAATCGTAATTTTATCGTTGTTTTTTATCCATGGAAAAACATATCCTTTCGCGGCTCATCATTTTTCTGCTGTTGGCTTTCATTTCAGTGCAGGCCGTCCCGCAGCGTGTTGCCCTGGTGCTCAGCGGGGGTGGGGCGAAGGGAATGGCTCATGTGGGCGTACTCAAAGCCCTTGAGGAATACGATATCCACATCGATTATATCGTAGGGACTTCCATGGGTGCCATCGTTGGTGGCCTTTATGCTGCAGGATATTCTCCCGACAGCATTGCAGGCATCCTGACTTCCGACAAGTTCAGGCGCTGGTCGTCGGGTGGGGTCGAGGACAGGTACGCCTATTATTTCAAACAAGCTGCACCCGATGCTTCATGGATAACCCTCAAGTTCAATTACAATGACGTGAAGAAGCGGGTCACAGGCAAATTACCGCTGAGTATCATCCCCCCCTACGAAATGGATTTTGACCTGCTGGAGCTTTATGCCGGTGCCAGTGCGGCTGCCGGATATGATTTTAACCAACTCTTTGTTCCGTTTCGCTGCATGGCCTCCGACATCGATTCCAATAAATCGGTCGTGCTGTCGAAAGGACAGCTGGGCAGTGCCGTGAGGGCCTCCATGACATACCCCTTTTACTTCAAGCCGATCGTAGTTGATGGCAAGCTGCTTTTCGACGGCGGGATGTACAATAACTTCCCGGCTGATGTTGCAAGGGATGTTTTCGTCCCTGACGTGATCATAGGCAGCAAGGCCGCCGGTAATTATGAATCGCCGGGCGATGATGATCTTGTCCTTCAGCTGCAGAACATGCTGATGGCCCCTGCCGACTTTACCCTCGATACCACCTGTGGGATCCTTCTCGAACACAGGCTTTACAGCCAGTCGCTTTTCGACTTCTCGACCGCTGAGGAACTGATCGAAATAGGCTACCAGACCGTGCTCGACAATATCGGAGGAATTTATGACCTGGTCAGGCGGAGGGTGCCATCGTCAGATGTGGATAACCGCAGGAAACTTTTCAGGCAAAAGCAACCTGAACTGTTAATCGATTCGATCCATATCGAGGGACTGAATAAAAACCAGTCGGAATATGTACGAAAGCTTTTCAAGCACAGGGAAAGGGTGATCAACCTGGAGAAGGTGAAAATGCAGTATTTCAAGCTTATCGCCGATGACAAGATCAGTTCGATCTTCCCGGAAATGAAATACAACCCGCTTACCGGTTACTATGATCTCTACCTCAACATAAAGAAATCCGAGAATTTTGTGGGTTCGCTGGGAGGCAATATCAGTTCAAGTACGTCGAACGGTGCCTTCCTTGGCCTCGAATACAGATACCTGGGACGGCAGTCCATGAGCCTGAAAACCAACCTGTACCTCGGGCGTTTCTATAACTCATACCTTTTGGCCGGCAGGATCGATTTCCCTTCGCGTACGCCGTTTTTTATGGAATTGGGGTACACCTACAACAGCATGAACTATTTCCGCAATGCGACCTATTTCTTTGATGATGAAACCCCGTCATTCCTCATCACCCGTGAGAGTTACGGGCATTTCCTTGCAGGTATACCTGCGTCACATAACGGAAAACTCGTTTTTGGCATCAATTTCGGGGGCCTGAAGGATGAATATTACCAGAGCAATGTTTTCTCGAGAGAAGATACAGCTGATATCACGTCTTTTGATATGGTCTCTCCCCGAATCATGTTCGAGATCAATTCGCTCAACCGTAAACAGTTCCCGAGTGCAGGGGTAAGGTTCCTTGCCGAAGCCCGTTACATCTTCGGGCACGAAACCCATACCCCGGGATCCACTTCTGCCGATATCGGGATTCATAGTAGGGATCATTCCTGGTGGCAGGCAAGGCTGGTGTACGATAACTACTTCGATCACATCGGGCCACTTTCACTGGGCTTTTATGGGGAAGTGCTGCTTTCCAACCAGGGCTTTTTCGATAACTACACTTCGAGTTTGCTGGCTGCTCCTGCCTTTCAGCCTATACTCGAAAGCAGGATATTGTTCCTGCCGAAATACAGGGCCTACAACTATGCCGCCCTGGGGCTGAAATTCATCCTGGATGTTTATCGTAAAATCGATTTCAGGTTGGAAGGGTACCTTTTCCAGCCCTACCAGGAAATACTCTCCGATGAGAATATGGATGCCGTTAACGGGAAAGCGTTCGCGTACCGCTCGGTCATCGCCTCATCATCCCTGGTCTGGCATAGCCCTCTGGGGCCCCTGAGCCTGAGCCTGAACTATTACGACCGGAACAATGACAAGTTCTCCGTGTTCCTGAATTTCGGATATATAATATTTAATCAGGCCATCACCCGCTGACCGGACCATCCGGGCTGCCTGGCTTTGTTTTGGTGCAGGTAAAAAGATTTTGCCCGATATAAATTATTCTTATTTTTGCAGTCCTTTAATAATGAGTAGCTCTGACAAGTCTTTCATTAGACACATTTGAAATCATTCCATGAATTATGAAAAACATGAAACCTGTTGATCAGAATCCGGACAAACCCGTCAGCCCGGAGGAGAACATCCCTGCCGCCGATGAAGCAGCAATAAAGAATGACGACGGAAAAGCCAAAAAGATGACCGGAAAGAAAGAATCCCCGGCCGAACCTGATCCTGTCCCTGAAGTAACCGATGGGGAAACCAAGGAGCCTGATGGAGAAGTGGAAGATTTGCCTAAGTCTGTCGGGGAAGCAGATGCCGAAAAAGTCGAAGAGACCGCTGAAGGCAATACCACGGAACAGCCTGACGAGCCTGCCTTAAGTGAGGAGGAAGGCCCTGATGAAAAAGCTGAAGCAAAAGCTGCGGAACCGGCTGATGAGCAGGACGATGACCAGGATGAAGATCACGAGGATGAAGAAGAGGAGCATGAAGCCTTCGAGGAATTCAGTGGCGAGGAATTGGTGGGAAGGCTGGAAGACCTGGTTCAGACTGAGGATATCACACTCATCAAGACGAGGGTTTCACTGATCAAGGTCGCTTTTCTCAGGATTTTGAAGGAAGAGAAGAACGAAGCCCTGGAAAAATTCCTTGAGGAAGGTGGCAACAAGGATGATTTCTCACCTGAAGAAAGTAAACTCGAAAGAAGGTTCAACAGGGCCTTTGAAACATATCGCAAAAACAAGGTAAGGTTCAATGAGCAGCAGGAGAAACTGAAACTTGAGAACCTTGAAAAGAAGAACCAGATACTTGAAAAACTGAAGGAACTGATCAATTCGGAGGAAACCCTCAAAAAGACCTACGACGAGTTCAGGGCCCTGCAGGCCGAATGGAAGGAAGTGGGCATGGTCCCTTCGGGTGAGGTTTCAAACCTCTGGCAGAGCTATCACTTCCTTGTCGAGAAGTTTTTCGACAAGGTGAAGATCAACAAGGAGCTTCGCGACCTTGACATGAAGAAGAACCTCGAGCTCAAGATCGAGTTATGTGAGAAAACGGAAGAGCTTTTGCTTGAGACATCCATCATTAAATCGTTCAAGCAGTTACAGAAATATCACGAGGAGTGGAAGGATATCGGACCGGTTCCGCATGAACAGAACGATGAGATATGGGAGAGGTTCAAGGCGGCCACCGACAAGATCAACGAACGCCGGCGCGAGCATTACGGGCAACTCCAGGAGGAGCAGGAAAAGAACCTGCTGGCCAAGAACGGCCTCTGTGAGCAGGCCGAGGAGATCCTGTCGGTCAATCCCGATACCATGAAGGGCTGGCAGGAGCAGACCAAAAAGATGACAGAACTCTTCAGTGTTTGGCGCAGCATCGGCCGCGCCCCCAAGAAGGAAAATGCCGAAGTCTGGAGCCGTTTCAAAGGGGCCATGAATGCTTTCTATTCCAACCGGAAAGAATTCCTGAACAACATCAAACAGGAGCAACTCAACAATTACAACCTGAAGGTTGATCTTTGCGTTGAAGCAGAAAACCTGAAGGACAGCACCGACTGGAAAAGGACCACGCAGGAGCTTATCAGGCTGCAGCAGGAATGGAAGAAGATCGGGCCGGTGCCCAGGAAGCACTCCGATAAGATATGGAAACGTTTCCGTTCAGCATGCGACGAATTCTTCAACAACAAATCCGGGCATTTCTCATCCATACACGATAATGAACAGGAAAACCTGGACAGGAAAAAGGAACTGATCGAAAAGGTCAGGACATACGAATTTACTGATGATAAGGCCAAAAACCTTGACATTCTTAAAGAATTCCAGCGCCAGTGGATGGACATCGGTTTTGTGCCCATGAAGGAAAAGGAGAAAGTACAGAAGGAATTCAGGGAAGCCATTGATTCCAGGCTTGATGAGCTTAAGATCAGTACGATGGAGCTGAACAATGCCAGCTATACCACGCGCATGGAAGCAGTGAAGGATTCGCCTGATGCCGGGAGGGTATACCGCAAGGAGATCAATTTCCTGGGCAACAAGATCACCAAAATGAAGGACGATATCATCCTCTGGGAAAATAACCTGGGATTCTTTGCCAATTCGAAGAAGGCGGACATCCTGAAAAAGGAGTTCGAACAGAAGATCGAAAAGGCCAGGCAGGAGGTTGCTGCCATGGAAGCCAAGGTAAAATACCTGCGAAAAATGGTCAGGGATTAGGCCGTACACTTGTCGCTATCCCCTGGAATACAATCCCTCATATCTTTTTAAAATATCCGTACCTTTGGATTATGGCTGGAAATTCTTTCGGCATATTGTTCCGTTTCACCTCCTTTGGTGAATCGCATGGTCCCGTCGTTGGCGGGGTGATCGACGGATGCCCGGCAGGGATAAGCCTTGATTTGGGAACAATCCTTCGCGACCTGCGGCGCCGGCGGCCAGGTTCAGGAACGGCATCCGGGCGGAAAGAAACTGATGTTCCGCAGTTCCTTTCAGGCCTGCTGGATGAAACAACCACCGGGGCGCCTATCGCCTTTATCATTCCCAACAAAGATAGCATCGGAGAGGATTATGAATATCTCAGGGAGCTTTACAGGCCTTCACATGCCGATTACACCTATCACAAAAAATACGGCCTCGACGATCACAGGCTTGTCCACCGTGCCTCAGCGAGGGAAACGGCCGCCCGGGTGGTGGCAGGCAGTGTTGCAAAACAGATCCTGGCACGCTCGGGGATATTCATTGCAGCCATTACCGGCGGCATTGGCCCTTACCGTATCGAACGCGATTATGCTTTTGATGAGATGGAAGAGGCTGCTGAAACATCCATGCAATGCCCTGACAGGGCACTTTCGCGGAAGATGCAGCGATACCTCAGCTCCATCAGGAAAGAAGGTGACAGCACCGGCTGTGAGGTCCAGGCTGTGATCACCGGGGTGCCCGCGGGCCTGGGCGATCCCGTTTTCAACAAACTCCAGGCCAACCTTGCTTCTGCCATGTTAAGCATCAATGCCGCCGTAGCCTTCGATTATGGAAGCGGCCGCTATGCAGCGGGAATGAAGGGCTCGGAATACAACGACCTGTTCACAATGCACAACGGACACATCCGCACGGCCACGAATAATTCCGGGGGTATACAGGGCGGGATCTCGAACGGTGAAGACATCCTGTTCAGGGTGATCTTCAAGCCGATCCCCACCATCGGGAAACAACAAAAAACCGTTGACCGTGCCGGCCAGGCGGCCACCATCAGCGGCCGGGGACGGCATGATGTATGTGCCGCACCAAGGGTCGTGCCCGTGGTGGAAGCCATGGGTGCCATGGTAATGGTGGATCATCTCCTTCTATCGAGGTCTTAGCATGCCTTCAACATTTCCGAATTCACCATCAACAGGAGCCGGTAAAAGTCCCAGGATGTGAGCCATGAGGGGGTAAAGGTCCACATTGTTGAATTCCGGATGGACATGTCCTTTCTTGAATGCCGGGCCCATGGCGTAGAAGATGGCATGCATGTCGGTGTTACGGTTGTCGTAGCCATGGTCGCCCAGGCTGCCGCGACGGTTGTCGCGCCTGACCTTGATCCGCCAGGCACTGTCGGCACAAACGATGATGTCGGTGCAGCGCGGATGGGTTCCGTAATGAAGCCTTTCCGGCACTTCCCCGGCTTTCCAAACGGAAAAATGCCCGCCAGCGAGCAGGGCATTGTAAATTGAGTCGATGCACCCTTCTGCCGCCAGGATATTGAAATTGGGGTTGTATCCCTGCAGGTCGGCGATCCAGCTTTCTTTCAGGTAATCTTCAAGGTATTCTGTACGCTCCGGATCGGAGGCCTGCATGCCGTGGTCGGAAGTGATGATGAGGTTAATGTCGGCGGCCTGGGGAAGTTCTGATATTCTTTTGAGGTAAATGCCGAGCAGGCTGTCCTGGTACATGATCATTTTCTTGGTTTCTTTTGAGAAGGGTCCGAAGGCATGGCCCGAATGATCGGGCTCGTCCATGTACCACATGATGAGCTGCGGGCGACGGTCCTCCGGGAGCTGCAGCCAGGCGATCACTGAATCGATGCGTTGTTCATAGGGGAAATCGTTTTCATACCGCTTCCATATCGACGGCCGTATCCCCTGTATGGGCGCTTCGGAACCTACCCAGAAATAGGAAGCGCTTTTAATTCCCTGTTTTTCGGCCGTAACCCAGATGGGTTCCCCTCCATAGAAATATCCGTCTTCGACGGCCTCACGCTTGCGTATGGCATAATGCCTGCCGCTGGCAGGGTCGAAGAAAGAGTTCAGCACTATGCCGTGGTGATCGGGGTAAAGCCCCGTAGCCATTGTGTAATGGTTCGGAAAGGTCTTGGTGGGAAACGCGGGCCTGAGGGCTGCGGCCTTTACACCATTTTTTGCGATGGCATCAAGGTTCGGGGTAGCCACACTGTCGGGATAATCCCAGCGGAAACCGTCCATCGACAGCACCACGAGGTAGGTTTTATCCTCTTCCTTGCTCTTGATAAAATAAACGGCCAGGGCTGCAACGGCCACCAGGATGACAATAACCAGTACTCTTTTCATGCGGATTGCATTTTAAGGGAAAGAAAAACCCCGGCACCGGGGTGCCGGGGTTCGAAAATCAATATTCAAAATTAGCGTAATGAGATCTTAACACCCAGGTTATAGCTGAAAGGCAGACCCATATACACTTCTGCACGTGGAGCAGTATGCGGGTCGGCGGCGTTGTAACCGTTATAGGCGCTGTTGTCAACTGCATCAGAGATGTACACCTGGTCGAACAGGTTGAAGATGTGTGCGAAAACTTCCACACCGGTCTTCGATTTCAGCGGGAGCTGATACCCGGCATGCAGATCCCAAATGGAGTATGCAGGGATCTTCCAGCTTTGTGCAACATCGTCGGGATCGGTCCTGTTCACAACGTTCCAGTCTGACCAATAGTTGGCATAATGCCTGTAGGTCAGGGTTACATACAGACCTCTGCAGGGGAACACCGTTGCGCCAAGGGCGAATTGTGTCTGCGGGGCGTCACCCGTCCTGAGGTCCTTGGCATAGATGTTAATGCTTGTGTCGGCATCCGGGTTCCCGTATTCCTTGTAAAGGGCCGTGGGGTTGTTCGTGTTCATCCATTTCCCGAGGGAAGCGGCACCGTCTAACCTGAAATAGTCAGAAGGCTGAACGGCAAAATCCACTTCGATACCCTGGTGTACTGCATTCAGGCCCAGGATGGTGAAGATCCCTTCGGAACCGGTGATGTTATCATAGTCCGTGACGTTGACCGTACGGTCGTTCCAGGTGGTGTGATACAGGTTGGCATTGGCAGTGAGCAAGCCATCGGCCGAACGGTAGTTCACCCCGATTTCACCGGAGATGAAGGTTTCGTTTTCCGGGTCTTCGATCAGGTCGCCGGTGTAGTCGTTGATGGTAGCATCAAGGATGGGTACCTTGGAGACATAACCGACATTGCCGTAAAGTGTCCACCTCTCGTTCACATTATAGCTGAGGCCACCCTTGATCTGGTAACCGAGGAAAGGATCGGTTTCGCGCACGAGGTTCTTGTTCGGGTCGTCGGGATCCTTGAGGAAACGGTTATCTGTCTTGTACTTGATGTTAGAAATACCGAGGGTGATGTAAGCCGTGAGGTTCTCATCGTGGTATTCACTCTGCAGGAAACCGCCGATCCAGTTGATGTCGTTGGTGAAGTCATAAGCGATCTTGTCGCCCATATATGTTTTCTTACCAGGGTTGAATTCGTCGGAATTGTCGATGTAGAACTGTCCACCCAGCAGGTCACGCACTTCGCGGAAGTGGTCCACACTGGCGGTCCTCCAGTCGACACCCACCACAGATTTGAATTTTTCGCTCCAGTCGACCTTGACCTTGGCAATGGCACCAACGGTCCACTGGTTGTTGACGGAGTTCCTCAGGATACCGAAAGAGGTATCGGCTGCCATGTTCCTGGCGATGGTGGCATTCCAGTCGGGCGTCCTCGGCTGTCCGGAATAATCCCACCTGATGGAACCCTGCGTGCCTGACCCGCCGCCTTTACCACCTGAATAATACAGGGTGGTGAACATGGATACCTTTTCACTCCACTGCGCATACCAGTTGATGTTGGCAAGGGGCTTGTGGAAGTAGTTTTCCCTTTCCATGATGAAGTTCTCGGCATAACGGCTGTGGTTTTTCCCATTGTAGAATTGCTCGCCGTCATAGGTGGGATCAACCGGACCCCAGTTAGAGTTGAACAATATCCCCCTATCGTTGAACTTTGCATAGGCTGCAGAGTCATAACCCGGGAACTGATCAGCATAATCATGGCTGTATGTGGCGATATTCTGCTTGTAGAGGTTCTGCCCATGCTTCTGCGGTGCACCCATGGCAAAGATCTCGATCCTGTGGTTCTTGTTCACGTTGTAACTTGCACCGACATAATAGGCCCAGGCATCTGTCCAGGTCTTATCAACAATACCGTCGCCAACCTTCCTGACCGCACTTACGCTCATAGCGAATTTTTCATTGATAAGGCCAGTGTGGGCGGTGAGGGTGGCTTTCATGAAGTTGCCCGAACCAAGCTCAAACTTGCCGATACCGCCGGCCTGTTGTTCGGCGGGACTGGTGATGATGTTCATGGTACCACCGATAGATGGTGTGGCGAGGTTCACAGCACTCAGACCGCGCTGTACCTGGATGGAGGAGGTAGCATCACCTATACCGTCCCAGTTCGACCAGTATACCCAGCCGTTTTCCATGTCGTTAACGGGAATACCGTTGATCATAATGGCCACGTTCCGCTGGTTGAAACCCCTCACGTTGACCCTGGCATCACCGGCACCGCCGCCACCGGGAGTGGCATAGATACTTGGGGTCATGTTGAGTACCAGCGGGATGTCCCTCGAACCCAGGCGTTCTTCAATCTGGGTCTTGTTCAGGGTGGTCATGGCGACCGGTGTTTCCCTCTCTTTTGCGCGGTCGGCAATGATGTTGATACCTGCCAGACCGATGGCACTGGGATCGAGCATGATCTTGCCCATGTTGACTGCTTGTCCGTCGACAACGGTGATGTCGAACGATTTTGAGTAATAACCCACATAGGAGATCACCACTTTGTGGGTACCTGCCGGGGCCTGGAACTCAAAGAAGCCTTTCATGTCGGTAGGACCCCCGATGGTTGTCCCTTCAACGACGACGGTGGCCCCGATCAGACCATCATTGGTCTCGGCATCCAACACCCGGCCTTTAACCGTACCCTGCGCAACCAGTGCGCCTGAAAGCAGCACGAAGGCCGCAAACATCAGAATTTGGTAAACTTTTCTCATAGTGAATGAATTTTGGTTTAAAGATTTTACCCAAATGTAAAAAGTAATGGATATGCCTGGGTTAACAAATTGTTAACAATACAGGGGGCTGAAACGGCATCACCGAATTTTCCCTTTAAAATGAATGATTTAGGTGTTAATATCTTGTTGAAAATATTTGCACCCGATCAATGGCAAGGCAATGGACCATGGCTGTTGCCCGAATCATTACCTCACCGCATACTGCGAACCGCATACCGCGAACCGCATACCGCGAACCACATACCGCGAACCACATACCGCGAACCGCATACCGCATACCGCGAACCGCATCCCCCGTCCCCCTTCCCCCATACCGCATCATGTAAACCTTATCAGAACCTCACCCTGATCCCCGCATCCATTGTCCGGCCGAAACCCCAGAAGCCCGTGAAACTCTCAATATCGTGCCCGCTGCCGTCAAGGCCCCGGATGATGTGTTTCGAATCCAGGATATTCCTTACACTGACATATGCAGTAGCCTGTTGACCGAAGATCAGGAAATCGAAGCTGAAATGTCCGTCGAGCAGATGGTATGACGGGATGCGGAACGACTGTTGCCGGTCGCCCGGGTCATTGCGTTCAACCGGGTTGAAATCGGCATATAGCCGGTCGTAATAGATCCAGTTCAGCCCGAGGGTGAAGTGGTCGAGGAAACGGTAATTCCCGCTAAGCCCGAGCTGCAGCTGGGGCGCATCGCCCACGTATAGTCCGTCGGCATATACGGCAATGGTGTCTTTCAGCACATTATTGTTGTCGTAGACCTCTGCCGCCACGTTGTTCTTCCATTGCCAGTTGCCCAGCGAGAACAGCGCTCCGAGCGATATGTTCCTGTTCACACGCTGGTCGGCTTCCATCTCCAGCCCGGTGTGAAGGGCATCGAGGCCGCGGATGAGCACAGGGTCGAGGAACTGGTTGTACTCATTGGCCAGGAAGGATTTGTCCTTCCAGTAAGTGTAATAGGCGTTCAGGCGTATGCGTGTGTTTTTCCGGCTCAGCCCGTACCCTGCTTCAACGGATGAGACTTTCTCGTTGGCCAGGTCGCGCGATACGGTGTTCGTGAAATTACCGAACACGAACTTATAGTAGGGAACCCTCGAAAAATAACCTGCATTGGCATAAAGGTGATGGTTTTCATTGATATTGAAATTCACCCCGCCTTTGAAATCGAATCCAGCCAGTTCGACCGTTTCGCTCCAGGGATCCTCCACATAGTTATAATGGTCGACACGCCTGTACCAGTTTTGCGACAGGGATCCCGCAATGAATGCATTCCATCTGCCTGAACTGTATTCGGCCTGGGCAAACAGGTTTACGTAGTGGATGAGCGCCCCGTTGTCGACTTTCACAATATCGCCGGTATGTTTTACCTGGCTGCGGCCTGCCACCCCTGCCAGCGACCATGCATAATCGTCAATATAGAAGTCCCCTCCGAGCAGGTCGCGCACCTTCTGTTGCAGGCTTGACCTGAAGTAACGGTAATGCAAACCCGCAGTGAGTTTGAAAGCATTGCTGAAGCTGTGGTCAAAAGTCGAGATCAGCCCGGTCCAGACGTGAGAAGCCAGGAAGTTGGTCTGTATGTTCCTGGAAAATCCCGTCACTTCCTGTCCGCTTGCGAGGGTAAAGGTATCCGTATGTGTGGAATTGTTTTCATAAATCGCATCCCAGTCGATCTGCCCCGACGGGTTCCTGTAATCCCATATGCTGGAGCCGGTCATGAAGTTGTCGGACCACTTGCCTCCGCCGTACCCATAGGAAAAATAGGCCGCGGTGGCCAGGAACGACTTATCGTTGAGGGTCCAGTAATGATTTAGGCTCAGGAGCGGCTTATGGTAGAAGTTTTCCGAACTGTTGTTGATCAGGCCGTTATAGCTGCCCCAATCCTTGTTAAATCTGAGCCCGTACCGGTCAACTTCTTCCTGCCGGAGCATGAAGTTGCGCTGCCCGTGTTTTTCAGGATTTCCCAGACCCACGAATACCAGCTTGTGTGCCCTGTTGAATGTTTTGCTGATGGAAAGGAAATATCCCCATCCGTTCACGTAAGTGGCATCGACATAGCCCGGTCCCCAGATGCGGGAGCCCATCAGGCTCACCGACATCCCATTACCGATATCTCCCGTATTGTAGCTGAAGGCTGTTTTCATGTTTCCATATCCGGTCACTGACATGCTGATGCTGCCGCCCCTGCTGGCTTCGGTGGTGTATGTGATGATATTGATGGTGCCGCCCACGGAGTTCATGGCGGCGGGAGCAGCCCCCAGGCCACGCTGCACCTGTATACGGGAGGTGGCATCGGCAAGCCCGAGCCAGTTGTTCCAGTATACCAGACCGTTTTCGACCGAGGAGATGGGAATGCCGTTGAGCAGCAGGGTGATGTTCTCCTGTTTGAAGCCCCTGATGTTCACGGCAGCATCGCCGCTGCCACCACCCGTGCGGGTGGCATAAACCCCCGGCACGTTTCTCATCACACCGGGAAGGGGCTCATCGCCAAGCCGTGTTTCAATGGTTTCGGCCCTGATCGTGGATACCGTGAGCGGTGATTTGCGGTCGACAGCCAGGGAACTGATGACCGTGATCTCTTCCAGACCGATCACCTCCGGTGTGAGAAATACCCTCCCCAGGTCATAGTATTGTCCGTCAGCAATCCTGATATCTGCATGATATCCGGTATAACCTACCATGCTGATGCTGATGTTGTGATCGCCTTCAGGCAACAAAAGTTCGAATGTTCCGTCCGACCTGCTGGCCGTGCCTGTCAGTTCCTGCTGGTTACGGATGTTGGCCCCGGGAAGGGCTTCCCCCGTCGTAACATCCAAAACGGTTCCGCGGAGTGTGCCCTGTGCGGCAGCACCTGTCATGGCCAGGCTGAATAAAAGCCCCATGATCTGTTTTCTGCTCATGCTCAGTAAATCTTAGTTTTTACATTACCAGTCTTACAGGCAAGATCGATCTGCAGGGGAAACAGATGGAATGAATCCGTGGATGACCCAGTGCATGGATGAACCGGGTATCTTTCTTCTACCATCCAGACTGTACTGTCGGTACCGGAGTTTCACCGGTTCAGTCCCGAAGTTTCGGGAGTCGCGGACTTTCACCGCCGGTCGGGAATTTCACCCTGCCCCGAAGAAAGCTTGTTCCTGAAGAACGCGGCAAATGTAAACGAAAATTCTATATGGCCATTACCCGGATAATTATTTAGAATCAAGCCGCATAAGCGTAGATTAAAGTTGTGATCAGCATCAAATACAGCTATGTGATCCATCCTGTAATGTGCCGGGAAGGTAAGGCTGGAAAAGGTTTCAGACATTTTTTTAAAGCAGGGTCTAAACATTTCCCCTGAACAATTGTTAATAAAATTCAAGAAATATTTGGCGAAACGCTTTTCAATTCCTTATATTTGCTGTGCGATTACATTTTATTGACCCAAATTTGATAAGACCCTTGAAACCCGGAGTCATTATATCTCTGTTGTTGCTGGTCATTAGTATGGCCGTATCCGGACAGGATTTTCCCGACCGCATCATTACCGAAAATGGCGACACGATTCAATGCCGCATCACCCACGTGAATGCCAAGCATATATACTTTTATTATGCCCAGCGCGGGATCACCCGTCCTGACGACATGCCCTTGTACCAGGTGAAGGATTATTCGGTCAGGGCTAAGGAAGGAAGCAGGCATAATGAGTCAGGAAAGGCATATAGCACTGAACCGGGTAAGGGGAAATGGGGTTTCGGAGTAGGCCTGGTGCAGCAGTTCAATATGCCCATCATGCATACCAGCGCAGTGATGAATGTCTGGCACAGGGGAAGTGTCTTATATGCCGGACCTCAGTATACCTATATTTACAAGGAATACTCAAGGGAGGAGGGAATTACGCGTTACCGGCAGAATTCACTAGGGCTGAACTTCGGTTTCCGCCAGGTCATCAAAACCCGTAATGAGATATTCAATGTTTTCGTCCAGATGGATTTTTCCATCTATGAAACCCAGTACTGGTATTATGTAACCCCGTACAGCGAGATCAGGTCCGACAATCAGTGGATCGTTGAGAATGCCGCCAGTATCGGACTCAACTACCGCATCAGCGACAAGATCGAACTGAATACGGGATACGGGATGGGGTCCACGGCAGGATTTTTCCTCATGTTCGAAGAGGTGATACCGCATTTCTTCGCCGGCCTGCAGTACAATATCAGGTAATCCCTGCATCATCCGGAAATTTCTTCATTACCTTTGCTGTGCCATGCAGGCATCATGCTACATATCACCTTCACGGGGGCAAAGGCGCTGTAAGATGCTCCTGATGTGCCTGTATATCTTTTCTGAGCTTTAATGGCATTCTTATCTGTTCTTCGGGACTGAAAGGCCCCGGAATTTCATTTCTGCAGTGATCTATCAGATAAGTAGAACTCATGAATGCATACCAGAAATACCTGAATGAACTTTTTAACAGGAATAAAAAGCTTTATGATTCCCGGTCAGGGATCCGGTGGTTGAATCCATACCAGTCCGGACATTTTCAGGATATGCGCGACCATTTGCTGCGCGCCTCAGGAGGGCTGAGCTTTTTCAAGGGGACCAAACCTTATTACAGGGATATTTCTGAAGGGTGCAGGCTCTGCGGTCAGGGACGCTGGAGCTGCCTTTTCATTACCGGCAAATGCAATGCTTCCTGCTTTTATTGCCCTTCTCCCCAGGCGGGGGATGAAGTACCATCCACACAGGGCCTGAGCTTTCCTACAGCAGTTGCCTACGCTGAATATGTGTTCCGTTTCGGTTTCAGGGCCGCGGCTTTCAGTGGTGGGGAACCCCTGCTGTTTCCCGACAGGGTGCTGAACTATCTCCGGGAGGTTAAAAAGGGCCCTCAGCCCTGCTATACCTGGTTGTATACCAACGGCATCGTCGCAAGCAGGGAACTTTTTCTGCGTTTGGCCGAAGCCGGGCTAGACGAGGTACGCTTCGATATAGGCGCTACCGGATACAGCCTTGAACGCATTGCACTGGCGAGGAAGGCGATCAGGAATATTACGGTGGAGATACCGGCAATACCCGAACACAGAGAAAAACTTGCCAGGCTGCTGCCACGAATGGAGGAAGCCGGTGTAAAATACCTCAACCTGCATCAGTTGAGGCTCACACCCCATAATGCCGGTCATCTGCTCAAAAGGGACTATACTTATTACCCTGCCGAGAAACCCGTCGTGGTGGAGTCGGAACTGGCAGCCCTGGATATCCTGAACAGTGCGAAGGAGCAGGGATTATCAATCGGTGTGAACTACTGTTCCTTTGCCTTCAAAAACCGCTTTCAGCAGGCAGGGTTCAGGAAACGCCTTGCTGAAAACCTGCTGCAGGATGATATCCCTGTGACCGAACAGGGGTACCTCAGGGCGGGAAGGGGTGCCGAAATAGCTTACGAGGCATTCAGGATCGCGGATGCCGGGAAGTTGCCCGATCCTTCATCAACACTTTCACTGAGGTATAAATCTTTTGATGTTGAAAAGTACAGGTCGTTTGCGTGGAGCCCTGCCGGAGATGCCGAAAAGGACAGCTATACCCGTTTGTTACGGACAGATCCGGGAATTCCTCCCGGGGATGATAAATTATTCAGGATTTGGCAGCACGAGTATATAGAAAGCGGGCTTAGGGAATACTGATGTCTTAAAGGATCTTCTTGATCAGCCTGAGCTGGTGGCTGTATTGTTTCGTTTCCACATTGAATATGCCCTGGTGGTCGACCCGGTCGATCCTGACCCGGCCCGAAGCATGGATGACCCTGCCTTCGGGCATCAATATACCCACATGCCTGATCATGCCCTCCTCATCGTCGAAGAAGAGGAGGTCGCCGGGCCTGGCATCACTGATGAAGCTGATGGTTTCGCCCTGTGTGGCCTGCTGCGTCGAGTCGCGGAACAACTGGACTCCTGCCAGCTTGTACGCCATCTGAACGAATCCTGAACAGTCGATCCCGAAAGGCGAGCGTCCGCCCCATTCATAGGGTGCATGCAGGTACATCATCGACATTTCAATGATCTTTTCGCGCGTACAATCATGGGGGATGGGTTCGGTGAGCCCTTCAAAAAAATATTCATATTCCCCGGCCGAAAAGGCATTTTCGCTCAGGCCATGGAAAGAGCTGCCGATAAGGACAGGGAAGAAAGCCTGGATGCTCCTGTTCTCGATCAGCTGCACCACTTCCGTGCTAACCGAGCAGGGCAGGTCCTGCAGTCGCCTGAACTCCTGCTCATCGATGGGATACACCGACGACAGGTTGACCCAGCCTTCGTAGTTGTCGTAAATGATCCGTATACGCAACCAGTCCTCGAAACGCTCCAGGATGGCGTAAAGTTCGCCAAAGATCAACTGTGTGCAAAGTTCTGCCCTGTGCGAGGGTTCTGTCCGCACGGGGACCAGGCTGTAATGACAAAATCCGAATGGCTTTGGATCCATGATCGATATTTTTCGGGACAAGAATATGTGCCGGTATGCAACTAATCTTATCTTCAATTGTTTATGTAACGAA
>JAXGTH010000035.1:0-20200 GCA_040775045.1 Bacteroidales bacterium
AGGTCGGGCTGTCCCTGGGGTGTACTGGCCAGGAACCAGGTGCCGTAGTTCTTCAGGTCGATCGTGGATTTGGCCCCTTCAAAATCATCAACATAGGATGTCCCTGTCCTCCCGATCGCCCTTGAATGACCGGGTATGAAAGGGGCAAACTCGGCATTCACGCTGATCATCGATTTTTCTTTCGTCTCTATGAAGGGAATGGCATCCACCATCTTGGTGAGGAAGCGCGACTCTGTCTGGTAGTTCAGGTCGACGCCCCAGATGGTGTTGTTGATCGGGTCGTTGCCATAGCTGACCTTTTGCGTGAGGGGCCGTTCGCGCAGGTTCAGGATCGTTCCCCCGACCACAAAATTGGGGTTGATGGCGTGCTCGATGCGCGAGCCCATCAGCCTTTTGGTCTGGATGTTGAACAACGTATTATTCTCCATCGACACATTGATGGGGGTTCCCGAATTCAGGATGCCCTCGTTGATGATCCTCACGCGGCCAAGCGTGTAATCCACCGTGTAATCCACATTTTCGACCAGGGTACGGCCTCCTGCGGTCACCTTCACTGATCCTCGCGGTACATTGAAGGCGTTAAGGCTGATCTCGGATCCCGAAGAAGACTGATAAAATCCTTCGAGGATGTACTTGTTCTTGTCGGGGTATTGCTCAGCCCCTGTCTTGGTGAGCGTATACAGCGAATCGTAGCAGTAGCGGTTGGCCAGGGCCGAGTCGCCCCCGCTGCTGATGATCTGGTTGCGCAGGTAGCTGCCGAAGGGCTCCAGCACGGTGAAGAAGATCTTCCCGTTCGACGATTGGATCGTACCCCCGTTGGTCGCGGCTCCGTCTATGAAGTCGAAGAGCCCGTCGTCGGGTGGGTTTAGCTGCTGGTTCAGGTTGTCGAGGTTGAACACCTTCAGCAGGGGGACACCCCTGATGTCGTCAGGACCTTCGACAAAGTAGCCGGTCGGTACACCATTGTCGTTGCCTGAATAGAGGATGTTCATGATAAACTTTTCGCGACTCACCTGGTAAGCCCCGATCGAATACACGTTTTTCATCATGAGGTCCCACATGGGAACCCTGGTGTTCAGTGATGTGCTTTTCAGCAGTTTTACGGCCAGGCAGGACGGGGCAACCACCCCCTGGTCGGAGAATTCACCCACCTGGAAAATCGAACTGTCCTGGCCGATCACGGTGTACTGGAAAGCAACTGCCAGCGTCTGGTCCGAGTTCAGGGTGGTGTTGAGTGAGATGAAGCCCAGCTTTGAGTTGAGGGTATATTCGGAGGGATCCAGTTTCCGGGCCACCTCTACCTTTTCAAAGTCTACCCCAGGCTGATAACCCAGGCTTTTCAGGTAGTTTGAAACCGTGTTGATGTCGCGGATGCGCGCAGTATCAAGCTCCTGCAGCAGGTCGTTCGAATAGTTCGATGGCAGGGTCCGGCCCGGGTTGGGGTTCACGTTCGGGTTGTAAATCACCTTGTTTTCGCCGAGGTCCTGGAATGCCACAATATTCCTGTTTTGCGTTACGGCGGCACCGATGTTGGTCACCCATACCTCGATCCTCGTGATATTGACGTCGGAGATCAGTAACGGAAGCTCCGAAAGAGATTTTTCGTACTTGCTCCTGAAATACTGCGACAGGAAGAAATGTTTGTTTTCGTCGTAGTCAACGGCGGTAAGGTAGAATTCGTTCGATTGCGCACCGCCCTGCACGGTGACCTGTGAGGTTTCGCTCTGCTGTTCAGAATACACAGCCGTGACCATGGTACGGCCGAACTGCAGCCTGGTCTTGATCCCGAAAAGGCTCTGGTTACCGGTGATCAGGGAGGTGTTCAGCGGCAGGGAAACATTGCCTGCCTCGATCAGCTTGATGATCTCGTCCTCTTTCCCTTCGTATTTGAGCTGCAGCTTGTTCTCGAAATCAAATGTGGCCTCGGTATTGTAATTGGTCCTGAATTCGATCTTGTCTCCGATCTTGGCCACCACGTTCATCTGGATCTTCATGTCGAAGTCGAAGTTGGTGGTCCTGCGCTGCCTCACGTTCAATGTCGGGTTGTCGGTCTTGTTGTTCTTGATCCCGAAAATAAGCTCTGCAGAACCCTGCGGACGGATGTCGATGGTGTTATTGCCGAAGATGGTTTCAAAGAACTTCCCGCCGATGTATATCTTGGGGATGATCCCGTCGTCGCCTTCCATGCCGGACGATGACTGAGAACGTTGTATCCAGTAGCTGCGGACCGAATTTTTCAACTGGAATTCCTGGAACTCATCGAAGGTCATGTAGCTTGGGTTCCGGTAGTCGAGATCACCGATCTTGTTCCGGAACTGGTAACCGTTCGTTTCGGGATCGTACTCGATCTCCGTTTGCAGGTTCGATGGATTTCCCATGTACAACCCGTGCGTGTCGGAGGGGATGAAAAGCAGTTCATCATTGTCCGGAAAGGGGTAGATCAGTGAAGGCCTTGCAGTTGTGTCAGGAAGGATGGTATCGGGCGGGAGCCACGGCAAGGTAACGGCGTCGTTGTTTCTAATGCCGGCTGAAGTTTCCCACACGATCGTGAAGATGGAAACAAATACAAAAATACTGAACAGATATTTGATTATCCGTATCAATGATCCAAGTTAGTTTTACTCTGCCTCAGGCAGTGTTGTGCAAAAACAACCCCGGGCTCAACGAGGGTAAGTCCTATAATAGCTTAAGGGCTTCCCTGATCAGTTCTTCAACCGTCGGTGCAGTATCCGTATCCTTATCCTTAATGCCGGTAAAAGCTTTATCCAAGGCCTTCTCTGCTTGCTTCCTGTTAAAACCCAAAGAGGTTAATCCTGTTAACGCATCATTAAATAGCGTATTGTGCGGAACAGTATATTTTTCTTCTATTATATAGCCTTCCTTGCTCAGTTTATCTTTAAGGTCGATCACGATGCGTTGTGCCGATTTGGCCCCAATTCCCTTGATCGATTCCAGCAATTTTGCATTTCCCGAAGTGATGGCCGTGATGGTCTCGTCGGGCGAATACGACGACAGGATCAGCCGGGCCGTATTGGCCCCCACCCCGGATACAGAGATGAGATGGCGGAACAGCATACGTTCCTGCTCCGTCGAGAAACCGAAGATCATATGCGCATCCTCCCTCACCACCAGGTGGGTATAGAGTTTGCCTGTTTCCTCAACATGCAGGTGTGAATAGGTGTAAACGGAAATGTTGATAAAATAGCCGACCCCGTTCACATCTATCACGGCGTATGCCGGATTTGCCTCCACAACCTTCCCTTCGATGTATGCGTACATAGTAACTGAGTGAAGATTTCAATAAAGTTGCAAATCTAATAAAATAACAAATCGCAAAGGAAATGGCCTTTCAGCATCAGGAATTTAGAAATGATAAAAATTGCAGGGGGCACGATGCTGAAAATCCAAATATTAGTAGCTTTGCGAATTACTGTTATTTCATTAACAATATCTCTGAACCATGGACAATCTGTTTCGCAAAGATGCGCTTGCTTATCATTCCGAAGGCAGGCCTGGGAAAATTGAGGTGATCCCTACCAAGCCCTATTCAACCCAGCGTGACCTTTCGCTGGCCTACTCCCCCGGGGTGGCCGATCCCTGTATGGAAATCCACAGAAATCCGGAGGATGTTTATAAATACACAGCCAAGGGCAACCTTGTGGCCGTGATCTCAAACGGGACGGCCGTGCTCGGCCTGGGCGACATTGGCGCGGATGCAGGCAAGCCCGTGATGGAGGGGAAAGGGCTGCTGTTTAAGATCTTTGCCGATATTGATGTTTTCGACATCGAGATCGACGAGAAGAACATCGATAAATTTGTAGATACGGTGATCGCCATTGCCCCGACCTTCGGGGGCATTAACCTTGAAGACATCAAGGCCCCGGAATGTTTTGAGATCGAAGACAGGATCAAGGCTGCCCTCGACATCCCTGTGATGCACGATGATCAGCATGGTACGGCCATCATCACGGCCGCAGGGCTCCTGAATACCCTGGAACTCACGGGCAAGAAGATCAGCGAGATCAAGATCGTGGTGAATGGTGCCGGGGCATCAGCGGTTTCATGTATCAGGCTGTATCTGATGCTGGGCGTCAAAAAAGAAAACATCATCATGCTCGACAGCAAGGGAGTGCTGAATAAAAAGCGTACCGATATCAACAAGGTAAAGAAAGAATTCGTGACCAAACGGGATGTCGACACCCTCGAGGATGCGATCAAGGGCGCCGACATGTTCCTGGGCCTCTCGGTCGGCGGGGTCCTGAAGAAGGAATACCTGCGGAGCATGGCCGATAACCCGGTGGTTTTTGCCCTGGCCAACCCCGTACCAGAGATCGGTTATGAAGAGGCCATGCAAACCCGCGAAGACCTCATCATGGCCACGGGCCGGTCGGATTTCCCTAACCAGATCAACAACGTTCTGGGATTCCCCTTCATCTTCAGGGGCGCCCTCGATGTAAGGGCCACGACCATCAATGACGAGATGAAACTCGCCGCTTCGAAAGCCCTTGCCGGGCTGGCCAAGCAACCCGTTCCCGAAGAGGTAAACATTGCCTACCACGAAAAGAACCTGAAATTCGGAAAGGAATACATCATCCCCAAACCCACCGATCCGCGCCTCATCATTCACTTGGCGCCTGCAGTGGCCAAAGCTGCCATGGATACCGGTGTGGCCAGGAAACCCATCAAAGACTGGGATGCATACCGGGAAGAACTGAGCAAACGGCTGGGTATCGGAAACCCGCTGATGCGCCAGATCAAAGGACGGGCAAAGAGAAACATCCAGCGCGTGGTTTTCGGCGAAGCCGAAGATTATAATATGCTGAAGGCTGCTGAGATCGTGCTCAACGAAAAAACAGCCATTCCTATCCTGCTCGGCAACGTAAAAGAGATCAAGCGGATCATCAAGGAGAACAAGCTGGAACTGGAAGGTGTGGAGATCATCGATCCCAGGTCGGATGCCGTTGAAGACAAGCGCAGGGAATTTGCCGAGATCCTTTATGAAAAGCGCCAGCGCCGCGGGGTAACCCGCAAAGGGGCCTACGATCTGCTGCTGCACAGGAACTACTATGCGCCCATGCTGGTGGAAACCGGTTTTGCCGACGGGATGATCTCCGGCCAGACCAGGAACTATCCCTCAACCATCAGGCCGGCACTGGAAGTGATCGGGATCAAAAAAGGACACCGGCTGGTTTCCGGCATGTACATCATCAACACCAAAAGAGGGCCATATTTCTTTGCCGACTGCACGGTGAACAAGAATCCAACCATGGAAGACCTGGTTGAGATCACCCTGCAGACAAAATATGCCGTAGAACAATTCAAGATCCAACCGCGGATCGCCTTCGTTTCATATTCCAACTTCGGCTCCAACCCGGGCAATATACCCGATAAGCAGCGCGACGCCATTGCATATCTGCACAAACATTACCCCGACATGATCGTTGATGGCGAAATGCAGGCCAACGTCGCTCTGAACAGGGAGATCCTCGAAAATAACTTCCCGTTCTCCAAGCTGGTCGGGGGGGCGGCCAATACCCTGATCTTCCCTTACCTTACAGCCGGCAACATTGCCTATAAACTGCTGCAGGAACTCGCCGATGTAGAGGTGATAGGACCGGTTCTTAACGGACTGAAGAAATCAGTTCACGTTCTGCCGATCGGAAGCACGGTGAAAGAGATCGTAAACATGGTCATGATCGCTGCCCTGGATGCCCAATGCGTGTCGCTCAGGGAACAGGGCGAAGAATGTACCGGGCTGTATTAAGGCCTGATCGCACGATCTTTATCATACACCACCAAAGCCTTGCTGCATGGCAGAAACCGTGCGGAATGATTATTTTTTTCCCTTTCCTGACCGGAAAAGGTTATATCGACGATTTTATATATATTTGTAACCTTTTAAGGAGTTTTTACGAATAATATAATTCGTCGGGATGGCGAAAGAACGAAAAAAAGAGGAATCAATCATGAAGAAAATTACTGTTATTGGTGCCGGTAATGTCGGAGCTACCTGTGCCAACGTGATCGCCCACAAGGACCTTTCGAGGGAAGTGGTCCTTGTCGATATCAAAGAAGGTGTTGCCGAAGGAAAGGCCCTGGATATCTGGCAAACCTCATCGATCAACAATTTCAATTCACGGGTGATCGGGGTTACCAACGACTACCTGAAGACCAAAGGTTCAGGGGTTATTGTGATCACCTCCGGCCTGCCCCGCAAGCCGGGCATGTCGCGCGACGACCTTATCAAGACCAATGCCACTATCGTGAAGGAAGTGGTGGAAAAGTCGATCAGGTATTCGCCTGATGCCATCGTGATCATCGTTTCCAACCCCCTTGACGTGATGACCTATGCGGCCTTTAAAGCTGCCAACAAGGATGCCAACAAGGTCTTCGGGATGGCCGGTATCCTGGATACGGGAAGATACAAGGCCTTCCTGGCAAGCGCCCTCGACGTATCGCCAAAAGATATTCATGCCATGCTCCTGGGAGGACATGGCGACAGCATGGTTCCGCTCAGGAGATACACCTCCGTTGCCGGGATCCCGGTTACTGAACTCCTGAACAAGGAGGAACTGGATGCCATCGACGAAAGGACTAAAAAAGGCGGTGGTGAACTGGTCAACCTGATGGGGACTTCGGCCTGGTATGCTCCGGGAGCTGCAGCTGCCATGATGGTGGAGGCCATCGTCGATGACCAGAAAAGGATATACCCCGTATGTGCTTACCTCAACGGCGAATACGGATTAAAGAATATCTATATGGGGGTACCTGTAAAACTCGGAAAGAACGGTGTGGAAGAGATCATCGAACTGAAACTCAACGAACGTGAAAAGAAAATGGTAAAGGAATCGGCGAATTCGGTAAAGTCGTCAATAGATGTCCTCGAAAAGATGAAATTATTCGATTGATCCGCAAAGCATTAAAAGAGAGATTCAAAAAAGGTGTGCCGGGTGCCGGTACACTTTTTTTGTGTGTTTTTTGTTGTACCTTTATGGGGGTTTAAAACTTCTATAACTTTCATCAGTCCTGCCAATGCCAAAAAGAATAGTAGTCCTGACGGGAGCAGGGGTGAGCGCCGAAAGCGGCCTGAAAACCTTCCGCGATAATGATGGCCTCTGGAACGACCACAGGGTAGAGGATGTTGCCACTCCTGAAGCATGGGCTTCCAATATGGAACTCGTGATCCAGTTTTACAATGAACGCCGCAAACAACTTCTGGAATGTGAGCCTAACCCGGCCCATTATGCCATAGCCGAGCTGGAAAAGAAATTTGATGTGCATGTGATCACCCAGAATGTCGACGACCTCCACGAAAGGGCCGGGTCCACCAACGTGATCCATTTGCATGGCGAACTTAAAAAGGTACGGAGTACCGCGGACCCCGGCCTGGTCTTCGAGCTGGAGGGCTGGGAACTAAAAGTCGGCGACCTTTGCCCAAGGGGATCGCAGTTGCGGCCGCATATCGTGTGGTTCGGCGAACCGGTACCCAACATCATCAGGGCTGCGGAGATCACTACCACGGCCGATATCCTGCTGGTAGTGGGCACCTCCATGAAGGTATACCCGGCGGCCGGACTGGTGCATTATGCTCCCCATGAGTGCAGGAAATATTATATCGATCCTTCAGCATACGAGCAAAGCTGGGTTGAGAACCTCGAGGTGATCAGGGAAAAAGCGGGCGTGGCCTTGCCTGTTCTGGTCAGGGAATTAATGAAAGACTGAACCATGAGTGCAGGAGTGGAAAAGTCAGCTGAATATTTATATGCCAGGGTCAGGAGTTTTTGCTCCTACCAGGAGCGATCGGTACAGGAGGTCAGGAAAAAGCTCCTCGAATGGAAAGTCAGGCCGGAGGTGGCAGCCAAAATCATCCGTACCCTCGGAGAGGAGAACTACCTGAATGAAGAACGCTTTGCAAGGATGTTTGCCGGGGGAAAATTCAGAATGAGAAAGTGGGGCAGAAACCGGATCATGGCCGAACTCCGTGCCAGGCAGATCCCTGAGCTGACCATACAGATAGGCTTGGAAGAGATCGATGAGCATGAGTATATCAAAACCCTGCAAATGCTTATCGACAAAAAAAAATCTTCAATTGATCACCCCGATAGTGCTTCCGGCAGGAATAAAATTTATAATTTCGTCTTATCAAAAGGATTTGAAAGACACTTAATCCTGAAATACCTTTAACCAAATTGTTTAAACCAAAATGATGTGTTATGAAAAAGTTGAATTATTTATTGCTTCTCTTGCTGAGTTTTGCGCTCGTTGTCAGTGCATGTAAAAAGGATGATGATGACGATGACAACCAACCTAACCCGACGGGGGAATACAAGATCTCAGGCTACAGCCAGGATGCCGTGAACTTTACCAGTATGGCCGGCGCACTGATCGTGGTTACCGACCAGAATGGCGGGCAGGTGGCCTCTGTCAATACCGACGCTGCAGGTAACTACCTGATCACGGGGCTTTCGGCCGGAACCTTTACCCTTGCCGTGTCAAAGGACGGCTATCAGCCCCAGGTGGCCAGCAATGTGATCCTGGGAGCCACTACCCCGCAGGAAGCCTTTGTAGGATTCATGCCTGTGGACGTATCCGTAACCGTTCCGGTTGGGGCCCTCTGCGGCCTGGTGTTCGATGCCAGCGGGAACCCCCTCGCCAATGCTTCAGTGGCCATCAGCGCCGAGGATGAGGCCCTCACCAATGGCTATTTTGCTTCGGTGATGTCAGATGCCTCCGGGAAATTTGCCATCGGGGCCATACCCCTCGAATCCAACACCAAGGGCGACCCCATCCCTGCCTTCAAGGTCAAGGTGATCAAGGGCAATTACATTGATGTGGTCCACAACATCGTTATTGCACAGAATGCCCTGATCGTCAAGAATGTGAATCTCGTGAACCAGAATGTGCCCGGCAACACGATCTTCACTGACGGGTTCGAATCTACTTCAGCCTGGACCTTCGATGGCTTCTGGCATATTCAGCCTAATGCGACGATCATGAACAGCAACGTTACAAGCGAATACGTAAAGCTGGCCCCGAACGACAATACCATGGGCTATATTCCCAGTGCTTATTCCGGCGGTAACTGTGCATGGTACGGCGAAGCCTCCAACGGCAGCTTCATCGGTGTTCCCCAGGCAGGCCAGGAGCAGTGGTCGGGCGGAACGGGCGAAGCCTCCAATATGGGATCGATGACCTCACCCGTGATCAACCTCACCAGCGTGAACGAAGCATCATTGTCGTTCTGGTCATGGTTCGAGATCGAAAGCGTAAACCCAAATGAATTTGGTTATGACATCATGGAGATCTACGTGTTGGAGCTCGGTGGTTCCCCCGTTTCACTGGGCAGGCTGAACCCATACAGCGACCCCATCCTCGACGACAGGGCCGCTCTGCCGTTCACCTCAGGTGGGTTCAACAAAGCCCCCGTCTGGGTCAATGTTGAGTATGACCTGACCGAATATGTCGGGAAGGATATCCAGCTCATATTCGAATTCAGGACGATCGATGCCCTGTACAACGGTTTCAGGGGATGGTTCGTCGACGACGTGCTGGTGACTGACAAGGCACCGCTCAAGGCTGCCAATACCGGCAAGGTATACGGGCCGGATCCCAAGCCGAGGACCAATTAATTAATCCATACCGGTATTACCGGAGCATGAAGGCTGCCGAAATCCCATCACTTTCGGGTTCCGGCAGCCTTCTTTTTCATAACTTTGCACAAAACAGCTCACATGGTCACACAAGAGGAGATCAAAGCATTGTATAAGAGGCTTGAAGCCTTGAGGAGGTACCTTTGACATCGACCGGAAAAAAGCACTGGTCGAAGAAAAGGAAAAAATAACCCAGCAGCCGGAATTCTGGAATGATCCCAAAAAAGCCGAAGAAGTCCTGAAAGAGATCAAATCGATACGCTTCTGGACAGAAGCCTACAAAAAGGTGGGCAATGCCTTTGACGACCTGAAGGTCATCCATGAATTCTTTGATGAAGGGGAGGGTACCGAGAAAGAACTCGACAAGCAGTACGATAAGGCATTCCAGGCCATTGAGGATCTTGAGTTCATGAATATGCTCAGCAGCGAGGAAGACAAACTGGATGCCATCCTTCAGATCAATGCCGGGGCCGGGGGAACCGAGAGCCAGGACTGGGCAGAGATGCTTATGAGAATGTACATCCGCTGGGGCGAGCGTAATGATTACAAAGTGAAGGAATTGGAACTCAGCGAGGGAGAAGTGGCCGGGATCAAATCCGTGTCGCTGGAGTTCGAAGGCGACTTTGCCTTTGGATACCTGAAAGGTGAGAACGGGGTACACCGCCTCGTAAGGCTTTCACCCTTCGACTCGGCCAACCGCAGGCATACTTCCTTTGCTTCGGTATACGTTTACCCGGTAGTCGACGAAAATATCCATATCGAGATCAACCCTGCGGACATCACCTGGGACACTTTCCGCTCCAGCGGGCCCGGCGGACAGAATGTGAACAAGGTTGAAACGGCCGTTCGCCTCAGGCACGAACCTTCGGGCCTGGTGATCGAATGCCAGGAAACCCGTTCACAGGGACAAAACAGGGACAAAGCCCTGCGCATGCTGAAATCCCAGCTTTACGAGATCGAGTTGCGCAAGAAAAAGGAAGCCCAGGCTGCCATCGAAGGCAATAAGAAAAAGATCGAATGGGGTTCGCAGATCAGGTCGTATGTGATGCACCCCTATAAAATGGTGAAAGACCTTCGCACGGGACATGAAACCGGTAATGTACAGGCTGTTATGGATGGAGAACTGAACGACTTTATCAAGACGTTCCTCATGCAGTTCGGGAAAAGCGTGTAGGATATGGAAAAAGGAAAAAGGAAAAAGGAAAAAGGAGAATGAACTGAAGTGACTGAAGTTAGCTAATTTAATTATACCAGTACCCAGCACCCAGAACCTTTATCAAGCCATGAACCCCTATCCATAACCTAACGCCTATCGCCTGAAGCCCGGTATCTTTTATAACGTCAACCTTAAACCCGGAAAACCATGTTCAAGATCTACCACAATCCAAGATGCAAAAAATCAAGGGCAGGTCTACAATACCTGCGCGATAATGGTATTGAGCCGGAAATTGTCGAATACCTTAAAAATCCCGTCACGGAGAAGGAATTTGAAGGTTTGCTGGTCAGGCTTCACAAGAAGCCCGAAGAAATGGTGAGGACCCAGGAAAGCTATTATAAATCGGAACTCAAAGGCAGGAAGTTCAACGACAGGGAATGGGTAAGGATCCTGGTTGAAAACCCGAAGCTGATCCGGCGCCCGATCGTGGTAAAGGGACCCAAAGCCGTGGTTGGCGATCCTGTTTCTGACATAGACATACTCCTGTAAAGAACATATTAACCAATAAGATCATGAAAATAGAATACCGTATTGAAAAAGACACCATGGGCAATGTAGAGGTTCCCGCCGACAAATACTGGGGGGCCCAGACACAGCGATCGAAGAATAACTTTAAGATCGGGGACCCGGCCTCCATGCCCCTTGAGATCATCAGGGCCTTCGGCTACCTGAAGAAAGCTGCTGCACTTGCCAATCATCAGCTCGGCGTTTTACCTGCGGATAAGAAGGACCTGATCGTCAGGGTGTGCGACGAGATACTCGAAGGTAAGCTTGATGAGCATTTCCCGCTGGTTATATGGCAGACCGGATCGGGTACACAGTCGAACATGAATGTGAACGAGGTAATTGCTAATCGCGCGCATGTGATCAACGGAGGGAAATTAGGTGAAGGCAAAAGGCCCATACATCCCAACGACGATGTGAACAAGTCGCAATCGTCGAACGATACCTTTCCTACGGCCATGCATATTGCTGCCTATAAGATGATCGTGGAAAACACAATCCCGGGGATTGAACTCCTGCGAAATACGCTTGACAGCAAGGCAAAACAATTCACGGATGTGGTAAAGACAGGCCGCACGCACCTGATGGATGCCACACCGCTGACCCTCGGCCAGGAATTTTCGGGTTATGTATCGCAGCTAGACCATGGACTGATGGCATTGAAAAATGCGTTGCCCCACCTCACCGAACTGGCCCTTGGCGGTACGGCCGTAGGTACCGGCCTGAATACCCCGGCAGGTTATTCGGAGTTGGTGGCTGATAAGATCGCAGGGCTGACAGGGTTCCCGTTTATCACGGCCCCGAACAAGTTCGAATCCCTCTCCGCACATGATGCCATCGTAGAAGCTTCGGGGGCCTTGAAGACCCTTGCCGTAAGCCTCATGCATATTGCCAATAACCTTCGGATGCTTGCCTCCGGACCGCGTTGCGGGATCGGGGAGATCATTTTCCCATCGAACGAGCCCGGATCCTCCATCATGCCCGGGAAGGTAAATCCCACCCAGGCAGAAGCACTCACCATGGTTTGTGCACAGGTGGTCGGAAACGATGCTGCCATCACAGCGGGGGGAATGCAGGGACATTTCCAGCTTAACGTGTTCAAGCCCGTAATGATCTTTAACCTCCTGATGTCGGCAAGGCTGCTTGGTGATGCCTGCGTTTCATTCAACGACAACTGTGCTGCCGGGATTGAGCCCAACCATCACTACATCAAAAAGAACCTGGAGAATTCCCTCATGCTGGTAACGGCCCTCAACACCCATATCGGTTATGAGAATGCTGCAGCCATAGCCAAAAAGGCGCATGCCGAAGGCATTACCCTGAAACAATCGGCCATGGCACTCGGGCTGGTCACCGAAAAGGAATTCGACGAATGGGTGGATCCGGGCAAAATGATCGGGCCAAAAGCCTGATTATTCGTATATTTGGATCATGAGTAAGCTGAAAGACAAGATCAGTTCACTGGCCGCAAGCCATGCAGATGAAGTTATCTCGATCAGAAGGTACCTGCACATGCATCCCGAACTGGCCTTCAAAGAACATGTAACTGCCCGTTTTATCGCGGACAAACTCACCGAATACGGCATATCCTACCAGGACAAGGTTGCCGGCACGGGTATTGTCGGTCTTATAAACGGTAGAGGCAAAGGCAGCAGGGTCGTCGCCCTGAGGGCCGACATGGATGCCCTGCCGATCAGTGAAAAGAATGAGGTGGAATACCGCTCCCTCAACGAGGGTTTGATGCATGCATGCGGCCATGATGCCCATATGGCTTGTTTACTTGGTGCTGCAAGGATATTGCAGGATATCAGGGATGAATTCGGAGGTGTGGTCAAACTGATCTTCCAGCCCTCAGAGGAAAGCTATCCGGGGGGTGCAAAGGTAATGATCGAAGAAGGGGTGCTTGAAAATCCCGCGCCGGACGTGATCATCGGGCAGCATGTATTTCCTGAACTGGATGCCGGGAAGATCGGTATGCGCCCGGGGAAATACATGGCTTCCACGGACGAGGTCTTCATTACGGTGAGGGGCAGGGGAGGGCATGCGGCCATCCCCGACAGGGTGATCGACCCGGTACTCATCGCTTCACATATCGTAGTGGCGCTGCAACAGATCGTGAGCCGCAAGGCAAGCCCGGTGATGCCCACGGTGGTCTCGTTCGGAAAGATCTGGTCGGAAGGGAGGACCAACGTTATCCCCGACGAGGTAAAGCTGGAGGGCATCATACGCACTTTCGACGAAGACTGGAGGACAGAGATTAAGGAACAGATAAGAAAGATCGCATGCGGCCTGGCCGAGAGCATGGGGGGAAGCTGTGAAGTTTTCATAGACCAGGGTTACCCTGCCCTGGTAAACGATGGTGAACTGACTGAACGTATTCGGGGAAAGGCTGTTGAATACCTTGGCGACGAAGCAGTGGAATCCCTTGGAATGAGGATGACGGCCGAGGATTTTGCCTATTACGCCCAGAGATTGCCGGCCTGTTTCTTCCGTCTCGGGACTCGCAATGCAGCATCGGGCATCACTTGTAACCTTCATTCGTCTGATTTCGATATCGATGAGCGCAGTCTCGAAACCGGGACGGGGGCATTGGCCTGGTTTGCTGTTTCTGAACTGCTCATAAAAGGATGATCATTACGCCATGCTGGTAAATGGAATAGATTACAGGACCGTATGGATGGAAGGGGACACCGTCTTCATGATCGACCAGAATGGATTGCCTTTCTCCTTTGGTATTGTGGAAGCGCGCAGCTACCAGGAGACCTGCCAGGCCATCAGGCAAATGACCGTCAGGGGTGCCGGGGCCATCGGTGCGGCCGCCGGTTTTGCCATGGCACAGGCCTTCCTGCAGGCTCCTACAAAAAACAGGGGAGATTTTTTAGCACATGCCCGTTATGAGATCGAATCGACAAGACCCACCGCCAGAAACCTCTTTTATGCCACGGGACGTGTTTTCAATGCCGGGAAAACCTCTGCAGAAATGGCCGTGATAGAAGCGCAGGACATTGCTGATGAGGATGCCCGTGATTCGCTGAGCATCGGGAAATACGGGAACGAACTCATCGGGGATCATTGCAATATCTGCACACACTGTAATGCAGGATGGCTGGCCTTTGTCGATTATGGCACGGCACTTTCACCTGTTTACCAGGCAGTAAAGGCAGGGAAAAACATTTTTGTATATGTTGGCGAGACCCGTCCCCGCGGACAGGGTGCGCGCCTGACGGCATGGGAATTGTACCAGGCCGGTATCCCGCATGTGATCATTGCCGACAATGCCACCGCCACCCTCATGTCGCAGGGCAAGATCGATATCATGATCGTGGGAGCCGACCGCATCGCTGCCAACGGGGATGTGGCCAACAAGATCGGCACACTTGAGAAGGCGGTCATTGCCCGTGAATACAATGTCCCGTTTTATGTTGCGGCCCCTTCATCTACTATTGATATGGCATGTGCTTCCGGTAACGAAATCATCATCGAGGAAAGGGATGGGGAGGAGGTCATTTATCAGGAGGGCATCGACAGGGAAGGGGATCGCCACGAAATAATGGTATGCTCACCGGGTTCTCAGGCCTATAACCCTGCGTTCGATATCACGCCTGCCCGCCTCATCACCGGGATCATTACGGAAAAAGGATTGATCAAAGCCAGGGCTGAGGATATTGGCAAACTATTCAAGAACCTTTAAAATTCCATTATCATGGACATCACCCTGAAAGAAAAATTCGTCATGCTGTGTTATCACCCCAGTAAGGGCCATAACCTGATCCCGAGTTATATCGGTTATGGTATTGCGGGTGCCATGCTATTCGAACTGGCAGGGTTAAAGAAGATCGAGATCGCGGATAGAAAAGTCAAACTGCTTGATAACAAGAGGACCGGCGATGAATTGCTGGATGAACTCCTGGACATCATAGCAAAGGGATCGAAACCATACAAGGTCAAAACGATCATTGGAAAACTGAGGTGGAAAGCCAGTAGACTGAAGAAAACCATCCTCAAAGAACTGGTGAGTAAACGATACCTGAGGGAGGAGAAGAAGCGATTTCTTATCTTTGGATACAAACGTTATCCCGTGGGCAATTACAGTTTCCGAAAGAACCTGCTGGAGAATATCAGAAGGCTTGTCCTCCGGGGCATCGAATCCGAAGAAGATATACCCCTGCTGACAGGTCTTGCCGGTGCCTGCCGCTTATCGCCAAAATTTTTCAGGGGCAGGGAGGAGCAAATAACGGCCAGGAAACGCATCCGGGAGATCGTCAGGGAAAGCCAGGTCGACAAGATTATCGATGAAACCATCAGGGCTATTCAGGCTGCTGTTGCGGTATCTGTTGCAACCACTGCTGCTGCAGGTTCTTCGTCATGATCAGGGGCAGTTTCCGGGAACAGGCTAAAAATGAAGCTTGTGATAGTCGAATTTCTGATTATCCCTGAAATTGTTGATCTTTTGGGCAAGATGGATGAAGATCTCCAGCCTGTTCTTTGCCAGCCACTCCAGGGCGGGTTTTTTCTTGTTGCAGGCATCTGCAAAAATGATCAGGAAATCCAGTTTGTGTTTGGCCAGCCATTTGTAAGCTTTGGCGTTATTGTCGATGGCCCCGTCAAGGGCAGCGAGCTGGGGATACTTGTTGGCCATCAGCCAGTTAAAAGCTTCTTCGCTGCCGCGGATAGCACTTGACAGGGCCGCAAGCTCGGGATAACCGTTGTGCAGCAGCCAGTTGTATATCTTCTCGTTTTCATCAAAAGTTTCCCCGAAAGCCATCAGGACCTTTGGCGGATAATTCAGCATCACAAACCTCCTTTCGTTTTTCTATCCGAATATTTTTGTCAATATCCCTTCCCGGTTCACCATTGCAGCAATCTCTTCCAGTTGGGTAAACGGTATTTTTCCGATCTTCTGTTCAGGGTCCTGCCGGTCGATAGGATAGATCATCACATATTCGGGTTTAATCCTTTTCAGCAGCCCGATCCAGGCCTCAACTTCTTCCTGGGTGGTATTATCGATAATTTTTCCATTGTAAACAGCTTTCAGGAACAGGGTTTGTATGATGACCTTTCCATTGAATCTTTCAAGATCCTTTACGATCCCTTCCAGGTGCAGCCCTCCCGACGGCTGGTTGATCAGCTGAAAAAGATCTTCCGTGCCTGCATCCAGCTTTTGTATGTTGTTTTCAACTTTAAGAAGGGCCTCGAAAACTTCCCTTTTCCTGAGCATGCTGGCGTTAGATAAGACCGTGATCGCTGCATCGCTGAAATATTCATCCCTCAATGCGATAGTATCATCCACGATACCGGCAAAATGCGGATGGATGGTGGGTTCACCGTTACCGGCAAAGGTAATGGCATCCGGGACCCGGCCTTCCTTTTTCATCTCCTTCAGTTTCAGTTCGAGCAGGTCCGCGACCTCTTTACGCCTGGGAAGGTTCCCTGCACCTGCCGGTTTTTTCTGTGTCCAGCCACATTCACAATAAATGCAGTTGAATGTACAATGCTTGTAATCGACGGGTAAAAGGTTGATTCCCAGCGAAACCCCCAGCCTTCGGCTCATTACCGGCCCGAAAACCGTTTCATGAAATAAAAATCCGCCCATAAAGATGCTTTTGATAAAGGTAGGATTTTTTTTCATATCTCCGGAAGATGATCATTCTTAATAAATTCTTAGTGTGCGGCATTGCACATGTTTCAGCGTTTCATGGGTTGACATTGGTATTGGGTGCTGGGTGCTGGGGTTTTAAAATTTAGCTCACTCCGGTCACTTTATCCTCTTCTCATGGTCTTATGTCTCACATCTCATATCTCATTACTCATTAATTTATTATTACTTTTGCTTTTGTGTCGGACCTGGACAAAATAAAGCAACCCGTAAAGGACCACATCCGTGAATTCGAGAAGTACTTCCGTGCTTCCATGAAGAGCAATGTGCCTTTGCTCGACAGGGTGACCCGGTATATCGTCAGGAGGAAGGGCAAGCAGATGAGGCCGCTTTTCGTTTTCCTTTCGGCCGAGATCGCCGGCGGGATAAAGGATGCTACGTACAGGGGTGCTTCGCTCGTAGAGTTGTTGCACACGGCTACCCTGGTGCACGACGATGTGGTGGACGATTCAAATGAACGCCGTGGATATTTCTCCATCAATGCCCTGTGGAAGAACAAGATCGCTGTGCTGGTCGGGGATTTCCTGCTGTCGAAAGGACTCCTGCTGTCGCTGGAGAACGACGATTTTGAACTGCTGAAGATCGTATCCAATGCGGTGAAGGAAATGAGCGAGGGAGAACTTCTCCAGATCGAAAAAGCCAGGAGGCTCGACATTGAGGAAGACATCTATTATCGTATCATCAGGAAAAAGACGGCTTCGCTCATTGCCTCCTGTTGTGCCTGCGGGGCCTATTCAGCCTCCAGCGACCTGGTCATCGCGGAGAAGATGCGGCTTTTCGGAGAAAAGGTGGGCATGGCTTTCCAGATCAAGGACGATCTTTTTGATTACCAGAAAGCAAACAGCACGGGCAAACCTTCGGGCATCGACATCCGCGACAAAAAGATGACCCTCCCGCTCATATACCTGTTGAACAAATCGGGCAGGAACGAGAAGCGTACGATCATCAATGTGATCAAAAACCATAGTACGGATCCCGACAAGGTAGCCTGGCTCATAAGGCAGGTGGTGGATAGCGGAGGGATCGACTATGCCCGGGAAAAGATGATGGAGTACAGGTCGGAAGCCCTGGAGATCCTTTATACCTTCAAAGATTCCCCTGCCCGACAGTCGATGGCCGACCTGGTGGTCTTCACTACCGAAAGGAACAAATAAACCCTGTTACCCACACACTTCCATTTACATGCGTCAATATTATTCCGGGATCCGGGCGGATAACTATCTTGCTTTTTTTAAGGTGAAGCCGAAAGTCGTTCCCACCCCGAGGCTGCTGCGCACGTTGACGGCCTGATCGTGGGCCTCGATGATATGCTTTACGATGGCCAGTCCCAGCCCAGTGCCGCCCTGCTCGCGGGAACGCCCCTTATCGGTACGGTAAAATCTTTCGAAGATGCGGGGAATGTTCTCCTTGTCGATACCAATCCCATTATCGCTCACCTCGATAAGGATGTTCTCGTCCATGTCGAAGAAACTGATCCGCGTAAAACAAGCTTCATCCTTGCAATATTTGATCGCATTATCGATCAGGTTGATGAGCACCTGCCGGATCCTTTTCTTGTCGGCTTCCACCATGATCGGACGCTCATAGTTCTTGTCGAACATGATCTGCACCTTCTTCTTTTTAGCCTTGATCTCCATGAACTCGATGATCTCCCTGGCCAGGGTCACGATATTGAAAACCGAAAAGTCGAGTTGCAGCATGGCCGATTCAAGGTGTGAAATCGTCTCCAGGTCCTCGACGATGGCGATCATCCTGTTGATGCTTTTCTCGGTTCGGATCAGGTAGTCCTTGTTGATGCTGGGATCATTGATGCCCCCGTCGAGAAGGGTCAATACATATCCCTGTATATTGAAAATGGGGGTTTTAAGTTCATGTGAAACGTTGCCGAGAAATTCCCTTCTGTAGCTGGCCAGCTCCTTGAGCGTGGCTATTTCCTTCTTTTGCTTTTCACCCCATTCGGCCACCTGCCGGTTCACATCATCGAGCGATTCCTTTATCCTTGCCTTTTCTTTTTTGGCCTTGCTTACCTGGAAACTGTGGATGGTCCTGTATATGACCTTGATCTTTTCGTAGATGAACCTGTTCACGGTATATAAAAGCAGAAAGTATATAAGCAGGAAAAGGAGCAGCGTACTTGAAAAGAAGAAAAGCCAATTGAAAACATCAAACAGCAGGGAACCGGTAATATAAATGATCAGGTAACAAGCGGTGATCAGGGCCGAAGTGCCCAATGCCAGCTTTTTTGGATCGGAATAGCTCATGGTTTACCGGAGGCTGGATTGATGATCATTCAGGATTCAAATTTATATCCTACGCCTTTAACCGTGCGGATATTGTCGAGTCCAAGTTTTTCCCGTATCTTCCTGATATGCACGTCGATCGTGCGGTCGCCGACGATCACGTCGCTTCCCCATACCCTGGCAAAGATCTCCTCGCGCGAAAACACCTTGTTGGGTTTCGATGTCAGCAGCAACAGCAGTTCAAATTCCTTTTTCGGGAAGATGATCTCTTCTTTGCCCCTGATCACGACATAACGCTCCTTATCGATCGTAAATCCGCTGAACTGTACCTGTGTATCCTCTTCACCTTCCCCGGCGACCGTTTCCCTGTATCTTCTCAACAAAGCCTTTACACGGCTCAAAAGTATCTTTGGTTTGATGGGCTTGGTAAGGTAGTCATCGGCCCCGGCCTCGAAACCTGCAATCTGCGAATAATCCTCGCCCCTGGCGGTGAGGAATATCACGATCGAATTCTGCAGTTGCTCCATCTTACGTATTTCGGTGCATGTTTCTATGCCATCAATGCCGGGCATCATTACGTCCAGGATGATCAGGTGGGGCAGGATCTCCCGGGCCTTTTTGACCGCATCCTCGCCGTTAAGGCAGGAATGCACCTGGTATCCTTCCTTGCGCAGGTTGTACCCGAGAAATTCCAGCACATCGGGTTCGTCATCGACAAGAAGGATCTTGTAATTCTGATTATTCATGTTATCAGGTTCTTGGCCTGAAATACCATCCAGGTACTCAGGCCGCTCCGCTAACAAAGATAATACAATTTCAGGATGACCATAATCCCGCCGGTGAATTGAATATGATACAATTTTTTTGTGCGGTATTGAGTTTATCCCAATATCGCTCCTGCCATGAAAAGCCTGCTTGTCATGATACTGCTTGC
>JAXGTH010000036.1:0-20163 GCA_040775045.1 Bacteroidales bacterium
CCCTGCGGGGTCGCATGTCTGAAAGAGCAGTATCCCTGCAGGCAGGGGTTTTGATGAATTGTTATTCAGGATGCCGGATTTCGGATGCCGGATAAAAAACATTCGACCCCTCCGGGGTCGTCTGTGAACGGGGAAAACGCAAGAGCTAATGATATGCGATGCCTGCGGCATCGTGGTCTGTCTGCAAAGGGCCGGCTTGCAGGTCTGATCCCGGAGGGATCACAGCTTATTGGCAGCAGGGATGAAAATAACGGTTTTCGACCCCTGCGGGGTCGCATGTCATGAAAAGCTGGAACCATGCTGGCAAGGGGTGATGCATTGTATTCAGGATGCCGGATCGCGGATGCCGGATATAAAAACATTCGACCCCTCCGGGGTCGTCTGTGAACGTTGGAACGCAGGAGCTAATGATATGCGATGCCTCCGGCATCCTGGTCTGTCTGCAAAGGGCCGTCTTGCAGGCCTGATCCCGCAGGGATCACAGCTTATTGGCAGCAGGGATGAAAATTACGGTTTTCGACCCCTGCGGGGTCGCATGTAATGAAGAGCTGGATCCCTGCTGTCGCGCGTCAGAAGGGGTCTCGAGTCCCAGGTCTCAAGCCCCAACAAGATCAAAAATTTCCCGGCCAAAGTATTTACAACGAAACATGAAATAATTAAATTTGTTTTACTCATTGTTATTTGACATGCAACTTATTCGACCACTATGAAAAGAAATAAATTAATCCTGATCCTGCTATTGCTGATCATAGCATTCGTGCCGTTGAACAGGTGTACTTTTCCTTTCACCACGGCCTCCTACAAATGGAAGATAAAATTCGATAAGGAGAAACTTGAGTACAAGGAAGATTTCCTGTCGCAGGAGCTTCCCGAATATTCGGAAATGAGGCCGCCGAACATCATTTTCATCGTGGTTGACGACCTGGGCAAATACGAGATCAGTTCATACGGATCGGAAACCATGAAGACCCCGCATATCGATGCCCTGGCTAGCGAAGGGGTAAGGTTCATGGACTGTTATGTGAATGCCCCGATCTGTGCCCCTTCGCGGGCAGGCCTCCTCACCGGCCGGTACCCCCAGCGCTATGGTTTTGAGACCCAGCCCATGGAGTTGTACCCTAACAATATCGCTGCATACCTTGCAGGTAAATATCTGGTCAACACAGGTGACTTTGAAGTGGTGAGCGATCCGAAGTTCCCCACCGAATGGCACATGGAAAAACAGGGTGTGCCCCCGACTGAATTCACCCTGGCCAACCTGCTTAAGATGCGGGGGTACACGACAGGCATTGTCGGGAAGTGGCACCTGGGGCATTCGAAGCAGCAGATCCCCGGTTCGATGGGTTTTGATGAGCAATATGGCTTCTATGGAGCCTTTACATTGTACACCGAAAAGAGGAATTCGCCCAATTTTGTGCATTACGTCCAGAATTCCTACAGTTCGAAGTACCAGTGGAAGATGGGTCGCAAGGAGACCAGTGCCATCAGACGCAACGACAAGGTGATCAATGAGACTCGCTACACCACTTATGCGATCCTGGAGGAGGGCGTGGAATTTATCGCACGCCATAAGGATAAGCCCTTCTTTCTCTACCTGGCATTCAACGCCCCGCATGTGCCCTTCCAGGCACCGCGAGCTTATTATGAAATGTACAGTAATGTTGAACAGGAGAACAAACGTGTTTATTACGCCATGATCCACGCACTGGACGATGCGATAGGGTCCCTGAATGAAAAGATCAAGCTACTTGGGCTGGAAGACAACACCATTATCTATTTCATCAGCGACAACGGAGGCGCTTCTTACACCGGCGCTACCGATAACGGACCATACAAAGGAGGCAAGATCACTACTTTTGAAGGAGGTGTGAACGTGCCTTTCATCATGAAGTGGAAGGGAAAGATCCCAGCAGGCAAGGTATATGAGAAACCGGTAAGCTCCATGGATATTTTTGCTACTTCCGTTTCGCTGGCCGAATGCAAGGTGCCCGACGACAGACAGTATGACGGTGTCGACCTGATGCCTTTCTTGACGGGGGAAAACAATGGTTTGCCTCACGATGTCTTCTATTGGAGAGCAGACCACATCCACGCCATGCGCAAAGGAGACTGGAAATTCATGCTCAGCACCCGCGACAAATGGGTTGAATTGTATAATATTTCGGAAGACAGGTATGAGCAGTTCGACCTCAACGGTATGCAACCGGAAGTCATGAATGAACTGCTCGAAGCTTTCGACGAATGGCAGAAGGACCTCAAGCCGCCGCTGTGGCCGCGCATCATGGATCATATATTCGTCATCGACGGCAAGACATATAAATTCCCGGCTTAACCATTAAACTGAAACAGCATGAAAGCATTCAGGAAGATCATCATTATAGTAATCGTGGGCCTGGGGCTCAGCCTGGCCACCCACAGTGCCAAAGCGCAATTGTTCTGGATCGGTGTGAATGGCGGGGCCAATATGTCGTGGTTTAACACGCCCGGAATCGATAATGCCCTGGTGTCGGTTGGCGGAGGCTGGAACATGGGATTTTTTATACGATATGGCAAAACGCCATATTTTCAGATCGACTTTCGGTGGATCAGGGCAAATAATTTCCTTTCTTATACTGTTGAATACAACCTTGAGGAATTAGATACTTCATTTTCGGTGAAATATGAGGGTGATGTGCCTTTTCACCAGTTCGAGATCCCCATACGGGTGGGTTACCCGATAATTTATACACCGATATTCAAGTGGCATGTGAACGGAGGGCCCTTTATTTCAACAACTTTCATGTTCTCAACAAATATTTTTGAGATTGAACGCAACGACATGCGGAACCCGCAGATCGGGCTTATGGGTGGCACCGGGATACAATTCATGAATTTTATCATAGACCTCGATTATTCCTATCACCTGACTGAGCTATTCAAGGGCGATGAAGAAGACCTTGGCGTTGATTTCAAGGCTCATCTGCAGCTGGTATCGTTGAAGGTTGGCTTCCAGTTCTGATAGTATCAAACTATACGGACGAAAAGAGGTGATTTTGCGTTGGTGGATTTCAATATTCAAAAGCTGATAACCCGCTAACGCGCATCTTACCAGAACACCGTATACAGCACCACAAGGATGATGCAGATGGCGTAGGCGGCGATATTGAAGGCCTTTCCCGTTTTGAAGGTAGTATTGGTCACCACGATGCCTTTCGGGTCGTCGGCCAGCTTGTTGGTCGACAGGCTCACGAACACGATCACCACCATGGTGATGAGGAAGGTATAGAGCATCTGGTCCATCCACGGCAGTTCCAGCGCCGGCACCTTCAGCGCCAGGGCCACGGGGATGGAGGCGATCACGCCGACGATGGCCCCCTTGTTGGTCGCCTTTTTATAGAACAGCCCCATCATGAACACGGCCAGGATGCCCGGGCTCACCACCCCCGTATACTCCTGTATGTACTGGAAAGCCTGCTCAAGGTTGCCGAGGGCCGGGGCCATGAAGACGGCGATGACCAGGGCGATGCCGGCAGCGATACGTCCTACAGCCACCTCCCTGTCGGGGCCGCCCTTTTTTGCCAGGTAAGGCTTGTAGATATCCATGGTGAAGATGGTGGAGGTGGAATTCACCATGCTGGCCAGCGAGGAGACGATGGCGGCGGCCAGCGCGGCCACTACCAGCCCCTTGAGGCCCGTGGGGATGAAGGTGCTGATGAGCCAGGGGTAGGCCTTGTCGTAGTTCATGCTGCCGTCGGCCTTGATGAAGGCTTCCTGCACCCCGTCGATGGCTGCGGTGCCCGAAGGCTCGGTGAACATCACGTAGGCAATGATGCCCGGGATGACCACGAAGAGGGGGATGAGGAGTTTCAGGAAGGCGGCGAAGACGATGCCGCGCTGCGACTCCCTGAGGCTCTTGGCCGCCAGCGTGCGCTGGATGATATACTGGTTGAAGCCCCAGTAATAAAGGTTGGCGATCCACATGCCGCCGATGAGCACCCCGATGCCGGGCAGGTTCATGAACTCGGGGTTGCTCTTCCTGAGGATCATGTGAAACTTGTCGCCCGCCGTCTCATAAACATGGTTCAGCCCGGTGATGATGCCACCGTCGGGGGTAACATGCTCCAGCGCGATGATGGTGGTGATGAACCCGCCGATGACCAGCAGGGCCACCTGGATCACGTCAGTCCAGGCCACGGCCGCCAGCCCGCCGTAAAGCGAATAGGCTGCCGCGAACAATGCCAGCGCGATGATGGCCGGGAAGATCATGCTGCCGTCGCCCTGGCCCAGGATGGTGTCGATGGCCTTGCCACCCAGGAAAAGGACTGAGGTGAGGTTCACGAAGATGAAGAGGGCGATCCAGAAAACGGCCAGGATGGTCTTGAGGTTCTTGCTGAAACGCTTCTCGATGAATTCAGGGATGGTGTACAGGCCCTTCTCGATGAAGATGGGCAGGAAATACTTTCCCACGATGATCAGCGTGAGCGCGGCCATCCACTCGTAGGTGGCGATGGCCAGCCCGATGGCCATGCCCGACCCCGACATCCCGATCATCTGCTCCGCAGAAATATTCGCCGCGATGAGCGAAGCCCCGATGGCCCACCAGGGCAGCGACTTGCTGGCCAGGAAATAATCCTGGGCCGTCTTCTTGACCCCTTTCTTCGTTCTTGAGACCCAGAGGCCGACGGAAATGATCAGGAGGGCGTAAAGGCCGAAGATGATGTAATCGATGGAGGTAAAGCTGCTGTTCATGATATCAGGGGTTGGGATTTCGCTGCATGCAAGTTAAAGAATAATTATGAACAAAAGTTAAAAAGATAATGACCCGTCACGCTGTTGCGTACCGCGAATGGATTATCTTTGTGTTTTCATGGGTGCCCCGCCTTTGGGGATAAAAGGGAATGCCGTGAGAACCGGCAACAGTTTCCGCTGCTGTGATCTCCGATGCTTTCCAACATGAAGCCACTGCCCCTGCACCGGGGCGGGAAGGCGTTGGAAAGGGGAGTAAGTCAGAAAACCTGCCTCTGGAATTTGATTTTGCAACCTGCGGCAAACAGGGTGCTTGTCAAACGATATCTCCTGCCCGGAAAAGGCGTCGTCTGCTGCAAAATCGAAACGTTTTATCAACCTTTTAATCAAAAAAGTATGAAAAAAATTTACTTTTTGTGTGCGGCTCTCATGCTGGGCTTCGGGCTTTTGAACGCCCAGGGGGAGCTGAACGCCGACGATGTGGTTTCCGACTTCGAGAACCTTGTCCTTGAACCGGGCAGCTACTGGAACGGTTCCGACATGAGCGGGCATTTCGTCTCCGGGCTCGGGCTGTTCCCCAACGACTACGACCCCGAATGGATGGCCTGGAACCGCTGGGCATATTCCAACATGGCCGACGATACCACGGCCGGGTGGGGAAACCAGTACAGCGCCATCACGGCAGGGGGTTACGATCCCGAAGGCTCCGGCGGATCCAACTTTGCGCTGGCCTACCTGAAGACCGACTACGCCACCGGCCAGCTCGAGACCATCAGCCTGAAGTTCACCGACAGCATCCCGCACCTGGTGAGGGGGTTCTATGTGACCAATGCCACCTACCCGGCCCTCTCTATGCAGCATGGCGACGATTATTCCAAGAAGTTCGGAGGGGAGACGGGCGATGATCCCGACTATTTCAGGCTCCTGGTATGGGGTATGGCAGGGGCGATGAATACCGATACGGTGGAACATTACCTGGCGGATTACCGCTTTGCCGACAACGGCCTCGATTACATCCTGCGCAGCTGGGAGTGGGTTGGCCTCGAAGGCCTCGGGGAGGTCGACAGCCTCCTGTTCTCGCTCGAAAGCACCGACGTGGGCATGTTCGGGATGAACACCCCGTCATTTTTCTGCATCGACAACCTGACGGTAGTGCCCGACGATACGGGTATCGATGAAAGGCGGGATGAGATTGCAGTTCATGTATACCCGAACCCCTCCGGCGGACTGTTCAGGGTGGAAACGGGCCGCGGGGGTATGACTGAGATCCGGGTGGCCGACATGTACGGCAATATTGTTTATCTTGACGAACATTTTGTTACGGGGGGCATGCTTGATCTCTCCGCCCTCCCACCGGGCTGCTACCTGCTCATGATGCGGGAGGGCGGCCTGACGGGCAGCCGTAAATTGTTGATCAGGTAGATCGAAAACCGGATGATCATGAGACGATTGGCCATCATCATAACCATTATCATGCTTTGCCCTTCCATGGGCAGGGCGCAGTATATTACGGAGGTGCTGGAATACAGGCCAGCCCCTGGCCAGCATATCAATTCCGCCCCCTGGGGGCTTCCTTCTTCGGCCGGCACGATCATCGGCGGCACGGAGGGCGCCCTAAGCCTGGGTGCCTTCGGAGGTTACGTGGTGTTCGCTTTCGGCGCTCCCGTGGAGAACGATCTCGGCAATCCCTTCGGGGTTGATTTCACCATCTTCGGCAACCCGGTGCCCGGCATCTCGGAGCCGGGCATGGTATATGTCATGAACGACGGGAACGGCAACGGGCTGGCCGACGATACCTGGTACCTGCTGGCCGGGAGTGACTACCACTTCCCGGAAAGCCTCAGCAACTATGCGGTGACCTATTTCAATCCCGGCGGGGCCGATGACGTTCCATGGACCGATAACCTGGGGAACGATGGTTTTGTCTTCGCCAATGCCCAGCATGAGCAGCCCTACTACCCGTCGGCCGATTCATTCCCGGCCGTGGACCCGGGGCAGTATACCCTCCAGGGCCATTTCATCCGGGGGGCCATCGATACCACATCGCCTGCCTTCATCAGGTCAACCCCGCGGGCCTTTGGCTATGCCGACAACCGCCTCCGCGGCACGGCGCCCTGGGACCTGCCCGACAACCCCTATACCTATGTTAAGGAAAATTCAGGAGGCGATGCCTTCGACATCTCCTGGGCGGTCGACAGCAATGGTAATAATGTCGAACTCGAAAGTATCCATTTCGTGAAAGTGCAGACCGGCATGATGGGCCATGCAGGCTGGCTCGGCGAGATCTCCACCGAGATCACCGGGGCTGTCGATGTGCCCCCTGACCCGGGCATTACAGGGGTGACGGAAATGGTGGTGATCAGGGATCTCCCCCCGGTGATCGATACCAGCCGGGTGATGCTCCATGCTTATGCCTTTAAGAACGGACGCCCCCGGCCCGATGCTTTGGTGAGGTGGGAGGCCAGCGTTGACTGGGCCACGGTGGGGCTTGACGGGCTGCTCGTGCTGACAAGCTCAGGCGAACTGGAACTTACTGCGATGCTGGACGACAACCCTGAAATACAGGCCACCGCATCCTGCACGGTCGAACTTCCCTCCGGGATCGGGGAGATACCCAAGGAGCCTTTGATCTCCCTTTATCCCAACCCTGCCGGCGACCACATCAGGCTTCTCGGGATCGATCATGCCGGCCTGGCGATCTTCAGCATGGCCGGGGAGGCCGTGAGAACGATCGATCATTATCAGGAAGGGCAGCCGCTAAGCCTGGAAGGACTGGCGCCGGGCACCTATGTGATCAGGATATCCGGCAGATCCTTTGTAACGGCGACCAAATTCATCAGGCGATAAATGCGACGCTGCCCCTGCATATTGCTGGTCATGCTTGCTCTTGCGACGGTATCGAGGGCCCAGGGCATCCGCGACACGGTATTTGAACTGAATACCGTGGAGGTGGTTGCTGGGCGGGCAGGCATGCTGGAACAACCGGGCATGAAGACCTCCCGCATCGACAGCATTGCCTTGCAGCAACATATCAGCGGCTCGCTCTCCGACCTGCTGTCGGAAAACACGCCGGTGTTCATCCGCGACCATGGCAGGGGCGCCCTGGCTACCGCATCTTTTCGCGGCACCGCCGCCTCCCACACCCAGGTGCGCTGGAACGGCGTACCCATCAACTCACCCATGACGGGGATGGTGGATTTCTCATTGCTGCCGGTGTACATCGCCGACGGGGTGGAACTCAGGCACGGGGCCGCCTCCATCGCGGAAGGGAGCGGCGGCCTCGGCGGCTCGGTGGAGATCAGCAACACGGTCGACTGGGACGAGCGCTTCGGGCTGAAGTACATGCAGGGCATCGGCAGCTACAGCAGCTTCGACGAATTCCTGCAGATCGGCATCGGCAACAGCAAATTCCAGTCGGAGACCAGGGTTTACCATAACTACTCGGCCAACGATTATACCTTCATCAACCGCGGCATTGCAGAGATCGACCCCGTTACGGGCGACATCACCAACCCCCTGGATACCAACAAGGATGCTTCCTACACGCGCTACGGTTTCCTGCAGGAACTCTATTACCGGGCAGGGGAGCGGCATGTGCTGTCGGCCCGCTGGTGGTTGCAGAAGGCCGGGCGCACCATTCCGCAGGCCACCAGCTACGAGGGCCCGGAACACTCGAACCTGAACAGGCAGGACGACCTCGACAACCGGGTGGTGCTCGAATGGAAGCATTACGGCGACAAGCACCGCCTGGAGGCCCGCTCGGCATACGCCGGTAAACGACTCGATTACAGGCTTGATCATCGCGTGGCGGGATTGGGCGATGTGCCTGCCATATATTCGGAGAGCCGCACGAACAGCTTCCTCAACACCCTGAAGCTGGATTACGACTTATCTCACGGTTTTTCGCTGGAGGGCGCTGCGGATATGAATTACCACGCGGTGGAAAGCCGGGATAGTGTGGCTAAAACGGGTTATGAGAAAGACCGGCTCGAAATATCATTGTTTTTCAACCTCAGGAAAGACCTTTGGGACCGGCTCAGCCTGGACCTGATGATCAGGCAGGACATCACGGATGGGGCACTGGCCCCCTTCGTGCCCTATTTTGGGTTCTCATGGAAAGTGATCAGGGATAAAGAGCTTGTCGTGAGGGGCAACATCGCCCGCAACTACCATCAGCCCACGCTCAACGACCTGTACTGGCAGCCGGGTGGCAACCCTGACCTCCTGCCGGAGAAGGGGATGAGCGCCGAGCTGGGAGCCGGTCACACGCTGAAACCGGGTAAACACGAAATCAGGGTCTCGGGCGGGGTATACTATTCGAACATCAGCGACTGGATCATCTGGCTGCCCGGGTTCAAGGGCTACTGGGAGCCACGGAACATCAAAAGGGTCGAATCCAGGGGTATCGAACTGGATCTTTCCCTGAAAGGGACTTTCGGAAGGTTTACCTGTAAAGTTTCAGGCCATTATGCCTATACAAGCTCAAGGAATTACGGCGACCCGCTGGTGTGGGGCGACGAGGCATACGGCAAACAGCTGGTGTATATCCCGCTGCATTCCGGCAACCTGATGGTCAACCTGGCTTTTATGGGCTTTTATGCCAACTACCGGCACAATGCATACAGCGAGCGTTACACCACCTCGAGCAACGATATCACGAAGCGCGACTGGCTTTACCCGTACTTCATGAACGACCTGTCGTTCGGAAAATCATTTCGTGCAGGAAAGGTTGGCCTGTCGGCCGAATTCAGGATATATAACCTTTTCGATGAGACCTATCATACCGTCCTGTACAGGCCCATGCCCGGCAGGAATTATATGCTGTTGCTGATGATATCCATATGATGCGGACGATGAAAAATATGATCTTAATGCTGTGCCTGATGGTGCTGGCTTCCTGCATGAAGGACGATGAGTTGTGGGAGCGCCGTCCTGTGCAGCATGACCCGGCCTCAGAGGGGGTTTTCATCATCAACGAAGGCAATTTCGGTTATGAGAACGCGTCACTTTCATGGTATGATATCGAGGCCGGGGAGGTGTATAACGATGTGTTCTACAATGCCAATGCCATCCCGCTGGGTGATGTGGCCCTGTCGATGGAGGTGCACGGCGGCCTTGGCTATATTGTGCTGAACGGCAGCGGCAAGGTCTATGTGATCGATGTGAACTCCTTCGCGCTGAAGGGGAAGATCACCGGCCTTACCTCGCCAAGGTACATTCACTTCGTGGATGATAGCAAGGCCTACGTCACCGACCTTTATGCACGGGCAGTGGCTATCGTCGATCCGGCCCTTTTACAGGTCACGGGATCGGTGGATGTCAATAATCACGATCCGCATTTCTACCAGCATCCCACCGAGCAGATGGTGCAATACGGGAAATATGTCTTTACCAATTGCTGGAGCTATGATAACAAGGTGCTGGTGATCGACAGCGAGGCCGATGTGGTGGCCGATTCCGTTGAGGTGCCGCTGCAGCCGCAAAGCATGGTCCTCGACCGTTACGATAACTTATGGGTGCTAACCGACGGCGGATTCGAAGGGAATCCCTATGGCCATGAGGAGCCGGCGCTGGTCAGGATCGATGCCGAAGGCCTTGCCATCGGGAAGGTGTTTGGTTTCAGTCTGGATGATCTCCCGTCGGAACTCAGGATCAACGGGAGCGGTGATACGCTGTATTTCCTGAACAGGCATGTTTACCGGCATGCCGTTATTTCTGACCATGATCCGGAGATATTCATCGAAAGTCCTTATGGGGCGCAGGTGAACGGAGGGTATTATGGCCTGGGTGTCGACCCGGTGCGTTCCGATGTTTATGTGGCCGATGCCGTCGACCACGTGCAGCGCGGCGTGGTATATCGCTTCAGTGCCGGCGGTGTGGCGCTCGATACCCTGCGGACCGGGATCAACCCGGGAAACTTTTGTTTCAGGCCGCCGCCGTGACCTGTCAATCCTTATTTGTGCCCTCTGCTTCGGGGATGTATTTCCTGACATTCCTGGCAACCGCACCCTTCTGTCCCATGCCGGGTTCGTACGATACCAGGTTGCCTTCCCTGACTTCCCCCTCTACATCATTGACATGGAAAAAAATGCCCTGTTTGGTGTCCCTGTCCTTGATGAAACCAAAACCTTTTGATTCATTGAAGAAATCAACCGTGCCAATCCTGGTGGTATCTGCGTTATCATCCCCTTCGCGTGCCGGCACACCGAGCTGGATATCCTCTGCCTTTATCTCCTCCTTCTTTTCAGGATCAGGAGGGGTGGATGTGATCCTGCCATGTTCATCAACGTAGGCGATCATGTTGTCGAGGCCCGAAGATTTCTCGTTTTCCTTTTTCGCCAGCCGTTTTTTTTCTTTTTCCTTCCTCTTCTTTTCCTTTTTATTCCTTACTTCTTTTTTGTTGTATGATTCCTGAGATCTTCCCATAAGTTATTTTCTGTTTTTACCAGTGTTTAATCCTTCATTTTTGCCGGGGCCCCCGGAAAATGAAATGAAAAAAGCAATTAGCGCCTGAAACCGTCATCCGGCCTGGGCCTGGCTTCGTTCACGGTAATGGGCCTGTTCCCAAGCTGCTTCCCGTTAAGGTTTTCAATTGCCGTCCTGGCTTCCTGATCATCTTCCATAACGACAAAGCCAAAGCCCTTGCTTCTTCCGCTGTACTTGTCGGTGATGATCCTTGCAGATTCAACACTGCCGTATTCCCCGAACAATTCTTCGAGGTCGTTTTCCTTTACCTTATAATCAAGGTTTCCTACATAAATGTTCATTTTGAATGGTTTTAAAAGTTATCCCGGTTCCGGATGTATATCAAATTTTATTTTTATCGGACTGATCCGCTTGTTGCCGGTTTGCCGGTGCAAAAAATGGATTTAAAAAGGAGAGCCGTGATAAACTAATCACGCGAAGGAAATTAGAAAATTAAAGCGCAAATTCTCAAATCTTATTTTCGGCAAATATACAATAATATTATGAGAACATGGATATTTATTGGTATTCAGGCGTGATAACGGGTTTACATAAAAAGAGGCGGATGGGAAAACAGGCGTTTTATTGGCTTTCGGGTTGCATCCTGGTCCATGAAGATAACCCGAAGATGATATTATTTCCTCAATTCCATAATAAGTGCTTCACTGGCAGGCACCCTGATATCCATGCCAAGATCGAATTCTGATCCGGAAATGATATCCTGTGCCGTCCGGTAATCCTTCAGCATCTCGAAAAACCTGTCGGGGCGCAATTGCACGGCTTCCTTGTTCTTGTTCAGCACGACCATCACACATTCTTCGTCGGTGTAACGGAAATACACGTAAACCCCATTATCGGGGACGAACTGCATGAGCCTGCCCTGGTGTATGGCATTGCTGGTCTTTCGCCAGTTCAGCAGTTTTCGCATATAGTCCTGTGTTTCGAGTTGTTCCTGGGTGAGTCCTTTTCCTGTATAGGCGCTCACCCTGTCGTCCTTCCATCCTCCCGGGAAATCGCTGCGGATGAGCCCGTGGTTGCCGGGATCCTCCGAACTGTGCATGAGCACCTCGGTGCCGTAATAGAACTGTGGTATGCCCCGCATGGTGGCCATGTAGGCCAGCCCCAGCCTGAACAGCCCGATGTCCTGGTTCACCTGCGTAAAGAAGCGGGCCATATCGTGGTTATCCGGAAAAATGACCATGTTGTATGGATCGGGATAAAGGAAGTCCAGGGCCAGCATCTCGTACATCCTGATCATGCCGCTGCCGTATTGCCGTTCTTCGCCCGTGAGCCCTATGGAGAGGGCATGCTGAATGGGGAAATCCATCAGCGAGGGCAGGCAGGAATGATAGCCGTCGTGGTTGATCTTGCCGGCCTGCCAGTACGACACGATGGCCGGATCTGTCACCCATTCTTCCCCGACGATGTTGAAATGCGGGTATTCGGCCATGACCTCACAGGTCCAACGGCCCATAAAATCCTTGTCGGGATAGGGATAGGTGTCCATCCTGATGCCGCTGAGCCCGGCATATTCGATCCACCAGATGGTATTGGCGATGAGATAGTCGGCCAGGAGCGGGTTGCGCTGGTTCAGGTCGGGCATCGTACGGACAAACCAGCCGTCGGAAAACATCTTCTTGTCGTACTCAGAGGCGTGGATGTCCTGAATGGTGTTGCGGCGGTGACTGGTGTTCACGTATTCACCCCCGAAGTTGATCCAGTCGGTGGTGGGCGGATCCAGCACGAACCAGTGTTCCGATCCGCAGTGGTTGATGATCATGTCCATGATCACCCTGATGCCCATGGATTTTGCCTGCCCGATGAGGTCCCTGTACTCTGCGTTGCTGCCGTAGCGCTCATCCACCCTGTAAAAATCAGTGGCCGCATAACCATGGTAGGAGTACCTGGGCATGTTGTTCTCCAGTACGGGGTTGAGCCAGATGGCCGTGAATCCCATGTCGGAAATATAACCAAGGCTTTCCGCGATGCCCTGTATGTCGCCGCCATGCCGCCCGTCCCTGTCGCTGCGGTTCACCTTATCGGGCATACTCTCGATATTATCATTCCGCTCATTGCCGTTGGCAAAGCGGTCGGGAGTGATGAGGTACAGCACATCTTCAGGGCCGAAACCTTTGCGATTGGCCGATCCCTCTTCCCGCGCCAGCAGGTTGTAGGCAAAAGAGGCTGCCTGCCTGTCCTCGCGGTCCATCAGCTTCAATTCAAAACTTCCCGGGAGGCAATCCTTGCCGATGTTGAGGTAGATGAACAGGTAGTTGGGATTGCCGGTGCTGAGGGTTTTCGTGACGGCGATCCCATCATGGTCGACAACGGGCCTGAGCCCGGCCAGGTCTTTGCCGTAAAGCATGACCTGCAGCGAAGGATTATGCATGCCCACCCACCAGTTGGGCGGTTCAACGCGTTCGATGGATGGTTGTGAATAAAGCAGGCCGCCCCACATCATGATGAGGGACAGCAGAAGGAGTCGGGCTGTTGCTTTCATGGGATAAAGATAATCATTATGGAAGATGGAAAATGGAATATGGAAAAGGGAAAGGGAAAAAGGAGATGAGTGTCGGCCTTCAGCGGGATTTATCCTGAACGAAGTGGATGGCGCAGGGTGACAATGGTGCCGGGCTTTAGGCACCGGGCTTCGGATATAAAAGATTTTTGGACAACGGGACTGTTGGAAATGACTAAAGTTTGGTCAACCATGAAGCCATGAAGCCATGAAACACTGAAACCATGAAACCATGAAACACTGAACCCCCGCCATTTTCAGGGGCAATCTGTCCAACAACCGTTCCTACCTGTTCAATAAGACCCTGAGGACGAAGAACGGGTTCATGAGTTTTTTCCGGTGGCTGAGGTCCGTGAACATCGACGACATCAGGGCGGGGATGTGTTTGTTGCCATCGGCCTTTTTCGAGATCCACCTTACCACACGGCGGTATTTGAGCAGTCGTTGCAGGCCACGGCTTATCTTCATCTCTTTTCCCAGCACCCGCATGATCCGCCGGTCGTATGCCTTCATGAACTTATTGCCGGTATTGTCCTGCCGGATGCATGCGACAGCCTGCTCGGCAGCGATATATCCGCTGTACATGGCATTGCCGACACCCTCGCCGGTGAGCGGGTCGACGAGATGGGCGGCGTCACCGGCCAGCATATAGCCCTCGCCCGAGATCCTGAATCCGGGGATGCCGAGCGGAAGGTAATTCGCTGCAGGCTTCCCAAGCATTCTTGCTTCACTGAACCTGGGCGATACCAGCGGATGCCTGCCGATGATCTCGCCCATCAGCAAGGAAAGATTGAGCCTTTTTTTGAGTACCACATCCTTCCTTATCCCTATCCCTGCATTCACCAGTCCCCCCGGCAAAGGAAATATCCAGAAATAGCCCGGAAGCACTTTCTCCATAAAGAACAGCTCAATGAAATGTTGTTCGTGGAGCCCGGTCACCCCTTCATAATAGGCCCTCACGGCCAGGGCCGTATGCCGGGGTCCGGGATGGGGCCTGGGGTATGGGGATTGGAATCCTCCGCCGGTGCCTGCTGCATCGATGAGCAGGCGCGAGCGGATCTCTTCTTTTGACGTTTTCACCGCGAAGCCGCCGGCAATGCGTTCAACGGTTTCAACCCTGCCCCGGAGCAGCGTGCCGGGTGCCGAGGCCTGCAGCTCTTCCAGCATGAAGGCATCAAGGACTTCCCGTTTCACGGTATAGCCCGGCACCGTATGCCTGCCGGGATCATAACCGGCAATAAAGGGAACATCGAATACATGGTCGCCGGGAGCGACGAAACGTATGCCATGTGCATGCAGGGGCCGGCACCGTTCTTCAAAACGCGACAGGATATCCGGCGAGAGCCTCCTGATAATATGGGGCACCTTTCCGCTGAGGGCATCGCCGCATATTTTTTCGCGGGGGAACGCATCCTTCTCTACGATCACAAAGGGAATGTCCTCCTTTGCCAGTCGCAGGCCGGCCATCACTCCCGCCGGCCCGGCCCCGATGATGCATACTTCCGTGCTGAGCATAGCGCAAAGATAGGTCCCAAAGGGCAAATGGCAAGGCTATTTCATTTATCTTTGCAAGGAATACAGATACCTGACGCCTGAGGCCTTACGCCTGGTGCCAATATCCATCCAGTAATCCATGGACAAAGAAACAGCAGCGAGGCGGCCATTGTTCCGCATGTTCAACGAGGTACCCGGGCGGTACGACCTCATGAACCGTATCCTGACCCTGGGGCAGGATGAGCGCTGGAGAAAGAAAGCCACGGAACTCTGCCTTGAGCAGGAACCGTCAAAAGTCCTTGATATCTGCACAGGCACTGCCGACCTGGCCCTTCGGATCGCACGCACAACCCGAAAACCGCTCGGCATCACGGCCAGCGACTTCAGCCAGCCCATGCTGGATGTGGCCGCAGCCAAGGCGGCGAGGCAAGACGGGCAGCCGGTCGATTTCGTGCTTGCCGATACCGGCGACCTGCCGTTCGATGATAACAGCTTCGATGTTACTACCATCGGCTTCGCCTTTCGCAACCTGACTTACAAAAATAAGTTTGCCGGCCTTTACCTTGGCGAGATCCTGCGCACACTCAGGCCGGGAGGCATGTTCATCATCGCGGAGTCAAGCCAGCCGAAGAACCCCCTCCTGAAGTTCGGTTTCAGGATATACCTCAGGGTGATGGTGCAGTGGCTCGGCGGTCTGCTGTCGGGGCATCGCCAGGCCTACCGGTACCTTGCCGTTTCGGCCCGGGATTATTATACTCCCGAAGAGGTCAGGCAACTGCTGGAAGAGAACGGTTTCACGGATTTCAGGCACAAATCCCTGATGGGCGGTTCGGCGGCGATCTACGCTGTAAGGAAGCCTGAATAATACTGGCCGTTCCTGAGGCCTCTTGCCTATTCACACTTGATCGCATTTACCGGGTCCATCAGCGCCGCTTTCACCGACTGATATCCAACGGTGAGCAAGGCGATGATCACCGAAATCAGGAAGGCAAAGATGAAAATGTCGGCCGACAGGCTTGTCTTGAAGGCATAATTGTCGAGCCAGTCTTTCAGGAAATACCATGCCACCGGTATGGCTATGATGTTGGCAATGATCACCAGCCTGGCAAACTCTTTCGACATCAGCATGATGACGGATCCGGCCGATGCACCCAGGGTCTTGCGTATCCCGATCTCCCTGGTACGCTGTTCAGCCATGAAGGATGCCAGTCCCAGCAAACCAAGGCAGCTGATAAAAATGGCGAGGAAGGCAAAATACCTGAACAGCGAGCCCAGGCGCTTCTCATCATTGTAAAGTTCCTCGTACTCTTTATCGAGAAAACCATGATTGAACGGGAAAGCCGGATTGAACCTGGTCCATACATCCTCAACATGCGCAATGGTGGCCTCTGGGTCATTCCCCCCGATCCTGATCATCATATTCCCGGTCCAATCCGTCGGGACGAAATATATGACCAGTGGCGATATGTCATAAGTCAGTGGCAGGAAGTTGAAATCCTTAATCACACCGATGATGTTCCATCGTGTATCGCCATTCTGGATCCACTTCCCGATGGGGTCGCTCATGTTCATCATGCGTAACATGCTCTCATTGATGACAATGCCATTGGAAGTATCGGTAGCGTAGTTCCTGTCGTAATACCTGCCCTCAAGGAATTCCATGTCAAGTACCTTGTCATAGTCGTAACCGGCGAGCCCGAACCCGACCAGCACATCGTTGTCGACATCGCGGTCCTGCCAGTCGTACCCACCCCCGTTGCTTCCCATCCAGAAGGGCAGGGTTTGCGCCCTGGTCACTGCTACTATTGAAGGATCACGCAGCAATTCGGCTTTCATCGAAGTATAATTGTCCTTCGTGTTGCCTTCCATCTTCACATAAATAACATTGTCCATGCTGATGCCCAGGTCTTTTTCCTGCATAAAGGATTGCTGCCTGATGATCACGATGGTTGCGATGATCAGGATCACTGAAAGCGAAAACTGGAACACCACCAGCACCTTCCTGAAAATTGCAGAGCCTTTGTTGCCTGCATTGGACATCCTCAGCACCCTCAACGGGCTGAAGGATGACAGGAAGAGGGCCGGGTAGCTGCCTGCCAGGAGCCCTGTGACGAGGCCAACCCCGAGCAGCAACAACAGGTTGGCGTGATCAAGCAGGCTGAAGCCGAGGGTTTTGTCAGCCAGCTTGTTGAAGCCCGGTATAACGGCAGTCACGATAATGGCCGACAGGACAACCGATATCATCGACATCAGGAGGGAATCGAGCATGAATTGTGTCACCACCGTTCTCCTTGTGGCACCGACCACCTTGCGCAGGGCGATCTCCCTGGCCCTGCGGGATGAACGCGCCGTGGCCAGGTTCATGAAATTGATGCAGGCGATCAAAAGGATAAACACGGCGATGGCGCAAAAAATGTAAACCTGCTCGATCAAACCGCCACCACGGACATCGTAAAGATGCATCTTTGTGAGGGGGTGGAGCCACAGGTCAATATGCGAATCACTGTCTTCACCGCCCTGGTCCTCGATATGTTTGAGGATCTTTGCTTCGACAGCTTCTTCGGAAATCCCTTCACCGAGTAAAATATATGAGTAATAGGAATTCCATCCGTACCGGCCGATATCCTGTCCAATCTCTTCAAGGAATTCGAACGGGATACAGAAATCAAATTTCAGGGACGAATTGTCGGGGATGTTCTCGATAACACCTGTGACCTTGAAATTATATTCATCATTCAGCCGGAGCAGCTTTCCCATCGCGTCCTCCCCCGGGAAATATTTCTCAGCCATTTCGCGCGTAATCACAATAGAATGCAGGTCATTAAGCGCTGTTGAAGGGTCACCGGCGATAAAAGCGAAATCGAATATCCTGAACAGGCCGGGACCTGCCAGCCTGATATCCTCATTGAACTTCTTCTCTCCATGGCTCACCACCGTTCCCGGCAGGTAATAGAACATGAACCCGTCCTCAATCTCAGGATACTGATCCACAAGGTCTGAAGCAATGGGACCCGGCATGCAGGTGGTGGTGAGGGGACCGGAACTGTAATACTGGGTCTGCACGAGCCGGTAGGTCCGGTCTGCTTTTTCGTTGTACCGGTCGTAACTCAGCTCATGCATGACCCAGACCATGATCAGGATCGAACATGCCATTCCGATTGCAAGTCCTGTGATATTGATAAGGGAATATCCCTTGTAACGCATAATGCTTCTGTAAGCAGTGAGCAGGTAGTTTCTGATCATGGATTTGGAGGTTTACAAAAACAAAGACCGTCATGACCGGAAGTTGTTACACCCTGTTGCCCGGAATAAGTTAACGGTAGCATTGAAAAAGTTAACGGTATTACCTTATATCCTGATTAACAGTAAGCTGCTGACGCATGCAATTTGGGATCCGGCATCAGGCAGTCTGGGGGTGTCATTCGTAAACCCATGATGGCATGAGGGCGGGTGAGGACGTAAATTAGCTTACCGTAACCCTAATTCAACAAGCCATGGATTTTCGTTTTCTTCTTTTCGTACTGATGCTCATCTTTCTTGCACTGGTTTCTTTCGTGAAGGAAGCCTTCTCGCAGAGCACCGATTTCGACAAGCACATCATCAGCACCGGGTATGCACAGGGCACTGAGGTATTTGCATGCGACATCAACCAGGATGGTTTAACCGATTTCATATCAACCGGTAACGGCAGTGGGGGAGTGGTCAGCTGGTGGGAAAACGACGGATACATGGAGTTTGTCCGGCATGATGTCGACGCGGGTCTTGGGAATGCCAGATCGGCACGCGCCGCTGATCTCGACAATGACGGGCACATCGATATCGTTGCTGCTGCATGGTCGGGCAACACGGTGAGCTGGTACGAAAATGACGGGGAGGAGCACTGGACCATGCATTTTGTCGATGATGACTTCACAGGCGCCCATACCGTGGATATCAAGGATGTAAACGGTGACGGGAAGCCCGATGTTCTCTGTTCAAGTTTTGATATGAGCGCTGCCAACAGTGAGATTGCCTGGTGGGAGAACAGCCTGCCTGACACCAGCTGGACCAAGCATGTGATCTCGACGCGCTTTCAGCAGAGCCCCTTCATTTTCGGAGCTGATATCGATGGCGATAGTGACATGGACATCCTGGCCTGCGGTGAACTGAACGGTGAGGTTTACTGGTGGGAGAACGATGGCAGCCAGGGATGGACCGAGCACGAGATCAGCAGTACCTTCAGCAAGGCACATACGGTCTTTGCCAGGGACATCGACCTTGACGGGGATGTGGACGTGATCGGCGCTGCCTGCATGAGCAGCAAGCTGGCCTGGTGGGAAAACGACGGCACGCAGGATTTTACCTATCACCCGATGGGCACCCTTGCAGGGGCCCTCTGGTTCGATGCCGCCGACCTCGACAACGACGGCGACCGCGACCTGTATGCCGGCGGGCAGGGGGCACAGAAGCTCGTATGGTTCGAGAATAACGGCAGCAGCGATTTTACACGCTATGATTTCGATGATCCTTTCACCCAGACCTTTTCACTGGTCCATGCCGACTTCGACAACGACAGCGATACCGACCTCGTGGCCATTGGCTACAACAGCAACCAGCTGTCGTGGTTCCAAAACAAGCTGGTGAGGAAGAACCTTTATGAAAAGCCCGAATGCGTGGTGTATGACGAAACCTTCGACCGGTATATCGTGGCAAACATCGGTAACGGCAGCCTTGTGGAAACCGACACGGCAAACGATGCCTCATACTGGGTACATGGCTACGGGGCCTTATATGGCATGTGTATCTCCGATGGGATACTCTATACTTCCGATGGCGATACCATTTTCGGGTTTCACCTGGCAACGGGCAATAAGGTGTTCTCGCTGAACATACCCCCGATCAACAACCTCGACGGAATGACCACGGATGGCAACGGCTTCCTCTATGTGATCGACACGGGGGGCAGGATGTTTAAAGTCGAC
>JAXGTH010000037.1:0-20162 GCA_040775045.1 Bacteroidales bacterium
GATCGCCCCCGGCTTTACATTACATAAGGTACATGCCAGTCTGCAGGATTACAGGCACCATGACCCCCTTTTCAACCTGGTGTATTTCGATGCCTTCAGCCCCCTGGTACAGCCTGAACTATGGACATCGGGGATCTTTCTTAAAGTGTCGGATATGATGGCTGTGGGAGGGCTACTGGTTACCTATTCGAGCAAGGGAAGCGTGAAACGGGCACTGAAAGCTTCCGGTTTTGAGGTGGAGAAGATCCCGGGACCACCGGGTAAACGTGAAATGCTGAGGGGGGTAAAACGCTGACCGCACGCCATCAGCGTATTGTGAAGCCGGAACTCCCTTCGACCGGCTTTTCCTGAACCGATACCTTTTCCACCCTCGACCATTCGGGCCCCTGCCTGCACCAGTCCACGAAAAGCTCAAGCATGTCGCCATCGCACTCGGCCTCGATATACACGGATCCGTCGCGCATGTTCCTGACGAAGCCGTTAATGCCCAGTTCTACTGCCTTCTTTCGGGTATAGTACCGGAACCCGACACCCTGCACCCTGCCATAAACCTGTATGATATACGCTTTCAGCATATAATATCGATCAGTAATATTCTCCAAGCCTTTTCATGACCATGCTTTCGATTTTCTCGTACAGGGCCAGCGGCTGGAGAGCCCTCCAGTTGAAGGCATTGAACCCTCCGCCGAAGGCGATATAATAATCAAGCCGGTTGGAGATGAATTCCTCCATCACATGCTGCCTGAAATTGATCCCTACGATCCATCCATCCTCGATATCATCGAACCATTCAGCATAATAGTCGTTGTCGCCGGCATGGAAACTGAGCACATTTTCTCCGATGAGCAGGAACCTGTTGATGCCTTCTTCCGTCATCAGGTCGATAAGTTCGCGCTTGAGATAGGCAATGTCGTTGTAAAGCACGTCATTCCATTCACCCATGAGCTCAATGATGCAGAAGTGCCTGTCGTAATCGCAATACAGCACCTTCAGGAACAGCGTTGAGGAGCCGAATTCATCCCATTGTGGATGGATCACGTAATTGTAGATGGCATGAGTGAACTCAAATTCACTGTATTCCCTCCCGTAAAAAGGCGAGTGTTCATCCTCGCTTGCAATGTACAGGTGGCGCCAGTTGTAGTATGGTTCGATCTCGTGCATCGGAAATTATATTTCTGCCTTTTAAGGATTAACGTGGATTCATCGTGTTGTTGCGCATACCAAAGAAAAAAAGACTTCCCGGCAGCCCTGAAAGGGGATCAGAGGGCGAACTTCAGCCCCGGAAGCTTCTTCAGTTCCATGTATAAGTCCTCGAGCATGCCCTGGCTCCGGATCTCAACGCTGACGGTATAACTGATGTATTTCCCTCCCGAGCTGGGCCTGGTGCGCCACCCTGAAAACGGGATATTGAATTTCCTGAATAAATGTTCCATGGCGGCAATACTGTCTTCGGGTTTGATCGCTGATTCAATGATTGCCTTGAGGTCGAAATTCACCGGGTAATTGACGCTTTCCCTGCCAAAGAGGTTACAGGCCTTCCCGCCGTCGTTGCATCCTCCGTTGCCTCCGTTGTCACTCATGTTTCTTCGTTTCTGATAAAAATTTAACCTGTTCTGCTAAAAGCAGTAAGTGATGTTGATGTGCCCCCACCTGAAATGGTGGGCATTCCTGAATTCAGGGCTTAGGTAATATTGCTCCAGTGTTAAGCCTAATTGTTTATATGCCACATAAATGCCGGCACCGGCCTCGAGCAGTACCCTTTCAATATCCCCTGCCGGGATGGTGTAGCTGCTGGTTCTGTTGAACATCCCGCCCTGCAGCGTTGCATTGTACAACACCAATTTCACTTTTGCTTTTGCAAAGATACCATATTGCCACTTATATCCATGTTTTCCTTCATGCGAATCGGGTTTGGCCAGGCCGGGCATCGCAAAATAAGGGTTCAGCTTCCCGGCCCTGATCCTCAGTCCGCCACCGGCGTTGTCGTAAAGGGTGCCTGCCTGCATGGTTCCGAAACCATTCAGATCAAATCCATTCGTATGTACGATACCCTTTTCAAAAGTGGCTGTGTAGTTCAGTACAAGATCATTTTCGATCTGGTTATCCCACCCCCGGGGCTCGATGCTGTGGATCTGTGCCTGCACGAACCCCCCAAGGGAGCCGGGGCCGATCAGCCCGATGACGAGTTCTGAAAACTGGCGGTAAGAACGCTCAACGTCAAGGGTGTTCCTGGAATGGCCCAGGTAGAGGTAGGCCGCAAAAGGACGGTCTTCAGCCATGACTTCCGCTACATCGGGATTGGTGGGCGTATACATGTTCTGTACGATGTTCATGCCATGGTAATTCATCGACGAGCGCCGGTAGGGCAGCATGGCAAACGACAGGGGCGACCAGGCGAAGACCGGTGAGGTGTATTCTATCTTTATCCCGTTGGTATAGTAATAATCGGTATTGTTAAAGATGTCGTTGTCGAAATTCACGCCGATATAATTGTTGGTGCTCACGTAACTGAGCGCCCGGAAGGAAGGAGCAGGGTTTTCCCTGCCCCCGATCGACGGCAGGTCATCCCTGGCCCTGATGATTTCCGGTGCCCTGACGGCTATCCCGTTAAGGGTATCCCTGCGAACAATGATCAGGGGCGGTCCTTTTTCAATTTTTGGAGACGGAGTCGATGTGGGAGGAGCAGTGATGTATGCACCGGCCACATCCGGCACCTCAGGCAGGTCCCATGCAGGCAGGACTGCTTTGCCCGGAAGCCTTTTGCTATCACCGGCGCCATTACGTTCTGCCCCTTCCCGGCAGGCGGGAATGAGCATCAGCAGCATGATGGACAGGTATATGAGCCGGTGGGTTTTCAAAACATTCAGCTGAATTTTGCCCGTGAGGGGCTTAAGCCATGCTAAAATATCTTCGGATATTTTGCAGGGTTCACTTCGTGCATGATGTTGTATACCTTGTCGAAAACATCTTCGGCGTTAGGATTGGAGAAATAATCCCCATCCGTGCTGTATGCTGCCCTGTGGGCATGTGCAGTGAGCGTGGCCGGTTCGGCGTCGAGGTAGTAGAAGGCCTTTTGTTCCTCCACTACCTTTTGCATCATGTATGCCGTGGCCCCGCCGGGGACATCTTCGTCGAAGAACAACACCTTGTTGGTCTTCCTGATCGATTCAAGGATCATATGGTCTGCATCGAAGGGAAGCAGTGACTGTACATCGATGAGTTCCACGTCGATCCCGAATTCCTGGAGCTGTACCACTGCCTCTTCAGCGATGCGGACACAGGATCCGTAGGTGACCAGCGTAATGTCGGTGCCCTGCTTCAGTATTTCAGGCTTGCCGACCGGCACCCTGAACTCACCGATGTTTTTCGGCAGCTTTTCACGCAGTCTGTAGGCATTGAGTGGCTCGATGATCAGTGCCGGCTCATCGGATGCCAGCATGGTATTGTAAAACCCCGCCGCCTGCGTGAGGTTCCTGGGCACCAGCACGTGTACGCCCCTGATGGAGTTGATCACCATCGACAGGGGGGATCCCGAATGCCAGATACCCTCGAGCCGGTGCCCGCGTGTACTGATGATCATGGGCGCTTTCTGCTGCCCCCTGGTGCGGTAACGTACCGTCGCCAGGTCGTCGCTGATCACCTGCAGGGCGTAAAGGAGATAGTCGAAATACTGTATCTCGGCCATGGGCCGCAATCCCCTCATGGCCATGCCAAGGCCCTGTCCGATGATGGTGGCCTCGCGGATGCCGGTATCGAAGATACGCAACTCACCGTATTTATTCTGAAGCCCTTCCATGGTCTGGTTAACGCCGCCGATCTTCCCTACATCTTCACCGAAAGCACACACCAGGGGCTGATGCTCGAAAATATGATCGAAATTCCTTTTCAGGATCTCCCTGCCGGGGATGGAGGGGGCATCCTCATCATATTCCGGCGGGACTTCCCTGACACGGAGGGCCGAGTGTTCCGACTCGCTCCAGAGATGGGCATTGTAAGCCTCGTGGTTCTGTCCCGCAACCTGGTCGCGCCAGGCCATCACATTCTTCTTGAGTGAATTCTGCGGGTTGCTGCAGGAGTCGCAGATGAGACGGAGGATCTTCTTGCCCGACGACATGATGTCCTTCCAGATAGGTTCGCCAACCATGGCAAGTTCTTCCTTGATGGCATTGATACGGCTGGTCTTGGCACAGTTGCAGGTGCTGATGTCGACCATGCGCAGGAAATCATCCCGCTTTTCGCTCAGTGGCTGCTGAAAGTGTTTCCAGGCATTCTTCTTTGCCTCCCTGGCCCTTTTTGCTGCATCCTCTTCGATCCGGTTGAGGGTAGCCTCATCGGCAATATTTGTTTCGAGGATCCATTCGCGCATCTTTTTAAGGCAGTCATGATCAGTTTCCCACTTCAGGATCTCCTCGCTTTTGTAACGCTCATGCGATCCCGAAGTGGAATGCCCCTGCGGCTGCGTAAGTTCTTCCACATGAAAGATTACAGGCACATGTTCCTTACGGCAGAGCGCGATACCTTCTTCATAGGTCTTTCGTAGTGCCGGGTAATCCCATCCTTTAACCCTGTAAATGCGAAAACCTTTATTTTTCCCGCTGGTTTCAAAGCCCTTGAGCACCTCTGAAATGCTGCCCTTGGTCGTTTGGAGTTCCCACGGTACCCAAATGCCCCAGCCATCGTCCCAGATCGAGACGGCCATGGGCACCTGCATCACACCGGCGGCATTGATGGTCTCCCAGAAGATCCCCTCCGCGGTACTGGCATCGCCGATGGTACCGAAGGCCACCTCGTCGCCGTTCCTTGAAAATCCCGTGAAATCCCTGAGCCCGGGATCATTGCGGTAATGCTTCGAAGCCAGGGCAAGTCCAAGCAGGCGGGGCATCTGGCCGGCGGTGGGGGAGATGTCGGCCGAAGAGTTCTTCTGCCGGGTAAGATCCTTCCATTCGCCCTTCTCATCGAGGCTGGGCGTGGCAAAGTGGTTGTTCATCATCCTTCCTCCCGTGCCCGGATTGGCGCCGGGAGCCGTATCCCCGTACAATTGCGCAAAAAACTCTTCCAGCGTCATCATACCGCTGGCCAGCATGAAGGTCTGGTCGCGGTAATATCCCGCACGCCAGTCACCTTCCCTGAAAACCCTGGCCATAGCCAGCTGGGGAACCTCCTTGCCATCGCCGAAGATGCCGAATTTTGCCTTTCCCGATAGCACCTCGCGCCTCCCAAGCAAACTGGCCTCACGGCTCTCATGGGCTATCCTGTAGTCGTTAAGGACCTCCTCCTTATTGAAAGGGCTTTTTGAAGCCCGGCCTTTTCCAGTGCTCATTGATTTCTTTTGTTACCTGATATGAATAACAAAAGTAAGGAAAAATGGTTCTGAATATTAATGGCCGTCGCTCAGGCCTGCGTCCGTCATGAGCCAGGTGCTGCCTGCCAGCCTGTAAGAACTGTATTCACCCCATGCGATGATGTCCGCCATGTTAGGGTCGATATTGACATATTTCCCTGCAGGGATATCGAGCCTGAGCCGCACATGCCGGGCCCGCCAATTCCCGTTTTCTTCTATTTCAAAATACGGATCCAGGACGAGCAGGTTCCCTTCCTGGCTGAAATGCCATTCGGCAGCTTCAGCCTGCTCGCGTGCCAGCTTAGTCGTTCTGCCGCGTGCATGCGAGAACTGGGTCAGGGCGAAATCACTACCGGCAGCTTTATCGAATTCAATTTCTACCTGCTCAAAAAATTCACCTTCCTCGGTGATCACCAGGTGGAGTTTGTCGGTGTGGATATAATCATATGAACCATAAAGTAATTCGTCAAGATATTCCTCATTCAGTGTCAGGTAAAGGGTATCGCCTGCGGGTTGATCGATCTCAAGCGCTTTGGTAAAGGTGTCCTGGTGGCGGTATTCTCTCACCACCTTGTACGAGAAATACAGGGTAATGATGAGGCCGATGACCCAGAGGTTGAAAGCGGTGATACCTACATATCGCACGCGCTCTAAGTTAAAGATCATCCTGAACGCATTGTACATGAGCATCAGCAGGGGAATGCCGATAAAAAGCACAAGCCCTCCCTTCAGGATCGCAAGGCCCCCGGATGAAACCGGTAAAAGTGTAAAGAAGCCTGTCATGGGTATAAGGATGGCCTCATTGTTTTCAAGGATCATCGGCCCGCCCCAGCCGAAGAGTGCAAATAGCAGGGCGACAGTCAGGCCAATGCCCGTAAGCAGCAGGACGATCCCGATCACGATAACGATTAGCCGCAGGATGAATCCGAATATGCTCACGAACAGCCCCGCAATCTGTTCAAAGACATTTTCGCCCCGACGGGTCCCGGTCTCAACTTTTTTTTTAGCCTGGTTGGTCAGTTCGTTGATCTTGTCCTTCAGGTGGGATACTTCTTCCTTGATCGATTTTTCGATGTTCGATATATTTACCTTTTCTCCCTTCATCTGCAGCTTCTCTGCGGTAGTCCTTGCTTCAGGCAGGGCGATCCAGAGGACCACGTATACAAGGGCGCCGGATAGCCAGAAAATTGTAAAAATGGCGAACGCCAGCCTCACCCACAGGATGTCGATATTGAAATAAGCGGCCAGCCCGGATGCGACGCCACCGACGATCTTACGATCAGGATCCCTGTAGAGCCTGCGCGGACCGCGGCCTTCACCTTCAGGCTTCGCTTCGGCATCTTCCTCATCCCCGGTTTCGAATTCGTAGGGTTCTCCCATGAGTGAGATGATCTCGGTAATGTCGTCGATAGTGATCACCTGCTTTGCATCCGTTATCCTTTCCTGCAGGAGTTCGGCGATGCGTCCTTCTATATCGGCGATGATCTCATCCCTGCCCTGGGTATGCTGGAAATGCTTCTTAAGGGTGTCGAAGTAGTTGTTCAGCTTATCATAGGCATCTTCGTCGATGTGGAAGATAATACCGCTGATGTTGATCGTGAGTGTCTTTTTCATTGTTTATATATTCCTGTGGTTGCTTAACTTGTTTTTTTTGATGTGATCCGGCCAACGGCTTTAACGAGCTCTTGCCAGCTGAGTTGCAGTTCATCAAGCACCTTGCTGCCAATGCCGGTGAGGGTGTAATATTTTCGCGGTGGACCCGATTTGGATTCTTCCCACCTGTAATTGAGCAGACCTTCGTTTTTCAGCCTGGTGAGCAGGGGGTAGAGGGTGCCTTCCACCACGATCAGCCTGGCGCTTTTCAACTCCTCGAGTATATCGGAGGCATAGGCATCCTTCTCCGCTATAATGGAAAGTATGCACAGTTCCAGTACTCCTTTCCGCATTTGTGCAGTTGTTTTTTCTATGTTCATGCGACAAAGATAATACAATTTTAGTACTATGCAATACAAAGTAGTAAAATAATTTAAATAGTTTTTATTGCAAGATACTATAATATTTATATCATGCAGATAATCAGTAATATATAATATTATTTAGAATAAATAAAAATTTATTGTCCTGTGGCTGGCCGGGTTGATCCGGTCACTTCGTATTTGCAAAGATCGCCTTTGGGGCATAGAGGGTCATGATCAGGCTGCGTGTGGCCATGAATGCGATCATGGCAGCCCAGAGACCGTTGTTTCCCCACGGAATGGTCAGGGTGTAATTCAGCGGCAGGTATACTGCCAGCGAGGCGATGATCATGGTATTGCGCATGGCGGCTGTGGCCGTGCACCCGGTAAAGATACCGTCCCAGATGAAGGCGGTAAAGGATACCAGGGGCACCAAAGCAAGCCAGGGGAGATAGGGGAGGGCTTGCGCGATCACCTCCCGGCTGTCGGTAAGGATATATAATATATGGTGTCCGGCTGCCAGGTAGGCAAGGCTGAATGGAATACTGATGACAATCCCCCAAATGAAGATATACCTGGTGAATTTTCTGAGCGCATCGGGTTCACCGGCACCATGGAATCTTCCGGCAAGCGATTCCGCTGCGTAGGCGAAGCCGTCGATGAAATAGGAGAACAGGAACAGGAACTGCAGCAGCAGGGTGTTCACGGCCAGGATATCGCCGCTGATCCCTGCCGAGGTGGCCGTAAACAATGAAAAAGCGAGGATCAGTAAGACAGTGCGGATCATGATGTCGCGGTTCACCATGAAGAATCTCTTCATGGCCGTCAGCTTCATCGCCGCCTGAAGGGTCCAGCCCCTCAGGGTATGGCGGTAATGCCGGATAAAAAGTATAACTGCGACCACCAGACCCGTATACTGTGCAATGAGTGTGCCCCAGGCCACCCCGTCCGACCTGAGCCCGAGGCCATATACGAAAAAGTAGTTGGCCCCTACATTGATCACGTTGATCAGAATGGCGAGGACCATGGGTATGCGGGCATTCTGCATGCCCAGGAACCATCCCATGAGGGCATAAAGCCCCAGGGTGGCCGGGGCAGCCCATATGCGGATGTAGAAATATTCGGAGGCAAGGGCTTCCAGCGCCGGGCTGCTCTCAATGATCCTGAAGGTGAACCAGTCGATGGGTGCCTGCAGGATGATCAGCAAGAGGCTGCCGGCCAGGGCAACGATCATGGCGCGACCGAAAATCAGCCCCGCCTCTGTCGTATTCCTTGCACCGTAAGCCTGTGCGGTGAAACCGGTGGTTCCCATTCTCAGAAAACTGAAAACGGCGTAGATGAAATTGAAGATCATCCCGCCCAGGGCAATGGCACCGATATAATCTTCGGGAGAATCCTTCAGGTGACCCAGGATGGCCAGGTCGGCCATGCCGACCAGCGGCACCGTGATGTTGCTGATGATATTGGGGATGGCCAGCCTGAGGATCGACCTGTTCACGCAGTGGAGTTTTGCGGCGAAGATAAGAAATTGGCAGTCTTTTTTTATCAGGCGGGAATGAACTCTTCCTTGCCGACACCGCAGACCGGGCAGGTCCAGTCGTCGGGAAGGTCCTCGAAAGGCGTGCCCGGAGGGATGTTCTTGCCCGGATCCCCTTCTGCCGGGTCGTAGATATATCCGCAGACCAGGCATTTGTATTTTATCGGTCCCTGAACCCCTGCAGGTGCGGTTTCGCTGATCTCCTCATGCCCGGTATAGGTGGGTGCATGTTCGGGTGAGATACCCTTGATCACGTTGCGGTACCAGGTATAGGTGAGGGGAGGGGCGGTATTGCTGAGTACAGCGGCATCGATGGCCTCACCAATGAACAGTATGTGTGATCCCGTATCGATCTCTTCCTTCACGATACAATCGATATAAGCCAATGCCTTGTCGAGCACGACAGGTGCCCCGCTAACTCCGATCTTATATTCTGTGCCTTTGAATTTATCCGTGTCCCTTCCCGATTTGAAACCCCAGGGACCGAGAAACTGCAGGTCGACATTCTGCTGAAGCACGGAAACGGAAAATACCCCGCTTGAACGGATATATTCCGTCGTTAGGTTATCCCTGTGCGTGGCAATGGCGAACAGTGCAGGGTCGGCAGAAACCTGGAATACCGTATTGGAGATGTGCCCGTTGTATTGATCTCCTTTTCTGGAACTTACAATATAAAGTCCGTAACTGATCCTGAAGAAAGCCTGTGTGTCCATTTATCCTTTATTTTCAGGATAAATGTAATGAATATCCCCAACCGGTTGAATTAGAATCCGTCTAAATACGGGATTACACCTGCAAAAATCTACCCCTATTTCGTGATCCAGGAGATGATCTTTTCATCGTAGGGGCTGCCCTTGGGCGGGATCATGCCGACAAGGTTACCGTTTTCGTCGATCATGAATTTCTGGAAGTTCCAGGATACACTGGCGTCCATCACGCCGTTCTCTTCCTTGTTTGTGAGCCACTGGTAAAGCGGGTGGATATCCTTTCCCTTCACCGAGATCTTGGCCATCATGGGAAAGGTTACCCCGTAATTGATGCTGCAAAACTCCCTGATCTCCTCATTGGTCCCGGGCTCCTGTTTCAGGAAATTATTGGCAGGGAAACCGATGATGGTAAAATCATCTCCCCCGTATTCTTCGTAAAGCTTCTGAAGATCCTCATACTGGGGTGTAAGCCCGCACTTGGATGCCGTGTTTACTACGAGCACCTTCTTTCCCTTGAAGGAGGAAAGGCTGATGTCTTCCCCGTCGATGGTCTTAACCGTGAAACTGTGAAAATTCTTTTCCTGGGCATTCAAACCGGCGATGCTGCTCATCATGATCATGATTATTATCAGTTGTGGTTTCATTTTGATCTTTTTCCTCATAACAACCATGAGAAGATCTTGTTCATTGATCAGAATGGCAGCGATGATTTTTCGGAGAAGAAATAGGTGAAACCGATCACGGCAGCAATGCCATGGATCCTGATGTCAGAGTTGTTTTTTATTGCCCCGATATAGCCAAGATAGTCTTTGGGATCACTCAGGTTAATGACCTGTGGCTGGTTATTTTCCCAACCGAAATAATAGTCAAGACCTGCAGTAAGCTTACTTGATTTCATGGAATAACTCAATCCGGCGGTGATATGGTAAAGGTCCCATGATCCTGTCGGGATCAGGTAGCCATCAGTTATTTTCTCGCTTCGCTGGAAATTAAAGTCTGTCCTGAAACCGCAAAGTATACTTGCCTTTTCGCTGAGATCATGTCCCAGGCCCAGACCGGCATTAAGCACCGGGTTGGCATAATTATAAATAGACAGGAAGCTGTATTCAGATTGGATCTCTTCCGGAACAAGCTGAGGGGGATAAACGAAGGGCCTGGCTTCAGCCCTGATCATCCTGTAGGGTTTGATCCCGAAAAAGTATTCTGCGGACAACTCGATCCTGGTTTTTGATCCTTTATACTGTACCCCGGCTGCTATGGAAAGGGGCGACTTGTTGTTGATCGGCAGGGAAGCCTGCCTGTCGATCAACATCAGGTTTAGCATGCCGGACGCATTGTCGTAGGGGCCGAAATTTACCAGGCTGATCTCCCGCTGCACATCAGCATCTCCATATAGATCAAGGGATGGGGTGGTCAAGGTTATGCCCGCTCTCAATTTTTCGTAATCCAGTGCCAGGCCGATTTTAAAGATCAGTTTCCAGTTGATGTATTTGATGTTGTCGTATTCACCGATCCCCTGGAGCAATGCGATGCTGTCGATATTCGGAACTGACCTGGCATTCAGTACCTGTTGGAAGAACTGGTCCCTGTATGAAGCAAAAGCGCTTACACCGACCGAAACATGTTTGCCCAGGTTGTAGGAAGCACCCAGCCCGCCCCATTGTTCGTCAATCTCATTGTAGTATTCGTATGTGGCTACATAGGCTTCTTCTCCCGGGATCTGTTCATAAATATCATATCGATTGGCCTCAAGATGGTTAAAACGGTAATAGCTGTTGTAACGGGTCATCAGGGTATAACCGAATTTCCATTTTTTCATTTTTTCGAACTGAAGCATACCCGAGATCATCTGGGGGTAATAGGTGTACCTCCATTGTTTAAGGTCAAGACCATCGCCCACACCATTCATGATCCTTGTCAGTTGTGCCATATACACATTGGCATTAACCGATACAGAAGCCTCCCCGATAAACCCAAGTGCCCCGGGATTGTAGAATACGGCACTATTGTCGCGGACACCGGCGATCACGCATCCCGAAAGCATGGAGGATTCACCCCCGTAGTTTTGCCACCAGTAGTGGTTGTCCTGTGATTTGATTGTCGGGGCCAGGATGACCATAGCCAGGCCAGTCATCAGATACTTTTTCATTTAGTGTTTTTTTATAAAATTAGTAATTCATATTTATCAGCATACATATTTGTCCAAATTATTTTGGATCCCTTGGCATCTCCTGATTATCTGCTAACTTTGCCACCTGATCCTGTCATCATGCAACCTGGGATTCTCCGCAAACTGAACCTTGCCGAAAAAAAAGCCTTCAGGCTGCATATGGCCTATTCTGCCTTTGAAGGTATCATCCTCGGTGTACTCGCATTAAATGAGTATGTGTTCATCTACAGTATGCGGGGGTCTAATTACCAGCTTGCGTTCCTCTTCCAGTTCAGCATGATGGTGTTCATCTTCCTGTTCATTTTCAACCAGTTCAGGAAAAGGATCAGGAATAAAAGAAAAATGCTTCGGGTTACGGGACTTGTCACACGGCTGCCGCTCCTGTTGCTCATCCTGATCCCTGCTGATGCGTCTGCACTGAGCGGACAACAGGGATGGCACTACCTGTTCCTTTTCGTCTTCCTGGTGTATTTTTTCGGCAACATCATCATCTACCCGGCCATCAATGTACTCCTGAAGACCAACTACAGGCATGAGAATTTCGGCAAACTATACAGTTATGCCACCTCCCTGAACAAGATCATCATCCTGCTGGCCACTTTTTCCTACGGCCTGCTGCTCGATGCCGACAATTATGCGTTCAGGTATGTTTTCCCCGTCATCGGGATACTGGGCGTCGTTTCGCTCTATATCCTCTCCGGGATCGATTTTTCCAGGGTTGTTCAGCATCCCGTGGCCATGGGTTTTATGGATTCAGTGAGGGATTCGTGGAACAATATGGTGAAGATCCTGCGAACGAACAAACCCTACCTGCATTTCGAGATCGGTTTTATGTTTTACGGTTTCTCTTTCATGATCTCGGTTACCATCATCAATATATTTTTCCAGGATGCCCTGGGATTGAACTATTCAAGCGTCGCATTCTATAAAAATGCCTATAACATCCTGGCCATCCTACTCCTGCCATTCTTCGGCAGGCTGCTCAGCCACATCGACCCGCGCCGGTTTGCCGCCATCACCTTTGCATCCCTCTTCATGTACATCTTATTCCTTCTCATGACCGAGTATTTCCCGGCCCATACGGAGATCTTCGGCATACAGGTCTACTACATGCTCATTATTTCATTTTTCTTTTATGGCATTTTTGCCGCAACAATGGCTTTGCTTTGGTTCATCGGCTCCGCCTATTTCTGCAAGCCCGAAGAGGCTGACGATTACCAGTCGGTGCACCTGTCGCTTACCGGTGTGCGTTCATTGTTTGCCCCTGTCTTTGGTGTGTTTTTCTATGAATTGATCGGGTTCTCTGCCACCTTCATCCTGACTTTGGCTGTCCTGCTGATCGCCATGGGCCTCATGCGCTGGTCATACCGCCGCGACAAGCTCGTACAGAAACTATGACAGGCATCCGGCATCTGGTTTCTGGCATCCGAAATCTCAATGACACCGTAACCTTTTCGCCTGCAAACAGTAAAACCCTGCAACCAAAGACACTAAATAAACTGCAAACCAAAATGGATTGATGCACCCCCGGCTTATGCGGGGGTTTTTTTATTTTTCTTTCAGTGATTTCCCGCAGATCTTGCAGTATTGTGCATCTTTATCATGTTCGTCATGCCCGCACTTCATGCACCTGGTGTCATGACCTGTGAGCCTGTCTTTTTTGCTGGTGAGTTCGGCCGTGATGATCCCGGTTGGGACAGCGATGATGGAATAACCCAGCAACATGATCAGGGCAGCAAGGGTCTTGCCCAAAGGGGTTACGGGCGTGATATCACCATATCCCACAGTGGTCAGGGTAATGATGGCCCAATAGATGCTTTCCGGAATGCTCCTGAAGCCGTTCTCGGGCCCTTCGATCAGGTACATGGCTGCCCCCATGATCACCACAATGGCCATCACGAATGACAGGAATACGGCGATCTTGTGCCGGCTTGCCTTGAGGGATGCTGCAAGGTAGCGGGAGGCACTCAGGAAGCGATAGAGTTTCAGGATCCTGAATACCCTCAGCAGGCGCAACACCCTGATCACAAGCAGGTACTGGTAACCGATAAAGAAAAGACTGATATAGGTCGGGAGGATGGCCAGGAAATCGATGATGCCGTAAAAGCTGAAGATATACCTTGTCTTTTTCGGCGAGCTGTATATCCTTAATATGTATTCTGTTGTAAACAGGATCGTGAAGACCCATTCTGCCGTGAGCAGCAGCTTGCCATGGCTGATGTGTATCCCCGGCACGCTGTCGATAAAGACCACCAAAATACTCAGGATGATGGCGATCATCAGGAGGATGTCGAACAACTTGCCAGCCGGGGTGTCGGCAAGGAAAATGATCCGGTACAATTTCTTTTTCAGGTTCATACTTGGGCCATGCAAATATAATGATATTGCCGCCATGCTGCAAAATGACCATTCCCAAAAGCCTTTGTCGTATTTTTGGGCCATGAAGCATCTCGATGACGATATCAGGGAATTGCTCGAGCAAAAGTTTCATCAATATAACCATTCCGGCTTTATCCAGGATGATCCGGTTTCGGTACCGCATGCCTTCACCGAAAAGGAGGATATTGAGATTGCCGGTTTCCTGGCTGCCACCATCGCCTGGGGACAACGGCCGGTGATCATCCGCAATGCTCAGTTGCTGATGCAATGGATGGATTACAGCCCTTCTGATTTCATCCGTCATGCCGGCGATGCCGATATGAGGCATTTCAGTTCTTTCAGGCACAGGACTTTCAACGGGGATGATTGCATTATCTTCATCAGGGCGCTTCAACGCATGTACAGGGAGGAAGGGGGCCTCGAAGGGGTTTTTACTGCCTGTTGGAATGAGCATGCCGGCGATGCCGGCAGGGCCATAAGCGGTTTCAGGGAAATGTTTTTCAGTGGAATGGAAGCCGGCAGGACCGGCAAGCATGTCGCCGATCCACTCAAAGGATCATCAGCCAAACGCATCAACATGTTCCTGCGATGGATGGTCAGGGCGGATCATGCCGGCGTGGATTTCGGGATATGGAAAGGGATCAGCCCGGCAGGCCTTTGCTGTCCCCTTGATGTGCACACAGGCCGGGTGGCCCGGAAACTCGGCATCCTGGAAAGGAAAACCGACGACTGGACTGCCGTCGTTGAACTCACCGGCGCCCTGAAGACCATCGATCCGCTTGATCCAGTCCGTTTCGACTTTGCGCTCTTCGGGCTCGGGATGTACGAGGGTTTCTGAAAAATTTTCGTGTTTTTTCTTGACAATTATGAGCATATGCCCGATATTTGTATAAAATTCAATGCTTATGCCAAGGAGGAAGAGGTGGCGGAACATAGGATTCTCTGCCAATATTGACTATTTCAAACCTGCAGGGGTTCCCATGAGGGAACTCCGGGAAGTGGTACTCAATGCCGATGAGCTGGAGGCCATCAGGCTGGCCGACCTTGAGGAGATGTATCATGAAGATGCGGCCAGGGAGATGGGCGTATCCCGGCAGACCTTTGGCAGGATCATCTCCTCGGCCCGGAAAAAGGTTGCCGAAGGCCTGATCCACGGAAAAGCCCTGAGGATAGACAGCAACACCAAGCAATAATTAAAAATTAAAAATTAAACATTCAAAATTCATAAGTCATGCCACATCTTGATTCAAAAGGACCGGAAGGCAAGGGGCCTGGTACCGGCCGAGGTCTGGGCCGCTGCAAGAACAAGGAAAAGAAGGACTGGCCCATGGGCCGCGGAATGGGAAAACGCCGTCGGCAAAAGGACAACGACGGCAAAGGCGAAGGAAAAGGCAAACGCCTGCAAAGCGGCAGGATGTTTGAGGATGAAGGGTAAAGGAGGCGATAGGCGATAGGCTATGGGCTATAGGCGTCAGGCGTCAGGCTCCGGGCACCAGGCGTCGGGCGTTAGGCACCAGGCTTCTGGAACTCTAGTCACTTTAGATCACTTTAGTCACCTTAGCTCACTTCATCCACTTCCCATCGTCTCATAGTCCCACAGTCGTTATATAGGTTCGCGGTTCGCGGGACGGGGTGTGGGGGGGAGGGAATGATGAGATCCTAATGATTAATGATTATTTCCGAATGAAATGAGAACGGAAACCTTAGGTACCCTTTAGGGGTGCAACACTAACTTTAGTTCACTTTAGTCACTCTAGTCACTTTAGTCACTCCCCAAGTCTCATAGTCTCACAGTCCCAAAGTCATAACCGGGTTCGCGGTTCGTGTGACGGGGTACGGGGGGAGGGAATGATGAGATCCTAATGATTAATGATTATTTCCGAATGAAATGAGAACGGAAACCTTAGGTACCCTGTAGGGGTGCAACACTAACTTTAGTTCACTTTAGTCACTCTAGTCACTTTAGTCACTCCCCAAGTCCCATAGTCTCACCGTCCCAAATTCATAACCAGGCTCGCGGTTCGCGGGACGGGGTGCGACAAATTATTCCACGATAAAAACTGCATGATAGAAAACCCTTCCATGCAAGGCCCGTGCTACATAGGTTCCCGTGCTTAGGCCGGAAATGTCAATGCCTTCACCTTGCTTTGCACTGCTGCTCATCACCATATGTCCATGGGTGTCAAAGATCTCGACCCTTTCATAATCGCGGTCGCCCCCGATGAAGATCATCTCCCTGGCAGGGTTGGGGTAGACCGGCATCTGCCGCTTGCTTCCATTCTCCCCGATAAAGGGTGGCGGTCCAAGGTCGATGATGCTCACATAATCAGGACCGGGTATGGGAACCCCGACGATCCCTGCCATTTCATTCAGCGTGAACGGGGCGGCCGATCCCGGGAGGATGAATTCCACATCATCAGCATAAACGATCTTATGCTCGTTGCCTGCATCACCCTGGTACTGGATCACGGGGATGCCGCTGTAAAACTCCATGTGGAAGGGTGCAGCCGGTGTGTTCACGGTCTCTACAACCTCCCCGCTCTGGGGATCAATGCTGAAGATACGCTTGCTGTTGGCGCTGCAGATGTAAAACAGGCCTTCCCATTCGTTATAGGCCACGTCCACCGGGTATTCACAACTGAGCACCTCATGGAAAAGCACGGATGAAGATGCACCGTCGACGGATACAATGTCGTAGCTGTGGTCAAAGGTGTTCACGACGCAGGCCAGTGAGCCGTCGTGGTTGAAAGAAACATCCAGCGGGAAGTCGCCCGTCGTCAGGCTGGCCACGACCTGGTTGCTGCCGGTATCGAAAACCTTGAGCAGGTCGTCGAAGCTGGCCGTCACCAGCACCGTGCTGCCGTCGGGGCTGGCCTTCACGGCGCTGCGGATGCCGAAGAACGGGATGTAGACACCGATGACGCCGCAGGAAACCGAGGTCACCAGCGATGAGGAAGCGCCGTCGAGTTCTACCACCGAAAGGGTGTTCGATTTGATATTCCCGACATATGCGTATTCACCGTCGGGGGATAATTCCACCACCATGGGCCTTTGCCCGGTATATACCGTGGTGGCGAGGCTGTTGTCGCTGAGATCGATGACCTTCAGGGTGTTGAGGTCGTAACCCCCGCAAACGGCCCACTGCCCGTCGGGGGTGATCTCCACGTCGTAACAGCTTTCTTCCAGGTCGACCGCCGTGAGGGTTTCCATCCCTTCGAGGTCGATCACGGAGGTGTTGTATGAAAGGTTGCCTGCCGTGACTGCCCGGCTGCGGTCATTGCTGATGGAAACATCGCCCGGCGTATCCCCTTCGGGATCCAGGCCGCTGAGCTTCGATCCTCGGTAATCGATGTTGCCGGGATCCGTGAAATCGAAAAAGTAGACCCCCTCGTACCTTAGCGGATCGTATCCCAGCACATGGTAAGCTACCGGCGACACGGCCCCGAACGACTGGTTCAGGCCGATATGCTGGTCGGCGATGCTCTCCGTTTCGAAATCGATGATCGAAAAACGGTTCTGCCCGCTTACGGCATAGTGATGATCGTATGAAACGCCAAGCCAGAAAGCGGTATAAGTTGATGAAAAGGTGATGAAATCCTCCGTTTCGAACCTTACAATGGTGCTGGTGTTGTTGTTGGTGCCGATATAGGCTTTGCTGCCATCGGCGTTCACCACCACTTCATTGGTCCCCAGCCCGTACCCGCTGATCTCGACACTGTGCGTGACCTGGTAATCACTGAGGCTGATCTGGTGGACATAACAAACATTGTCGGGATTGGCAGCACAAACGAGGTAGTTTCCATCTCCCGACAGGGCGATGGCCCTGGGAGCTTCAATAGCAATATTCTCCAGCAGTTCATATGTTTCGGCAGAGAAGATGCTGACGTAGCCGTCGGGGTCGGTGATGGCGATCCGGTCACCACCGTGAAGGACAACAAAACCGTTGTATTTTTCCCATCCCCGGCTGACCTGAACAGCCCAGGATAAAGTATGGAGATAAATGGGGAAATCGTCGATCTGGCCGATGAGCGATTGCGTTCCAAGGTCAAAGGCCATGCAAACGTCGTCGATATCGCAGGCCACATAAGCCGTGTCGCCACCAGGGCTCAATGCGATCCAGCAGGGTTGTTCCCCGGTGGGGAGGGTTGCCGTGATGCTGTAATCCAGGAGGCTGATGATGTAAATGCTGTCGGAAAACTGGCAGCCGACGATGGCATAGTCGTCATTGGCGGCCACGCATGAAGGATATTCACCCACCTCAATATTGGCAAGGACTTCCATGCTTTCCCAGTCCCACACCGTGACCATGTCGGTGATCCTGTTGGTCAGGATGACCTTTTGGCCGTCAGGGGTGAAACAGGAGTTACCCATATAATCACCTTCGGGAAATACCCCGGGGTCGAGATCCCATTGCCCTGCTTTGGCATCCAAATGATGCCGGTCAAGGTGAAAGCCCCCATGATGGCTCTTGGATTCGATTTTCAAATCCCCATCTGTGTCGGTCATACCATGGATTGTTCCTTGTGCCAGGCCGGTCAGCCCCGCTGAGATCAGGAGTAAAATAAAAATGCCTGTGCGTATCATATTCCTTGTTTTAAAGTTTGTTCCGGAAGCGAAATGATCATGATGTTGATTTCAGCACCGATAAAAGTAGCAATAAATCCAAGATGTCCATATAGCCAAAATCAGGTTCGCGGTTCGCGGGACGGGGTACGGGGGGAGGGAATGATGAGATCCTGATGATTAGTGATTATTTCCGAATGAAATGAGAACGGAAGCCTTTGGCACCCTGTAAGGGTGCAACATTAAATTTAGTTCACTTTAGTCACTCTAGTCACTTTAGCTCACTTTAGATCACTCTATATCACACCGGTTTTAGGATTTATCGAAATACTTGAATAAATTTGCATGAAAAGCCATTACAGGTTTTACCAGGAATCGCACCAATGGACCGGCATTCGATCGAAATAAGGAACGATATTGCGGAATTGCCCAGGCTGAATGAATTCCTTGCCAGGGTGTCCGGGTTGTGGGGGCTTTCGGGCAGACTGAGCATGAATATTAACCTGGTGCTGGAGGAGATCGTTACGAATATCTTTTTCTACGGATATACCGACAATATGGAGCATGTGATCAGCATCAGCATGGTCCGGGAGGAAGGGGGAATCTCACTGATCATTACCGACGATGGCAAACCTTTCGACCTGAGCGCCGCAGCTGAATTCGAAGGCAAACACAAGGAAGCATCGGAGCGGGAGCCCGGGGGGCTGGGCATCCACTTCGTGCGAAGCATGATGGACAGGATCTCCTACCGCAGGGAAAACGGGAAAAACATACTGGAACTCTTTAAGGACACAGGCAACAAGGATTGAATATTAATCTTCATTACATGAACATCAAACAGAATAAACTGGGAAACATCAATGTAATAGTGATCGAGGGACGGCTCGACACCACGAACTACGGCGAACTCGAAAGCGTGCTCACGGAAATTACCGGAAGGAACGAGATGCAGGTCCTGCTCGATATAACAGGTCTGGAATACATCAGCAGTTCGGGGCTCAGGGTCCTGCTCATGTTCCTGAAGAAGATCAGGGCGGCAGGGGGGAGGTTCATGCTGTGCGGCATGTCGCCGGATATCAGGGAGATCTTCGAGATTTCGGGCTTTGTCAACATCTTTGAGATCTTCGATGACCAGGCAGCCGCCTTAAGATCATAGGCCTATGGTTAACTATATCCATTTTCGCGATCCCAACTCGAAGGAGATCGAGGAGCAGCTGGAAGGGATTCCACGCTGCCCGGGCACCTGCTTCTTCATCGACGTGATCAACTCCACTGATATCAAGTACCGGACAAAACTGAAGGAATGGGGGAAAAGACTGAACAACACCTTTAATTTCATATCATTCCTGAACGACCTGCCCGACAACGTCGTGAAGGGGATAGGTGACGAGTTGATGCTGTACATTCCCGATGATGACCTTTTCTCCAAGACAACATACAATAATTACCTGGGGCTTATCGAGGAGATCTATGCCACCATCGACAACCTCTACAATTACCCCATCCCCGA
>JAXGTH010000038.1:0-20089 GCA_040775045.1 Bacteroidales bacterium
CCAACAGCGAGTGATCATAGTTTACAGCGTGGACTACCAGGGTATCTAATCCTGTTTGCTCCCCACGCTTTCGTGCCTGAGCGTCAGTTATAGTTTAGCAAGCTGCCTACGCTATCGGTGTTCTGTATCATATCTAAGCATTTCACCGCTACATGATACATTCCGCCCACTTCAACTATACTCAAGGATGACAGTATTAATGGCAGTTCCCCGGTTAAGCCGGGGGCTTTCACCACTAACTTATCATCCCGCCTACGCACCCTTTAAACCCAATGAATCCGGATAACGCTTGCATCCTCCGTATTACCGCGGCTGCTGGCACGGAGTTAGCCGATGCTTATTCATACGGTACCGTCAACCCCGTACACGTACGGGGGATTCTTCCCATATAAAAGCAGTTTACAACCCGTAGGGCTGTCATCCTGCACGCGGCATGGCTGGTTCAGACTTGCGTCCATTGACCAATATTCCTTACTGCTGCCTCCCGTAGGAGTCTGGTCCGTGTCTCAGTACCAGTGTGGGGGATAATCCTCTCAGAACCCCTAGACATCGTGGTCTTGGTGAGCCGTTACCTCACCAACTAACTAATGTCACGCATGCCCATCTTCAACCGTCGGGACTTTAATCCAGCTAACATGCGAAAGCTGGATGTTATGGAGTATTAATCCCGATTTCTCGGGGCTATGCTCCAGTTGAAGGTAGGTTGCATACGCGTTACGCACCCGTGCGCCACTCGTGTGACCCGCAAGCGGGTCCTTACCGTTCGACTTGCATGTATTAGGCCTGCCGCTAGCGTTCATCCTGAGCCAGGATCAAACTCTTCATTGTAAAAAGTCTGTAAAATGTTCTCAAGATCTATTATACTCTCAATTCAATTGAGGGATATTTGCTACTTCTTAGGCTGATTTCAATATTTTCAAAGAACTTTATTCTCTCTTAAAAGAAAGGGACTGCAAAATTAATACACTTTTGCTTAACAACAAAAATATTTTATAAAAATTTTCGCTACCCCCTCACTTTTTTCAAAGAACCTTCGCTCAAAAGCGGCTGCAAAGATAGAAACATTAATTTTAATAAAACAAGAAAAATATTTAAAAAAATTAATGTTTTTTTTAATGGGTTGATTCCCCATGGTTTACGCATAGAAAAATTTGCAGATTATCGCGTAAACACCCATTCGTCATCCGCAGATAACGGATCGTGGTATGTATACGAATCCTCCGAAAAAAGTTTCACTTCCTCCGGATCTTTTATCCTTCGCTCAATAATATACCTTGCCATCATCCCCCTGGCCTTTTTCCCGAACATACTCAGAAATCGGTATTCCCCGTTACGGTATTCCTTGAAAACAGGAGTGATCACCCTTATTCCCAAACTTTTCCAGTCTACGACCCTGCTGTATTCGGCCGATGCCAGGTTCATCAATATGCCACTGCCTTCTTCCGCGGCAAGGGCGCTAAAATACTGCCTGATCTTCTGCCCCCAGTAATCATAAAGATCCCTGAAGCCTTTCCCGCTAAGCGGAGTTCCCATCTCCAGCCGGTATGGCATGATCATGTCGAGCGGGCGAAGGACACCATAAAGGCCGCTGAGGATGCGAAGATGGTCCTGTGCCCAGAGTAAGTCATCATTCTCCATGCTTTCAGCTTGCAAACCATTATATACATCCCCCCTGTATGCCAGTAGGGCCTGTTTTTCTTCTTGATTGTGCCCGGGTTTATGCCAGTACTGGTATCTTTCATGGTTGAGCATGGCAAGGTTCACAGAGATATTCATTAGCTTACCAAGTTCCGATGCGGAAAAATTCCTGAGGATAGCTGCAAGCGCTGACGCCTCCAGACCGAACTCAGGAATACTCACAGGTATTTTTGATTCCGGTGCTTCAAAGTTCATCGTTTTGGCCGGCGATAATATAATGATCATGGTGTTGCTATTAAGTGTGAAAATATCATAACCATTGTTATACAATTATAATATATTGGCTGGAACAGGATTATTCCTTCGCAACACCGGCTCACCAGACGGGTCCGAAAGGGGAGTAAAACGGGTTGTAGGAACCACCCCGCCAGGGATTGTTACCCTGGTAGAACTCAGCACCCACGTCAATGGTTGTATTCTTGCCGGGCATCAGACGCAGGTTCATCATCAATCCCTTCCCGTCATAACCGGGCCTGAACACGTTCTCCGGATCTTCTCGCCCGATGGAAAACTCCTTGTAGGCCGTGCCACTCAGGATCACACCCGGACTGATCTGGAAATCTCCCCCCACGAATAGAATGCCCTGGGTGATATTACCGCTGTATCGGTGTAAACCGTATGGCGAATAAACCAGGGTATTGCCATATTCCGTATTACTAACACTCATTCCGCCCCGGATGTTCAGCCTTTTGCCGGCCCTGTATCTCACTGAGGGCGAGAACATGGTTGAAAAAGCATGCCCTTTGTTGAAATCAGTTGTAAAAGAGGTGCCTGCCTTAACACCAACATTCAAATTGCCGATATCTCCGTCGGTAGCCAAAGGCGTCATCGTGCCAATGCCCGTTCCGGGATAGAAAGGATTATTATTGCGGTACTGAATGCCCGGATAAAGCAGGTCTTCCTGCGCGTAAAGCGTCGGGAAGATCAGCAGGCCCAGGAACAGCAATAATATCCTTTTCATACCGCTAAGTTAATGTTTTTCCACATTCGTGGATTGTGGAAAAGACCGATTATCAGAACAGATCAATTCAAAATTCATGCCGTATCACTGATTAGCCGGTAGATTGTCTGTTTTTCCGTGATACTCATTTCTATGATACCGAGAAGGATGAAGTTTACCAGTATCCTTTCGGCCATAAACCTTGGGATCCCTGCAATCCTGATGAATCCGGAAAGCGTGATCTGTCCATTATCCGTGAGATGTTTCATCAGCAGTTCTTCCTGCTCGCGGTAGCGTATCTTTACGGCACTGCCCTGCTTCCGATGTTTCCAAACCTGTAGCAGCACCCTGTTGGCCAGAAGGTTCTGATCGTCAACCCTGACAAATACCCTGTAATTCCCCTCCTTGTCGGGAGCGTAATGAGGCCTCTCTTCGCTTTTTTCAACGATAATCTCCAGCACAAGTTTCCCTTCGACGGTCCATTCTCTGGTGATGAACCTGACCTCCGGCCTGCAGTACATGCTTGCAGCACCTTCCACCATAAAATATTCCTCATCGGACCTGACACCGGCGATCACGCCGTTGTCCTTTACACCTACGAGCAATGTACCTCCGTCGGTATTGGCAAAGGCTGCCAGCGTTCTCGCGATCTTACGCGAATCTGAGATCTCGAACTTGAAATCAAGTTGCTGGTCTTCACCCCTGGCGATCAGATTTTTAATATGGGAACTCACGGTTTGGGATATTAAGCATTATGGTATCCCACCCCCTGTCAAAGGAAACTGAAATTATCCTTGGCAGTTGTTTTCTCACAATACTGGCATTGTAACTTGATCTCTTCCTTGTCAATTACCCTGAAATTGGGAACGACATCTTCATGGTTCGTGATACAGTTTGGATTTACGCACCTGACAAACTTGCTGACCCTGTCGGGGATCACCACATTCATTTTGTTGATGACCTTGTAGTTCTTGATCTCGATCAGGGTGGCCGTTGGGGCAACAAGGGCGATCTTGTTCACATCGGCTGGATCGAAATAGAGGTTACTTACCTTGATGATCCCTTTCTTGCCATATTTCTTACTGTCGAGATTGGTGCCGAAGAGGATCTGGTGCTCACATTCGTTCAGGCTGAGCATGTTGATGACCTGGAAAACACTTTCGGTGGGGATGTGGTCGATCACAGTACCGTTTTCTATAGCACTGACTTTCAATTCTTTTCTTTCTTCCATAACATAGGTCTAAATTGTTATACAACTCCCAGGATAGAAGCCAGCAGGGCCATGCGGACATAAACACCGTTCTGTGCCTGCTGGAAATAATAGGCCTGCTGGCTGCTGTCAACCGCTTCCTCTATCTCGTTCACCCTGGGCAGGGGATGAAGGACTTTCATATTGTCCCTGGCCTTCGAAAGCATTGGAAGTTTCAGGATGTAGGCATCCTTTACCCTTTCGTATTCGATCGGATCTGAAAACCTTTCCTTTTGTATCCTGGTCATATAAAGAATATCCACATTTGGGATTACCTCGGCCATTTCCGTATACTGGTGATAGGTGAGCTTATTATCCTTGATATGCTGTTTTACATAGCTGGGCAGTTTCAACTCAATTGGCGAAACAAGATGAAAGGTGGTATTGAACTGGCAGAGTGCCATAACGAGCGAGTGGACGGTCCTGCCGTATTTCAGGTCACCCACGAAGGCGATGTCAAGGTTGTCAAGCCGGCCCTGGGTCTTCATGATGGAATACATGTCGAGCAGGGTTTGCGTTGGGTGCTGGTGTGCCCCGTCACCGGCATTGATGATGGGGATGGGAGCAACTTCGTCGGCATATTTTGCGCTTCCTTCGCGCGGGTGGCGCATCACGATGATATCGGAATAGTTACTGACGGTAAGTATAGTGTCTTTGAGGGATTCGCCTTTGGACACGGAGGAGGATCCGGCCTCGCTGAATCCGACGATCTTGGCGCTGAGTTGTGAGGCAGCACTCTCAAAGCTGAGCCTCGTGCGTGTGGAGGGCTCAAAAAAGAGTGAGGCGACCACATGGTTCTCAAGGATCTTTTGCCGGGGATTTTTCTCAAACTCCGCAGCAAGTTTCAGGATATAAAGCTGCTCGTCGAGGGTGTAGTCGCTGATCGATACCAGACTTCGGTTTTTCATATGCATCTTTGATTTGTTTTCAAAAATAACCAATTATGATTTCTTCAAAAGTGCATTATCAGGAAAGCTTTCCAAAATTATTAACAATACAATGGGCCTTTATATTTTGATCTCTGCATGCCTAATATTCATCCCAGCTCTTTATGCTTATATCTTCCAACGAATACCTGCAGAATGCGATGATGAAGGCGCTTGCCAGCCTCGCATTGGTGATGAGCGGGATATTGTGGTCGACCGATGCCCTGCGGATATGGTAATCATTGTAAAGCTCATCCTTTGTGAGATCCTTGGGGATATTAATCACAAGGTCGATCTTACGTTCCCTTATAAAATCAATAGTATTTGGCTTCCTGGGGGAATCGGGCCAGTGCAGAACCGTGGCCTTGATGTTGTGCGATTTAAGGAAATTTGCGGTACCCCTGGTGGCATAGAGTTTATAATCGTTTTCCTGCAGGAGCCTTGCACTGTTCAGGAGTTCGATCTTGGATCTGGCGGGACCGGTGCTCAGCAGGATATTTTTACGTGGTATCCTGTAACCCACGGAAAGCATTGATTTCAGGATCGCCTCGTAATAATCTTCTCCAATACAGCCGACCTCACCGGTCGAAGACATATCCACGCCGAGGACAGGATCTGCCTTTGCCAGCCTGGAAAAGGAAAATTGCGGGGCTTTAACCCCTATATATTCGAGTTCAAAAAGGGATTTATCAGGTTTCTCTACAGGTACGCCGAGCATGATCCTGGTGGCAAGTTCGATGAAATTTGATTTGAGCACTTTGGAAACAAAGGGGAAACTCCGTGAAGCCCGTAGGTTGCATTCGATCACCTTGATATCATTGTCGCGTGCCAGGTATTGTATGTTGAAAGGCCCGCAGATATTCAATTCCTCTGCTATCCTGTTGGTGATCTTCTTGATCCTCCTGATGGTCTCCACATAAACCTTTTGCGGGGGGAACATCATGGTAGCATCCCCTGAGTGTACGCCTGCAAATTCGATATGTTCCGAGATGGCATAGGCAACCACCTTTCCGTGATCGGCCACAGCATCCATTTCGATTTCCTTTGTATTTTCCATGAAACGTGAAACCACCACAGGGTACTCTTTCGAAACCATGGCAGCAAGCTGAAGGAAATGCTCCAGTTCTTCTTCGTTGGATACGATGTTCATGGCGGCGCCGGAGAGTACATAGGATGGCCTGACTATCACCGGGAAGCCTATCTTGCGGGTGAAGGCATGGATTTCTGCTATACTGGAAAGTTCCTTCCATTCAGGCTGATCTATGCCAAGCTCATCAAGCATGCTTGAAAACTTGTAGCGATTTTCAGCACGGTCTACTGATTCTGCTGATGTCCCGAGTATTGTGGCTCCCTGGCGGTGCAGCCTCATGGCAAGGTTATTAGGGATTTGTCCTCCCACGGATACAATGATGCCGGCCGGTTGTTCCATTTCAATGATATCGAGTGTTCGTTCGAAGGAGAGTTCATCAAAATACAACCTGTCGCATGTATCATAATCCGTGCTAACGGTTTCCGGATTATAGTTGATCATCACGGAACGGTAGCCTTCCTCCCTGACTGTTTCTATGGCATTTACGCTGCACCAGTCAAACTCAACGCTGCTCCCGATACGGTATGCCCCGGAGCCCAGGACGATCACCGACTTACCATCATGCTCATAAACAATATCGTCGGCTTCGCCATTGTATGTAAGATAGAGATAATTGGTTACTGCAGGATACTCGGCAGCGAGCGTATCGATCTGTTTCACGACAGGTTTGATGTTCATGGACAGCCGGGTTTTCCTTACCGCAATGATCTCATCGTCAGTACCGGAAAATTCTTCCCCGTAAATCGACCTTGCCACCTGGAAATCAGAGAAACCTGCCTGCTTGGCTTTTCTCAGGAGAGGTTCGTTAAGGCTCAGAATATCATTAAATTGATGCAATTGCTCATTCAAAGAGTGAATATTATGCAGTTTTTCAAGGAACCACCTGTCGATATTTGTTTCCCGGTGGATATCCTCGACCGACCATCCTTCCTGCATGGCCTGGCTGATAATGAAAATGCGCATATCAGTAGGCTGCGCAAGCCCTTTCCTGATGTCATCTGTTTCAATATCTTTATTCCCTACAAAACCGTGCATGGCCTGACCGATCATTCTTAATCCTTTCTGAATGGCCTCTTCGAAAGTCCTGCCGATAGCCATTACTTCGCCAACGCTTTTCATACTGCTTCCGATCTCTTTCGAAACCCCGAGGAATTTGTTGAGGTCCCACCTGGGGATTTTGCACACGACATAGTCGAGTGATGGTTCGAAGAAGGCGCTGGTGGTTCTGGTGACGGCATTCTTGATTTCCGTCAGTGAAAAACCCAGGGCCAGTTTGGCCGCCACAAATGCTAGCGGATATCCGGTTGCCTTTGATGCCAGGGCGCTCGAACGCGACAGCCTGGCATTCACTTCTATCACCCGGTAATCTTCAGATCCCGGGTCAAGGGCATACTGCACATTACACTCCCCTACGATACCGATATGCCGGATGATCTTTATCGATAACTGGCGAAGCTTATGATATTCCGAATTTGTTAGGGTCTGGGATGGGGCTACCACTATGCTTTCCCCCGTATGTATACCCAGGGGATCAAAGTTTTCCATGTTGCACACAGTGATGCAGTTATCATAGTTGTCGCGCACAACTTCGTATTCTACCTCTTTCCATCCTTTCAGTGATTCCTCAACCAGGACCTGTCCCGAATAGGAAAAAGCTTTCCGTGTAAGGGTTATCAACTCATCATCGCTGTTACAGAAGCCACTTCCCTGACCGCCAAGGGTATAGGCAGCCCTTACGATGACCGGGTAACCGAGTTCTTTTGCGGCACTGTGTGCCTCTGTCGTTGAATGTACCGCAATGCTTCGCGGAGTGCTGACGCCAATCTCATTAAGCTTTTCGACGAACTTCTTCCTGTCTTCGGTTTCTATGATGGCCTGTACAGGTGTTCCAAGCACCTTCACATCGTTATCTTCAAGGACCCCGGTCCTGTATAGTTCGATACCGCAATTCAGGGCAGTCTGTCCTCCGAAAGACAGGAGGATCCCCTGCGGTTTTTCCTTTACAATCACTTTTTCCACGAAAAAAGGGGTAACAGGCAGGAAGTATATCCTGTCTGCGACTTTTTCGGATGTTTGCACTGTTGCGATGTTCGGGTTGATAAGGACAGTTTCGATGCCTTCTTCCCTGAGGGCCTTGAGCGCCTGTGATCCGGAATAGTCAAACTCTCCTGCTTCCCCTATCTTCAGGGCTCCTGATCCCAGCACGAGTATTTTCCTGATGTTCTTTTTCATGAAGGTGTTTTAGAGAAGATTGATGAAATCATCGAAAAGGTAGTCGGTATCGGTCGGGCCGCTTGATGCCTCGGGATGGAATTGCACGGAAAAGAAAGGTTTATTCCTGTGTCTGATCCCTTCATTGGTTTTGTCGTTGATATTAATGAACCAGGCTTCCCATTCCGGGTTAAGGCTTTTGTCGTCGACTGCGAAGCCGTGATTCTGTGAGGTGATATAGGCTTTCCTTGTACCTTTGAGCATTACTGGTTGATTGTGCCCGCGATGCCCGTATTTGAGCTTATAAGTCTTTCCGCCCGAAGCGAGTGCCATCAGCTGATGCCCAAGACAAATCCCGAAAATGGGTTTTTCCTTTTCGAGGGCTTTTGCAAGGTTTAAGATGGTTGGTTTGCACATTTCCGGGTTACCCGGTCCGTTGGAAATAAACAGTCCGTCGTAATCATCCTGGAGGAAATCATAATCCCATGGAACTCTGATCACCTGGGCTTCTTTTTTCAGGAAGTATCTTATTATGTTGTACTTAACCCCGCAATCGATCATCATGATCCTGAACCTGCCATCCCCGTATACCTTCTTCTCCCTTGTGCTGACTTCTGCCACAAGATTGATCCTGTTTGGGTCGATTTGTTTACAGTCGATGTCATCAATGACCAGTTTCCCGAGCATCGCGCCCTTTTCACGGATGACCTTGGTCAGGGCCCTGGTATCGATTCCATACACTCCAGGGACTTTTGAACTGATAAGCCATTCACCCAGAGCCTGTGATGCATTCCAATGATTGTACTTATATGAATAATCGGAGATGATAAGGGCTGTAATTTGAACCTTGTCAGATTCAAAGAATTTCAGCATTGCGTCTTCTTCTGTATCTCTGGGCACCCCGTAATTTCCGACAAGGGGATATGTCAGGGCAAGGATTTGCCCTTTGTATGACGGGTCGGTCAGGCTCTCAGGATATCCTGTCATGGCTGTATTGAAAACAACCTCACCTGAAGCGGATCCCCTGTAGCCAAATGAAAACCCTCTGAATACGGTGCCGTCCTCGAGTATTAGTTTCGCATCGGGATGCTTTTGCATTGTGCCAGGTTTAAGCGGTAGAATAAATTTATAAAAAAACGGCCCCGATTGCTCGGGGCCGCTGCGAGTTTATTTGAGGTTATGTTTCTTGACGAAGTCGTCGATCAGACCCTTAAGGTCGGGATATCCGATCTCCTGCAGGTCGTAATAGACCCTGGTGTTTGGTTTGTTGATTTTGATAATGCGGTTCAGATCAATAGGGGTTCCGATGACCACAGCATCGCATTCAACATTGTTGATAGTCTTTTCGAGGTCCCTGAGCTGTTCTTCTCCGTATCCCATGGCGGGGAGTAGTGTGCCGATATTGGGATAAATGCGGAAGGTTTCGCTGAGTTTCCCGACTGTGAACGGACGTGGATCGACGAGTTGCGCTGCACCGAATTTCTGTGCGGCAACTACGCCCGCGCCGATCTTCATCTCTCCATGAGTGAGGGTGGGACCGTCTTCAACCACCAGAACCTTCTTGCCCTTGATGGCAGCAGGATTATCAACCTTGATGGGTGAAGCGCCATCGATGACAATGGCTTTTGGATTAACCTTGTTGATGTTTTCCCTCACGGTCTGGATGCCTTCCGGAGAAGCGCTATCCATTTTATTGATCACAACTGCATCGGCAAGCCTGAGGGTTACTTCTCCAGGATAATAGCTTAATTCATGGCCGGGGCGATGGGGGTCTACCACGGTGATATTGAGGTCGGGTTTGTAGAACGGGAAATCGTTATTCCCGCCATCCCAGATCACTACATCGCAGCCATCGGGATCCTGTTCGGCGGCACGAAGGATGGCTTCGTAATCAACTCCGGCATAGATCACGTTGCCGCGAACAACATGGGGTTCGTATTCTTCCATTTCTTCAACGGTACATTTGTGCCTGGCCAGGTCTTCGATAGTGGCAAAGCGCTGTACCTTTTGTTCAACCAGGTTGCCATAAGGCATCGGGTGGCGAACAGCCACAACCTTGAGTCCTTGCTCCATGAGCAGTTCAATGATCCTTCTGGATGTCTGGCTTTTTCCGCAGCCGGTCCGGATGGCGCCAACTGCAATGACGGGCTTGACTGATTTCACCATGGTGTCTTTAGGGCCAAGCAAAGTGAAGTTGGCGCCGGCAGCATTCACGATGGCACTGACGCTCATCACTTTCTGATAAGTCACGTCGCTGTATGCGAATACGCAATCGTCGACTTTCAGCTCTTTAATAAGTTTTGGGAGGTCTTCTTCTGCATAGATCGGGATACCATCCGGGTAGAGGTCGCCGGCAAGTTCGGCCGGGTATTTTCTACCATCGATATCGGGAATCTGCGCAGCAGTGAAAGCGACTACATTGTAGGCTTCATTGCCGCGAAAATACGTGTTGAAATTGTGAAAATCTCTTCCCGCAGCACCGATAATGATCACGTTACGTTTCATATCGAATTCCTCTTTTTGGTATAATACCGGGTTAGTAAAAAATTTTTGCAAAATTAAAGTTTTAAGTTGATAATCAGGATAAATGGGATAGAAAAAAACAAGGAGAAGGGATGTGGGTTCTTATGGTTCTGAATAACAGCTTGGTATGGAGGGTTGGCAACCCTAATAAGGTTGGCAACCCTCCTGCTTGGGGGGGACATTTTTAAAAAATCGGTATTAATAGATAAAAGCTAATGTTATGCCGACAAAAAAAATACTGACCCCTTTACTCCCTAATTGCTATTTCCATATCTATAACCAGGGGAATGATGGTGATAAGCTGTTCTATTCAAGGGAGAACTACCGTTATTTCATGAAAAAATACCTGATTTATATGAACTCATTTGTCGATACATATGCTTACTGCCTGATGGGAAATCATTTCCATTTTTTGATCAAAGTCAAGGACCGGGATGATGTTGACTGCAATCTTAAGGTAAGCAACCAATTCCGAAAATTGTTCCAGTCTTACGCCCTTTCAATAAACATACAGGAAGGCCGCTCCGGAAGTCTTTTCAGAAAACAGTTCCGACGGATCGAGGTGAAAAACATGGACTACCTGAGGCGATTGGTATTCTATATACATTTTAATCCTCAGAAGCATCAGGTTGTTCAAAATTTTAGGAAATACCCATATAGTTCCTACCATGCTATAGTAGCGGGGATTGAGGATCTGATCATAGACCGCCAATCTGTAATTTCCTGGTTCAACGATCTTGAGGATTTCATCAATTATCATGATGTGATGCATGATGAACGTTTGTTGAAAATGGCCTGCCTGGAAGATGAGTAGGGTTGCCAACCTTAATAGGGTTGGCAACCCTATCGGAATTTGGTTTAATTTTGCCAGTTGTAAAAAAGCATAATGATCGAACACCAGATACAACTAAAAGCATCAGAAGCCTTTAATTCATTGTATTCAGCTTCACTGCAACCCTCAGAGATTTCTGTTCAAAAAACAAGAAAGGAGTTTGAGGGCGACTATACCATCAACGTATTCCCTTTCCTTAAAATCAGCAGGCAAAGCCCTGAAGATACCGCTGTAAGAATAGGCAATTTTATCACGGAAAACATGCCGGAATTGCAATCATACAATGTGATCAAGGGCTTCCTAAACCTGACGATTGACCAATCCTTTTGGATCGGTTTCATCGACGCTGAGATCAATGATGACTCTTTCGGCACTGTTCAGCAGTTGTCGGATAAACCAGTGGTGATCGAATTTTCCTCTCCCAATACGAATAAACCGCTACACCTCGGCCATGTCAGGAACAACCTTATCGGCTCGTCACTGGCCGAGATACTCAGGGCCTCGGGACATCGCGTGGTGAAGGTGAACCTGGTGAACGATCGCGGCATACACATCTGCAAATCAATGCTTGCCTGGCAGAAATGGTTCGAGGGAAAAACGCCCGAAGACGCCCAGGTAAAGGGGGATAAGCTGGTAGGTGACTGCTACGTGGAATTTGACAAAAGGCTCAGACAGGAAGTCGAAAGCCTCATGCAGCAGGGACTTGAAAGGGAAGAAGCAGAAAAGAAATCGTTGCTGATGGCTGAAGCCAGGGAAATGCTGATGCATTGGGAAGCCAATGATCCGAAAGTCAGGAAACTCTGGGCGAACATGAATGGGTGGGTCTATGAAGGATTTGATCAGACTTACAAAAGACTTGGGATCGATTTCGATAAAGTGTATTATGAGTCCGACACGTTTCTTCTCGGAAAATCTATCGTCGATGAGGGCTTAAGAAATGGAAAACTATTCAGGAAGGATGATGGATCCGTCTGGGCAGACCTTACAAATGAGGGATTGGACGAAAAACTGCTGCTCAGGGCCGACGGTACCTCTGTTTATATGACCCAGGACCTGGGAACAGCCCAGCTCAGGCATGATGAATACGATCCCGAAAAATTGCTCTATGTGGTCGGGAATGAGCAGAATTACCATTTCGACGTGCTCAAGCTGATCCTTGCCAAACTGGGCCGCAAATGGGCCGATAACATTATCCATGTTTCCTACGGCATGGTCGAATTGCCGCAGGGAAAGATGAAATCGCGCGAAGGGACGGTGGTTGATGCCGATGACCTCATGGACCAGATGTATATTACCGCCGAAAATATGGCCCGTGAACTGGGAAAGGCAGACGAACTCAGCTCTAAGGAGTCAGAAAAACTCTTTGAAACCATCAGCCAGGGGGCTTTGAAATTTTTTATCCTCCGGGTCGACCCTAAAAAGAATATGCTCTTCAACCCGGAGGAATCCATCGATTTCAACGGGCACACTGGACCTTTTATCCAGTATACATACGCCAGGATCAGGTCACTGCTCAAAAAGGCAGAAGAGCGCGGGCATCTTGTTGATAATCCAACAGATCCGGGTGAAGTCCTGCCCAAGGAGATAGAAATCCTGAAACTGTTATACGGCTATCCTTCCGTAATTCATAATGCAGCAAAAGACCTTAACCCGGCCCTTGTCGCCGGCTATGCATATGAATTATCGAGGGAATATAACCAGTTTTACCAGGAAGTGAATATCCTCAGGGAAGCGGATACCATGAAGGCAGTCTTCCGTCTGCGCATGTCGCTCTTTACCGCAAGAGTGATCGCTTCCACTATGGGTCTGCTGGGCATCGACGTGCCGGAAAAGATGTAGACGCGCTACCTCACCAGCACCCTTGCAGTGCCGGTACCCTTTTCGTTTTCGATCCTCAGCAAGTATAAGCCCGGTTGTAATTCACTTACATTAAGGGTGTGGTCTCTGATTTCAGTCATAATGTTGGTGATGGACCGGCCATCCGGGCCATAAAGTTCAATCCCCGACAAGGCATGGTCCGACCGAATGAATAGAATATCTGATACGGGGTTAGGAAAAACCTTGATGCCCAGTGCTTCCAGCTCCTCAATGCCAAAAACATAACTCATGGTAAAGGTGTTTGAGTAGGCTGACTCACCTTCATCATACACCGCTGTAACATTGTAATTGTAGATTCCCCATGTTGGCACCTGATCATTTGCGCTATGCGACGTGATCAGGCTTGCATTTATCTTTGTATTGTTACGGTAGAGATTATAACCCAGGAAGCCTGCAGTGTTTCCCAGCACTTCCGGTTTGCCGTCGGTATATTCCACCAGAGCCCTGATGATGTATGCTTCATTCCAGCTCGACCAGCTGCCTGACCCATCATCACGATCCCACGAACGCCCGTTGTCGAGATCCGGGTCAAAGCCAAGATAGGTCTTTTCATTTACCGAACCGAACCCAACCACAAAATCGCCGCTTACAGTTACATTTTCGGCGCGAATATCCAGTGTGGTCCATCCTTCTTCGGCCGTTTCGCTGCTTTCATATAATACTGTATTGCCTGGCTGTGTGCCTGCCCAGTTGAATATCCTGGCGTTAAAAGGGCCGCCTCCTGCATCCAGGGAGGTCAGGTAGTAGATCTCCAGCACCTGGCAGGGGCCCGAAGGCGACATGTGCGTCGACATGGTATAGCCGGGATAGGTGTATCCCTGGTCTGTTTCCCCATTGTCGTAAATAAGTTCTTCCTGTGAGCTTCCGCCGGGTCCTGACCATGTAAGGGTTACCATATCGTTGTTCACAATACCGTTAAGGTTGGTGGGTGCTTCCAGGGCCGCACCGGACACGGTAACCTCAACCGGGCCTGCCTGTGGTGATTCCCCTTCGTCATAAACCGCGCTTACCGAATAATCATATGTGCCTGGTGCAACCGACTGGTCTGAATACGAAGTGGATGTCCATGTATTTGAGTTCAACTTCGTTCCATCACGGAAAATATTGTATCCCAGCAGGGCCTTCGTCCCGTCAGGGTATGGGGCTGACATTGCCTCACCCGGGGATCGCATTTCCTTCATGTCAAGACGATGCAGCGCAGCCTGTGGGCGCAGCCACTCGGTCACCCGTTTTCCATATTTCGAGTGATAGTAAACCCTGGCTTCATGGCTGCCAACATATTCGTAGCTTCCCAGCTGTGATAATTCCGTAAAACCATTCGTGTGATTCCCGAAATACAGCGACTGGTCAAAGAAACTGTCGTCAACCCCTACATAAGGGCCTCCCGGATCATCGTTGTAAGTGGCGATCATGAAACTCGACTGGTTGATGGTTACGCTGGTGTTGATGCTCACCCAGTTGTTGTTGGCTCCGCTGGTGGAAAACGGTCCGCCTAAAATATTGTTTCCGCTGCCATCAAGCACATATACTGTCATGGGCTGGTCCCAGTTCTCGTAGTTGCTTGTGAAGAATCGAATCTGGTTGAGGGTGACCGGGTAGTTGGGCAGGGTGAACAACTGTGCGATGCCTGCGCCACCGTCCGTGGAAGCAAAGGAGCTTTCGAAAGTGCCATCATGGTAGTATATCCATTCCTCGTTGCCTGCCTGTGGCGATGTCCACGTCACATTAACCGTATTTCCGGTGGCCCAGGCCTGCAGGTTGAGGGGCGGGTCGAGGGCTGTCCCCGTGACTGTTGCCTGCACAGGGCCGGCAGGATCCGATTCCCCTTCATCATACATGGCCGTAACCGTATAATCATAGGTTCCCGCTGCCAGGCCATTGTCGTTGTAATAGGTGTTGGTGACCAGCGAAGTGTTCACCTTGTTCCCGTCGCGGTAAACATTGTATCCCAGCAGCCCGATCAATTTAAAGTACTGGTTTTCGATGGGCGGAGCCTCTTGTTGATGCATTCCGCTGTGCGTCCTGGTGCTGCTGTTGGCAGGTCCGGCGGTAATCCCGGGTACTGTTCCTCCCAGTATGGCAGTCTTCCCGTCAGGGTACAACACTACCGCCCTGATCAGGTAGGCTTCGTTCCAGGCGGCCCATGTCTGCGATGACTCCTGGAGGTCCCATGACCTACCATTGTTCAGGTCGCCGTCGTATCCAAGGTAGGCCTGCTCGGTAAAGCTGCCGAACCCGACGACAAAGTCGCCTGTTACATTGATCCCTGCACCGCTTACATCCACCTCTACCCAGGCACCATTGGCTGCCACTTCGGTACTGTTGTGAAGGACAGTGGTACCAGGCTGCGATCCTGCCCAGTTGAAGACCTTGGCATAGAACTGGTTGTCGGATCCTTCGTTGGTGGTATAGTATTTCAGGGTAAGCACCTGGCAAGGGCCATCGGGCGACATATGTGTCGACATGGTGTAGCCCGGGTATTTGTATGATCCCGTGCTCACATTGTTGTCGTAAATAAGTTCTTCTTCGGTTCCCCCTCCGCCTCCTGGAGCTGTCCAGGTGAGCTGAACATCAAAACCGTTGACGCTGGCCGCAAGATTGGTTGGCGGGTCGAGTTGCGATCCTGCCGTTACGGCATTAAATGCATTCACCCTCCCGTAACCAAGCTGCAGGCTCCAGGTGCCATATTTGTAGAGCGGGTTATTGCCATAAGTATACCCGCCTACCTTGTCGCAGGAACTGCAGAGTATCGTCGTGAGTTGCTTCCAGGTGTAGGAGGGATTGGTGGCGGCGATCAGCCCGACCACTCCCGCAGCTATGGGACATGAGGCCGATGTGCCGCTGAATTCGTAGTAGTCGTTGAAGGAGTAACCCGGCAGACCGCTCCTGTCAAGGGTCCATGTATCGCTTCCCGGGGCAGCAATATCTGTTGAATCGCCATAATTGGAGAAGGAACTCCTGCCATCATACCGGTCGGTGGAACCAACGCCGACCACGTGCGGGAAATGACAGGGATAACCTTCGGAATTTACCGCATTTTCGTTACCGGTGGATGCCAGTACCACGCAACCCAGCCCGTCGCGTGAGTCGGTACGCATATTGGCAAAAGCATTCCTGATGGCTGCAATGTTCGCCCATGTTCCCATGGTATAGCTATTGCTCACCGCCACGATATCGTATGGGGAAGTCATCACATGTTCACAAGCCCTTGTCAGGATCAGCTCGCTGGTCTGGAAAGTTCCTCCGCTGCCGAACCCGAATCCCATTTTGATGGGTACCACTTTGGTGTTGTATCCCACACCGGCCACTCCAAGGGCATTATTGGTAAGGGCGCCGATAAGCCCTGCGCAGGGTGTGCCATGGTTTTCCTCATCCTCCGCGGCAGATGGGTCGTTGTTGTCGTTAACGGCATTGTAGGGTGAAAGGTATTTACCCACCATCTCGGCGTGAGCCATGTCGAAACCGTTCCCGTCGATCACCGCAACCGCAATACCACTCGATCCGGTGGTGATATCCCAGGCCTCCGGGGCGTCGATGTCGGCATCACTGGCCTGGTTCAGGAACCATTGTGACGAAAAAAGAGGGTCGTTGGGGATGATATCCGCCCGGCCCTGAAAATGGAAATTCGGTTGAGCAAAAGCAACTGCATCGCTCTCAGCGAGTTCCATGCATACTTCAAAAATATTGACCTCGGCCGGAACACTTACCGCAATGGTTACTGACCGGATCATGTCGAGCTCTTCCACGACCACAGCTTGATAAGGCTGCAGGAGGCGGTCAAGCGTGCCATCCGCGATGCTTTCAGCCTGAAGATTAAGCAAAAGCAGGTTATCAAGGTATGCCGTTTCTCCGTCCCTGACAAAAGCAGGATAGGCAGCAAGCACCAGGTGATGGGCCCGGATGTCTGAGAGGTAGGCTTCTGCGGCATCCTCACTAAGGTAATATGCCGGTGGCAGGGAATATAACCGCATGTTTCGCCACGGGTATGATTGGTTATGAACCGGCTGCAAGACCGGGAAAGAATTTTCAAACTCCTGCAGATCCCTTGTGCCTGCATTTTCATCAAGGCTGATGAGGATGACTGAATAGTCTATATGCGGGGCGATGACCGAATGATCATCCATAAATACATATTTGCCTGGTGCCAATGCATATCCTGCCATCGAAAGGCAGATGAAAACCAGGAGAAGCGGAAATAACCGGTAGAAATTTTTCATGGCATACGAATTTGTATCAAACTTAAACATTATTTGGTTTCCGGACAACCGCTGCAAAGACAAAAATGTATGCTTCTATGAGATTTTCATGCCCTGGCCCTGAGCTGCCAGGGTGCCGTGACAAAGAAAAAATGCTTAATTTTGCAGCCAAAATTTTGATAGAATATGTTTGAAGGATTAAGCGACAGGCTGGAACGTTCCTTTAAGGTTCTTAAGGGACAGGGACATATTACGGAGATCAATGTTGCGGAAACCCTGAAGGAGGTGCGCAAGGCCCTGCTCGATGCGGATGTCAGCTACAAGATTGCCAAGCAGTTTACCGATGATGTGAAGCAGAAAGCCCTTGGCGCCAATGTGCTCACGGCTGTTTCGCCCGGACAGCTCATGGTGAAGATCGTGAGGGATGAGATGGCGGCGCTGATGGGCGGGAAGATGGAAGAACTCAACATCAAGGGTAACCCGGCCATAATTCTAATCGCCGGTTTACAGGGTTCCGGTAAGACCACCTTCTCGGCCAAGCTGGCCAATTACCTGAAAAATAAAAAAGGCCGCAAGCCATTGCTGGTGGCCGGCGACGTTTACCGTCCGGCAGCCATCGAACAGCTCAGGGTGCTCGGCCAACAGGTCGGTGTGGAGGTATATACCGAAGAAGGCAGCAAGGAACCTGTCAGGATCGCTTCCAATGCGATCACACATGCCCGCAATTTTGGCTATAACGTGGTGATCATCGATACCGCCGGCCGCCTGGCCATCGACGAGCAGATGATGAAGGAGATCTCAGCCATTAAGCAGAAGGTAAACCCGCAGGAAACCCTGTTCGTGGTGGATTCCATGACCGGCCAGGATGCCGTGAATACGGCCAGGGCCTTCAACGATAGGCTCGATTATGAAGGCGTGGTACTTACAAAGTTGGACGGCGACACCCGTGGCGGTGCTGCACTGACCATCAAGGCCATCGTAGATAAACCCATCAAATTCGTCGGTATCGGCGAGAAGATTGATGCCATCGACGTTTTTCATCCCGACAGGATGGCCGACAGGATCCTCGGCATGGGCGACATCGTCAGCCTTGTGGAGCGGGCACAGGACCAATTCGACGAAAAAGAAGCCCAGCGGCTGCAGAAGAAGATCGCCCGCAACGAGTTTAATTTCAACGACTTCCTGTCCCAGATCAAGCAGATCAAAAAGATGGGTAACATCAAGGACCTGATGGGGATGATACCCGGTATGGGCAAGGCCATCCGTAACCTGGACGTGGACGACGATGCATTTAAAAGCATAGAAGCCATCATTTATTCCATGACGAACGAGGAAAGGGAAAATCCGAAGATACTCGATGGCAGCAGGCGTAAGCGCATCGCCAGGGGAAGTGGTACCGACATACAGGAAGTGAACAGGCTTATCAAGCAGTTCGACGAAACCAGCAGGATGATGCGCATGATGACCAAGGGTGGTGGCAGGAACATGATGCAAATGATGAAGAACATGAAAGGCGCTCCGGGAATGAGGCGCTGATCAACATAAAGGCACCGGACATGACGATCATTGACGGAAAAAAGATCTCGGACGAGATCAGGACGGAAATTAAGACAGAAGTTGCCCGCCTTATTGATGAGGAGGACAGGTCACCGCACCTTGCTGCCGTGATCGTGGGCGAAGATCCTGCCAGCCAAACCTATGTGGCCGGTAAGGAAAAGGCTTGCAAGGCTGTAGGGTTTATGTCGTCGGTATATAAATTGCCTGAAAAAACTTCCGAGATGGAACTCCTCGACCTGATCGGCTTTCTGAACAAGGACCCTGAGATCGACGGCTTCATCGTGCAACTGCCTCTACCAGGGCATATCTCCGAAAGGAGGGTCATCGAAGCCATCGACCCGGCAAAGGATGTCGACGGCTTTCACCCGGTCAACCTGGGACGTATGGTTTCCGGACTGCCGTCATACCTTCCGGCCACACCCTACGGCATCATGCAGCTTATCGAGCGCTCCGGGATTGAAACGGAAGGAAAACACTGCGTGGTGCTTGGCCGGAGCAACATCGTTGGTACGCCAATAAGCATCATGCTCTCGCGTAAGGCAAACCCCGGGAATTGCACGGTAACCCTCTGTCACAGCAAGACCAGGAATATCGGGCAGATCGCCGCATCGGCCGACATCTTAATTGCGGCCATTGGGAAAGAGGGATTCGTTACGGCCGACATGGTGAAGAAAGACGCCGTGGTCATCGATGTGGGGATTCACAGGGTACCCTCCGATGAAACACAATCGGGATTCAGGCTGAAGGGCGATGTAAGGTTCGACGAGGTGTCGAAGAAATGCAGCTATATCACACCCGTACCCGGTGGCGTAGGACCGATGACCATTACGGCCCTGCTGATGAACACCCTCCGCGCCCACAAAGGGGAAATTTACGGCTGATCACCTGCCATTGAAATACACATTGGAAAAAGACACCGAAATACTGCTTTCCGAAGGCAAAATGCTGCCTGTGATGGAGGAGTTCTACAGCATCCAGGGTGAAGGATA
>JAXGTH010000039.1:0-20006 GCA_040775045.1 Bacteroidales bacterium
AGTCGAGGCATTGCCGACAATAAAACATCAAAGCAGGCTCTAAACAGTTTACCCTCACCAAAGCCCTTCCAATAAAAGACTATATCGTTTCGCAATAAATTATCCCGGACAGCAATGATTTTTTATTTTTTATTTTTTATTTTTTATTTTCCCTTCACCTTTTCCATCTTCCATTTTCCATTTTCCATTTTCCATTTTCGATATCCACTATCTTTGCATCCAAATGATAAAAAAAACCCGGCTCACCGGCATCATCCTTGCAGGAGGGAAGAGCAGCAGGCTCGGCCGCAACAAGGGGCTGGCCCTGCTTGCCGGCAGGCCGCTGATCAGTCATGTGATCGCACAGTTGTCGGCAGTTTGCGATGAGATCCTGATCAGCGCAAACCGGGACCAATACAACCGTTTCGGCCATACTGTCATCCCCGATGAATTCCCCGGCAGGGGCCCCATGGCCGGGATCCATGCCTGCCTGAAGGCCTCTTCAGCCGAGCATCACTTTGTAGTAAGCGTTGACACGCCATTCGTATCGCCTGCTTTCATCGATTTCATGATGGATGCGCGGGGCGAAGGTCAGATCGCTGCTCCCTGGTTCGGGGATGACCATTACGAACCGCTCTGTGCTTATTACAGCAGGCAGGTTTTTCCGGTTATCGAAGCATTCCTGGAAAATGGCAACAGCAGGATACCCGATGTTTTCAGGGTGGTGCCCTTCACCGCCGTGAGCATCCCTGAAGATGCCCCTTTCAGCCATCCCATGCTGTTCCATAATATCAACACGGATGAAGACCTCCGCCTGGCGGAAAAATACTATTCTGAGGGATCATGATCAGCAGGCCGGACTTCATGATCATCTCAGGCAATGGCCGCAATACGGGTAAAACCACCCTGGCCTGCAGTATCATTGCCCGGACCAGCCGGGATTATGCGATCACGGCCATCAAAATTTCTCCCCATATGCATCCATCGGATGAAGCCCCTGACGAAATTGTCAGGCATGAACACTTCATCATCAGGGAAGAGACTTCCCGCCAGGGCAAAAAGGACAGCGCACGCATGCTCGCTGCCGGCGCCTCCAGGGTCTTTTACCTGGAGGTGAAGGACGAGCACCTCGAAGAGGCCTTTCAAAAACTCCTGGAGGTTGCGGAGATCACGGGACCAGTAATTTGTGAGTCTGGCCGGCTCCGCGACCTCATCGAACCCTCCCTGTTCATCCTGGTCGACAGGAACGACGGAAGGCAGGACAAGCCCGGGTTCATCAGGTACATGCCCCTGGCCGACATGATCATCCGCTTCGACGGTACATCATACAGTATTGAATCCGGGAAGGTCCGCTTTGACGGGAAAAAGTGGACGATAGGCGGGTAGCATCCGCTTCTCCCTAAGCATTACATAGCATAACAGCAATCAATAGTAATCGGGAAGGATACATAATGCCGACCTCCCTGCCATTGCGGCATCAAAATCATCCAGTGCCATGAGGGAGATCTCCGAATCCTCATCGTGGCATTCGAGGCAGGCACCTGCCAGCAATATCCTTTGCTGTTCTTCGAGGCTGAACGGCCTGGTGTTGACCCTGGTGGAGTATCTTCCTCCGGGTTGTTCAAGGAAAGGGATCCAGGCATCTTCAGGCAGGCCATCATTGGGATTTGAAGCAAATCTCGGTCTGAACGACCAGACTCCCCGGCCATAGGAAATTTCGTATGTCAGCTTGCCGTGCCCGTAGCCCAGGGCCACGGGGTCGTTATGGCACGAACGGCAATTCCGGCCCCTGGCTGCTGTGGTGTGTGCCGAAACAGGGGCATAAAGCCTCTTGAACACCATCCCATCGCCGGACTTTGCATCGTAGGAATCCTTGTCAACGGTGAGTACCATTCCGGGGACGAACGTACGAATCCTGCCGTCGCCCTCTTCTACCACGCCAAGGGCCGGAGGTGCTGCAAGATAAATGCCAACGTATTCGACCCAGCTTCCCTCCTGCTCTTCCTGCCTGATCATGTCGTAACCGGCAACTTTCGGATCATATTCATTGTGGCAGCCGATACATTGCGGAACCCATGCAGTATGGCAGGCTTCGCAGCTCAGCCGCCTGTGTGCCTCTCCCCTTGTACAGATCGGTGCCGGTGGGTTCAGGGGATGCAGTCGCCCGTCGATCTTCCCCCGAAGCAGGAACTCTCCCCCGGCACCGGCATGTGTGTTCCACAGCACCCTGCCTCCCTGTCCCATGGGGAGAAAAGGCCCCTGTGCATCACCGAGACCCCGAAGTTCCAATATCCTGAGGGTTTCCTGGTCGAGACCGGACCGGGCTATCATTTGCGGCTTAGCAGTGAAATGGCAATCCTCGCAACCAACCACCACCTGATCCTCTTCATGCTGGTATAAAATGCCGTCACCCATGAGTTCATAGGAATCATGGCAATCGATACAACCCAGTCCGAGCTGGTGGTGCACATCTTCTGCGATGTACCTGAACACCCTGTCATCGTCGAGTACCCTGAGGCTGTCGTGGGGCGACACCTCATCCTTACTGAAGAGGGTCTCGTGCCAGCCCTCGAACGAAGTGGATATGCGGCCCGACCGGCTGTGGCAGCCGAAACAATGTTCGTCGGTGATATTGAGATCAAGGGAGGGATGGGCAGTCCAGAGGGAGGAGTCGGGCATGACCGTACCATAATAATCCCGTAATTCACCGGCCGCCCCGATACTGTAGTTGAGGTGGCAGGCATTGCAGCCTCCGCCCCTGGATTCCTGCGTTACCGGTCCGGGATCGGCCTTATGGTTCCCGAGATGGCACCTGGTGCAAAGATTCCTGAGGTGCATATCGGCGGCACTATGCGAAATGTCACCCACATCGAAATACCCGGCGGGATGTTCCAGTTCATCAAACACGAACCTGTCGACAGAAATGATGCCGCTCATGGTTGTCATCAGGGTCGTTTGTATGCGGCGGGCGATATCGGGGTGGCAGGCGGCCGTGCCACAAGTCCTTGAGGCATTGTCAAGGTTTCCCGGCACCCTGAGCATACCCCTGTGGGCCAGGTCCTTGTCGGGGGTGAAGGGATTACCCAGGTGACAGGAATAACAGCCGACAGCTTCAGGGCTATGGGATGGAGAGAAACCTTTCATCTCGCTGTGGCATATCATGCACGACTCGGCCCTTCCCGGCCCCCCGGCCTCAGGAATACGAAGACCGTCAAAGGTTCCGGGTTTCAGGGGGACCGGCTCGAAAGGCATTTGCACACCCTGTACGGTCCAGGTCCATTTCCAGTTCTCTCCCCTGAAAAAATACCCGATCACCGTGAGGATAAGATAAAAAAGCAGGATCAGGAAAAGAAAGTATTTGGCCAGGCGGGCATGTTTTTCCTTCAACCAGGGCATGATCACTAGTGGAAGGGATGCCACCATGATGATGACCCATATCCAGCCGGGGCGCGGCAACCAGTGCAGGATCTCCTGCAGTCCCAGGAGATACCAGGGTCCTTTCACCACCGGAGAAAACCCGTCGTGGAGAGGTGCCTGGAAAAGCAGCGACAGTATCAGCACCAGCAATCCGGTAATGATAAATGTGAGGGCTTTCCCCCAGATCACCCTCGCATGCTCAAACATTACAACCACGATAAAAATGGTGGCAATGGCCACATGGTTGATATACAGGAGCAGCATGGAATCCCCGCTTCCCAGCAAGACGTAGGAGAGCTGCTCTCCGATAAGCGGAATCATTTCAAAAAGCGAACCGAAGATGAGGAGGGCCTGCCTGCTGTCGGCATCCCCCTTCAGGATAAAGCCAGACAGCATGGCATAGAACAACACGAAGACCGAAATCGTAAGTCTCAGCCAGGGGCCCGGACGCATGCCACGTTCGGTGCCGATCCGGAGATGGTCCCACATATGGAGGATGGTAAACACCAGGAAGGCCTGGGCGCTCCAGTAATGCATGTTACGGGCGATCACGGCCCAGGGGTTGGTAAGGATGAAGCCGGAAATTGAGCTGTACGGATCCGCCACCTCGTAGGGTATGGACAACACCACCCCGGAAATGACACAGATCAGCAGCGCCGATACCGCAACTCCCCCGAAAGTATCGAAGAGCATCCTGAAGGGCAATGCGATATCATAAGGTTTACGGTTCATCACGGCTTAAAACTAATTACGGTTTCGCCATTGCTCCCCTTTGTGACCGGCAGTTCACGTAACGCTTCACTTGCCGGGCCCTTCACCGGGTTGCCATCCAGGTCGAAGCGGCTTCCGTGGCACTGGCATACCAGCACATCACCCTCCGTCCTTGAAATGGTGCATCCCAGGTGGGTACATCTCGCTTCAAAAGCCCTGATCTCATCACCCCTGCGAACCAGCAGCACATTATCGTGGAAGCTGATGCCTGCAGGTATTTCATTCCTGATGACAACATCAGCAGGCCTCATGCCGCCAGTCCTGGTCCTGCCACCTGTGAACAACCACCAGAGGATGACCGGTACCGACAATACGGGTACCAGCAGCGAAAAGAAATCCCTGCGTGTATACATCCTGCCGTTCAATTCATGCTTCATCGATGAGATTAAATCACGGGGCGCAGTTTCAAAAGTATGGATAAATCACGAATCTTCCGAGGAGGCCGGTGAATGTAATTCATACTCATTCTAAATTACCAATTGTTAATAATTAACAAATTTGATATTCAATCACTTACATTATCTTTCAATTATTTAAATATGTTTCTAAATTAATGCGTATATTACTGTATAACAAACACTTATGCGACTATCGAGGAAGGGTGGCACTTCTATCTGTTTGATAATCTGAATTTTAGCAAGAATTATTCCCGCCGGAACATGACTTTCCCGAACAGAATTTATTGATATTTTTGTGTAGCTTAAATATACCAATACCTGCATATATAACAGCATACACTGACCATCAACAATATAATCACTGATAATGGCGAACAGGAGAGATTTCATCAAAGTATCAGCTCTCGGTCTTGGAGGGCTGGCCATGAGTGCCTCTGCCATCAACCTCCTGAACAGGGTTGTGGCACAGGACCTGATCAGCACCGATTCGGACCCGCAGAAAGGGCTCAGGCGTTTTCCCACCTATTGCGAAGTATGTTTCTGGAAATGCGCCGGATGGACATACACCGACGATCAGGGCAGGATCATCAAGATCCTTGGCAACGACCAGGACCCGCACTGCAACGGGAGGCTTTGTCCGAGAGGTACCGGCGGAGTCGGCATGTATTATGACAGCGACCGCCTGACCACTCCACTGATCAGGGAGGGAGAGCCGGGCAGCCAGACTTACAGGCCTGCCAGCTGGGAGGAGGCCCTCGATCTGGTGGCATCGAAAATGAAGGAGATCGCCGGGAAATACGGGCCAGAATCCATGGCGCTGTTCAATCACGGATCTTCAGGCTCTTATTTCGGTCATCTTCTCAAGGCATATGGCTCCGGCAATATAGTGGCACCCTCCTATGCGCAGTGCCGCGGCCCGAGGGAAGTGGGCTTTGCCGCCACCTTCGGCTCAGGGGTAGGATCACCCGAACCTACCGATATACGTGACACGAAATGCCTCGTACTCATCGGCTCGCACCTTGGCGAGAACATGCACAACGGACAGGTCCAGGAAATGTCGGACGCCATCGACAAGGGTGCCACCATCATCACTGTCGACCCCAGATTTTCCGTTGCAGCCAGCAAGTCGAAATACTGGCTCCCCATTAAACCGGCGACAGATATGGCACTGTTGCTTGCATGGATCCATGTGCTGGTATACGAGGAGATATACAATAAGGATTATGTAGAAAGGTACACGTATGGTTTCGACCTGCTTAAGGAACATGTCAGGAACATGACCCCTGAATGGGCATATGGGATTACAACCATCAAGCCCGATGTGATCAGGAAGACAGCCCGTGAGATGGCCGGTGCCGCCCCCGCGGCCATTGTCCATCCCGGCAGACATGTTACCTGGTACGGTGATGACACACAGCGCTCGCGTGCCATCGCCATCCTCAACGCACTGCTGGGTTCATGGGGCCAGCGTGGCGGTTTTTATTTCAAGGAGAGTGTGAAGATTCCCGACTACCCGCACCCGCCCTATCCCAAACCTGAATGGTCGTGGAGGGAAACCCATAACGGCAAATATTCGCTTGCGGGCCTCGCAGTGGCCAATACCCTCATCGATGCATCCATTCCCGGGCCTGATAATACACACCAGATCCGCGGATGGATCGTCAGCGGGACCAACCTGCCACTTACCATGCCCGACAAGGCAACCCTGGCAAAGGCCATGCAGGCCCTCGAATTCATTGTGGTGGTTGATACCATGCCCATGGAGATCACCGGATGGGCGGATGTGGTCCTGCCCGAATGCACCTACCTCGAACGGTACGACGACATCAGGGAATCGCCGCACCGTGAGCCCTATATTGCCCTCCGGATGCCGGCGGCAGAGCCATTGGGCGAATCCAGGCCTGCATGGTGGATGGCAAAGCAGATCGGTGAGCGATTGGGCCTTGGGGCATATTTCGACTACGAAGATTACACGGAGGTCCTCGACTGGCAACTGCAGAAGCTGGGCACCTCGCTGGATGAGATGAAAAAGGTCGGTATCAAGAAATACGACCGGAAGTCGGGCGGGCTTTACCTGCTGCCGGGCGAAAATTATCAGTTCAACACCAACACCGGCAAGATCGAGCTGTATTCGACCGAGCTGCAGGCCGCGGGTTTCAATGCCCTGCCCGTGTACACTCCTCACCCGGAGCCACCGCAGGGTTTTTACCGTCTGATATACGGCCGTGCGCCCATGCACACTTTCAGCCGAACTGCCAATAATCCGAACCTCACCGACCTGATGGATGAGAACACCTGCTGGGTAAACCCGAAGGTGGCCAGCCTGTGGGGTTTGAATAACGGGCAATATATCTGGCTGAAGAACCAGGACGGGATCGTATCCGAATTCCCCATCAGGGTAAGGATCACCGAACGGATCCGCTGGGATTCGATCTATATGGTCCATGGTTTCGGGCATAAGGAACAACGCCTGACCCGTTCGTATGGCAAAGGGGTTGCCGATTCCTACCTGATCACCAATGTGATGATCGATCCCGAAATGGGCGGCACGGGGATGAGGGGAAATTTTGTCACTTTCCTTACGGAAGACCCTAAAAATGCATAACATCAATTCAGAACTTAAGCAGGAGGAATTACCATGAGATATGCAATGGCAATAGACACCAGGAAATGCGTCGGATGCAGTGACTGCGTTGTTGCCTGTCAAACCGAAAACAATGTACCGATAGGTTACTGCCGCGACTGGATCACGGAAACGGTCGCGGGCTCCTACCCCAATGTTGAGATCGAGCTCAGGACCGAACGTTGCAACCATTGCGACAATGCTCCCTGTGTCAGGTGCTGCCCCACCGGTGCCAGCCATATCGTTGAAGGCGGCATTGTCCTCGTAACGCCTTACGAATGTATAGGATGCGGTGCATGCATTCAGTCGTGCCCCTACGATGCCCGTTATTCACACCCCGAAGGCTATGTCGACAAATGTACATTCTGCAACCACAGGGTGATCAAAGGCGAGCAGCCTGCCTGTGTTGCCGTATGCCCGACCAAGTGCATGTACTTCGGCGACCTTGACGATCCCAACAGCGATGTCAGCAAGGCATTGAAAAACAGGAAATACAAGGCCCTCGCCCCTGAAGCAGGGACCAAGCCCCAGATCTTTTACATGATTTAACAACCGCATAACCACAAGCATATGAATGAAGAACTGATCATAAGCGGAAGGATGAACCCGGGCATCGACCCCTACCTTAACCTTTGGCACTGGCCCATTCCGGTATACCTTTTCCTTGGAGGGCTTGCAGCCGGCATCCTTTTCTTTGCCGCCCTCTACACCATCATGGGCAGGGAAAAGGAAATGCCCACCGCCGTCAAATGGGCTACCTTCGTAGTACCCATCGCCCTGGTCTTCGGCCTGATGGCTTTGTTTTACGATCTCAAGCATCAGCTGTATTTCTGGCAGCTCTATACCACGGTGAGGTTCGAATCTCCCATGTCGTGGGGCGCCTGGGTGCTCATGTTCATCACGCCCCTTTCAATGGTCTGGGCAGCCAGCTATATCAAGGAGGCCATCCCTTCCTGGCAATGGAGGTTTAAAATTCTTCAACAACTCGAGGACCTCGTGGTCAAATACCGGAAAGCACTGGCCTGGATCATGCTGGGACTTGCTGTTATCCTCGGCATCTACACGGGGATACTGCTATCGGCCTTCAATGCAAGACCGTTGTGGAACACTTCCATCCTTGGGCCTCTTTTCCTGGTTTCAGGGATGTCGACGGGGGCTGCAACGATCATGTGGATGTCGAAAGACCACAAGGAGAGAAGGATCATGGGCATTATTGACCTGGTGCTTATCATCGTGGAGATATTTTTCATTACCCACCTGTTCATGGGCTTCCTTGCAAGCACAGAAGTCCAGATCGAAGCTGCGGGATTGTTCCTCGGCGGACCTTTTACGGTATCATTCTGGGTCTTCGTGGTCATCCTGGGGCTTATCTTCCCGGCCATACTGGAGATATTGGAACTCAGGGGCTACAGGATCCCCGTTGCCCTGCCGGCACTGCTGATCCTCTTCGGCGGACTGGCATTCCGCTTTATCATGGTGGAGGCAGGCCAGATCACCCGTTATCTGTATTAACCCATAAACTAAAAGGATGATGACCACTTCAAAGATCATTGATAGAAGCAGGAAATACGCGAACCCATACCTCAGCGGTTTTCTCCTGGGCATGGTGCTTCTTGCCACTTTCTACATCACGGGACGCGGGCTCGGGGCCAGCGGGGCTATCAAGTCGACGGTAGTCACGGCAGTAAGTGCGGTCTCGCATCAGCATGCCAGCGAATCTGCCTATTACAGCAAATTCATCAGCGACGACATTCACCCCATGAACAACTGGCTGGTGTTCGAGATCCTGGGTGTGCTGGCCGGCGCCTTCCTTTCCGGAGCCCTGGCCGGAAGGCTAAAACTGAAGGTAGAACATTCGCCGAAGATCACCTCCCGGAAAAGGCTGATCGCAGCAGGCATCGGAGGCCTGCTCTTCGGCATCGGTTCACAACTCGGCAGGGGATGTACCAGCGGTGCTGCCCTGAGCGGCATGGCAACGCTTTCGCTGGCCGGGTTCCTCTCGATGCTGACCATCTTCGGAGGGGCTTACCTTTTTGCCTATTTCTTCAGAAAACTCTGGATATAAAAACTTAAAAAAATCAAGATATGACAGGACCACTATTACCAATGGGAGTGATCGGACAGGGCTGGGACCTTGTCATTGCCCTGCTCATCGGCATCGCTTTCGGATTTGTCCTTGAATCAGCCGGGTTCTCCTCATCGAGGAAACTCGCCGGCGTTTTTTACGGTTATGACTTCACCGTGCTTCGTGTATTCTTTACCGCTGCCATCACGGCCATGGTCGGGCTGCTCTATTTCGGATACATGGGCTGGATCGACCTTTCCATGGTCTATGTCAATGAAACATACCTCGTGGCAACCTTGCTTGGCGGGGTGATCATGGGCGCCGGGTTCATTACAGGCGGCTATTGCCCCGGCACCAGCATGTGCGGCGTGGCCATCGGTAAGATCGATGCCATGGTGTTCACTGCAGGTATGTTTGTCGGGATACTGTTGTTCTCGGAAGCTTTTCCCTGGCTGCAGGATATGTACGACGGCCACTATATGGGACCGGTCAAGGTTTACGAAATTCTGAACCTCTCATCAGGGCTCTTTGTGCTGCTGCTGATCCTCGTCGCCCTTGCGGCCTTCGTTTTCACTGCCTGGATACAAAAACGCGTTAAAAAAGTAGAATATTAATACCTCTGACATGAACAAAGCATATATCGTTCTTGCTGCATTGCTGATCCTGCTGGGCGCAGGGCTTGTGATCCTGCCCGAACGCGACCACCCGGAAGAAGCCTCGCCACGTGATCTGCTCGGTGAACTGAGGGAACCAAGCCGTTTCGTCACCACCGACGAAGTGGCCAGGATGATCATCGAGCAAGACCCCACACTCTTGCTGGTCGACGTTAGGGACATGTACGACTACCTTGACTACTCCCTGCCGGGAGCCCACAACATCCAGTTGCAGGAGATACTACTCTACGACTGGATCGACTCGCTGGCTTATCCAAGGAGCAAGATCGTGCTTTTCTCCAATGGCGACATCCTCGCCGATCAGGCATGGATCCTCCTGAAAAGGGAAAACCACAAGAACATCCATGTGATGAAGGGTGGCCTGAACAGGTGGTTCGAAACCATCATCACGCCTGAACCTCCTGCCGAGGTTGCAGGTAATGAGGAGATCGACCTTTACCAGTTCAGGAAGGGGGCTTCGATATATTTCACGGGGGGAGCAGCCCCTGTCGAACAGGAGGTCAGCGCAGAACCGGTCGTGGTAAGAAAAAGGACAAAAAGCTCAGCCGTCGAAGGCGGCTGCTAAACAAGACTAACATACACAGCAATGAACATCAAACATCCCAACCTGAGCTTCGTAGCCATTGTGGTTATCTTCGTGCTTGTGATCGTGGTGGGCCTGGTCACACTCAACAGGCCTGACCTTGCTTATAAGATGAGTACGGAAGAAACTCTTGAAAAGGTACTCCTCAACGAAGAGGTCTTTTACCCGGAAGAGCTACCCGGCATCCTTGGCACCGATGATCCGTCGTACGTGATCATCGACCTCAGGAACCCCTATGAATACATCAAGGGACATATCAACGGAGCCATCAACATGCCTTCCAACAGCCTGCTCGACAAGGAAAACCTGAAGATCTTCGATGAGTACGCCAGTGATTCCGTTACCGTGATCCTTTACGGCCAGACCCAGCTCGAAGCCAATGGACCATGGATGATCCTGAAGCAGATGGGATACGACAATTTCAGGGTGCTGCTGGGCGGATATCACTATTTCACCACCGGGCCGCTCGATTTTTATGATATGCCTGAAGTCCCCGGTTATCTTGTTGAAGAACCGGCCTTCGATTTTTACGGGATCATGGAAGAGATGGGCAGTGCCTCATTCGAACCTGCAGGAGCCGGAAACGAAACAGAGGTCGTGATCCCTGCAAGGAGAAAAAAACAATCGGCAGTGGAAGGGGGTTGTTGAGGGACCATCCTCTTTCGGGGCGGGCCAGAATATTTCCCCGATCATATGATCCATATCACTGCGGATGTTATTACAAATCATAAACAGGTATTGAACATTTCGAAGATAAATCGTAAATTTGGTAAATCACACTTAATACGATCCGGATGAGGAGAAAACATATTTTAGCGAATTTCGCCCTGCTTTTCGGCGCATTTGGGTTCCTGGGGTATATTTTTATTGTGGTTGCGGGTTATTTAGGCTGCTGTGCAAACATCACCACCAAATTATACCATAACCTGGTGATCATCATCCTTGTCATTGCATTTGCATTGTTTGCCCTCTGCATGTACAATAACTGCTGCAAGATCCCCAAGGACACTGAAAAGGAAAAATGATGGAGTTACCGGCAGGTAACGGGCAGGTGATCACCTGCCCCTTCTTTTGGTGTGCCATTTTCTATCCGGCCAGCTGGCTTTGCCGTTTCCTGTATGCCCTTCCTGATATTACGATGCTGAGTTCATAAAGGCCCAGCAAAGGGATAACCACCATCACCTGGCTGAAAATGTCGGGCGGGGTGATGATGGCTGCGATGATCAGCAGAATTACCAGAGTATATTTCCGGTTACGTTTCAGGTAATCCGGGGTGAGGATCCCCAACTTGGTAAAGAAGAATACGAATACAGGGAGTTCGAAAACGATCCCTACCGACAGGGATACCGATACCACCGTACTGATATATGAACTCAGTGATACATTGTTGGCCACCGCATCACTTACCTGGTAGGTGCCAAGGAAGTTGATCGTGAGCGGAACGATCAGGAAATAGCTGAACAATACGCCTGCCAGGAAAAGGATCGAGCAAACGACCACAGCCCCGCCCGAATATTTCTTTTCGTTCGGCTTCAGCGCAGGTTTGATGAAACTCCATATCTCATGAAGGATATAGGGAAAAGCAAGAATGACCCCCGCCATTACTGAGATGTACATATGGGTAAGGAACTGGCCCGACATCCGGATATTGATGATCTCCAGTTTTGAATTGTCGAGGCAGAGTGCCTGTACCCCCACAAAATCGGCAAATTCACACAACAGCCTGGTAGTAAAAAAATCCTGCCTGATCGGGGCAAGGATGATCCTGTCAAAGATAAAATCCTTGAACAAAAAGGCCACTATGGCCAGGACCAGGACCGCGGCGATCGACCTGACAAGGTGCCACCGCAACTCGTCGAGGTGCTCCCAGAACGACATCTCCTTATCGGGTGAAGGTGGTTCAGGCGGCTTTTTTTTGCTTGTGGTGTATTCTCCCATGTCCCTTCGGCCAAATAATCTCCAAATGTAATAATTCCCTCCAAATTAATTATGTTTGTATGTATGTTGAAGATTCCGGAACGGATGGGGAAGTTTTGGCCCTTGTTACCGGATCCCTTCTGACCCGAATACCCCGGCACATGTCATTCAGGAACCTTTCCATGATGATCCCAACGTATTCAGCCCTGCTCCGGGATGTGAGCAGGCAGAAACGTTTCATCAGGGAATTGCTGTTGCCGGAACTCCGGGATGCCATGAAAAACAATGACGGGACACTGGATGACGAAGATATTAAAAAGATTACCGACTATTATGGCTTCGGGGTACCGGCCATCGTCGGGGAAGGTTTCTGCACCCTCAGGGGTTACCCGATGAACAAAAGCGAAAGGATCGCCAGCACATTCCAGGGAGCTCTGACAGGGCTGTACGACGATTTCTTCGACAAGACACATGTTGATACCAATGTGATCAGGGAAATGATGGAAAATCCCGCCGGCTTCAGGCCATCAACGTCACTCGGGAAGCTCTTTATCCGCTTTCTCCTGAAAGTCCATGAGCATCTTCCTGACAGGGGAACATTCGGGGAAAGTTTCAGCAGTGTGTTCGATGCGCAGATGGAAAGCAGGGCGCAGGCCGGCAGCGATATCAGCAGGCAGGATATCAGGGAAATCACCTTTAACAAGGGAGGGGTTTCCCTGCTGTTTTACCGGTCGGTGTTTGAACACCGACTTGCCAGCGGCGAAGCAGATGCCCTTTATCATGCCGGAGCGCTGATGCAGTTGGGTAACGATATTTTCGATGCATGGGAAGATTCCCGGGCCGGGATCAACACCCTTGTCACCTCTTGCAACAATATCAGCGAGGTGAAGGAAGTGTTTTCGGAACAACTCGGCAGGACCCTTGCTCTCTTCGGGCAGACTGGTTACGAGCGCAGAAATATCAGCCGCTTCCTCCACAAATTCGTGCTGGGCATTTCAAGGTGCCATGTCTGCCTGAACCAGTTGGAGCGGCTGGAAAGAAAGACTGCAAACAGCTTTGTCCCGTCATCCTACAGCCGTGAAGAAATGATCTGTGATATGGAAAAGCCGGCCAATATGCTTCGTTCGCTAAAGCATTACCTTCAATGTAAGGAACTATCGTTGCGATAGAACAGGCAACTGTCGCCATAGCTCAGGAACCTGAAACCATGGGCGAGGGCATAGCGGTAAGCCTCCCGCCACCTTTCACCGGCAAAGGCCGCCACGAGCAGCAGCAGGGTACTTCTGGGCATGTGGAAGTTGGTGACCAGGATATCGACGATCCTGAAGCGGTATGAGGGAATGATGATGAGGCTTGTGGTGCCATGGATCTCTTCCAGGCCATGATCCGACATGTATTTAAGGATAAGCCTTAGTGATTTCTCAGCAGCCGTGTACCCTGTTCCCTCCCTGTAGGGATACCACTGCGTAACATGGAATCCGGCTTCGGGGTTTTCTGCCAGCATCTGCCCATATCAGTACAGGCTTTCAAGCGTACGCATGGAGGTAGTTCCCACGGCGGTCACGCTTCCCCTGTTGGCGAGCAGGTCTTCGACCAGCCTTCGGCTGATGATGAGCTGTTCAGTATGCATCTCATGGTCGTGGATATCGTCGTGGCTCACGGGCTTGAAGGTCCCTGCGCTCACATGCAGGGTGACATTCCCTGTCAGGATATCCTTACTTCTGACAGCATCCAGCACCGTATCCGTAAAATGCAGTCCCGCGGTGGGTGCAGCCACGGAACCGTCGTAACGAGCATAAACGGTCTGGTACCTGCTGATATCGCCATCCTCAGCCTCCCTGTGGATGTATGGAGGAAGGGGCACCTTCCCGGCCTCCTCAATTACCCTTGCAAAGGGGTAAACGGCAGGATCCCAGGAGAACCTCACCACAAAGGTACCGTCTGTTTCACCAAGCTTCTCGGCATAAAAACTGACAGGCCCCTCAGGGGTATCAAGTTCCATCAGCAACTTACCGCTGCGCCATTTCCTGGCATTCCCGACCAGGCATTTCCAGACCACGGGTGAAGAGGTCCCGAAGGCGGTCGATATCTCTGCCGTGGGTTCCAAAGGTTCCAGGCAGAATACCTCGATCCTGGCGCCTGTGGCCTTCCTGAATATGAGCCTTGCCCTGATCACCTTCGTATCGTTAAAGACCATCATGCCCCCTTCGGGGAGGTATGCGGGAAGGTTCCTGAAAACATCCTCCTCCGGCAGGTCGCTCCTCATGACCAGGAGGCGCGAAAGGTCGCGCTCTGCCACAGGATAATCGGCGATGCGCTCCTGCGGCAACTCATAGGCATAATGCCCCATATTCAGGATATGGCTTCCGCCCATTATTCAAGGGCTTTTAAAAAGCGTGACACATGCCCAAAGAATTCTTCCGGGGCATCGGCATGCACCCAGTGGGTTCCCCCGACTATTATCACCAGGTCCATATTGCTGAAATTCTTCCTGATTGAAGGGATATCCTCTTCGATGATATAGTTCGACTTCCCGCCCCGGACAAATAAAGAGGGCCTCCTGAAAACCGTGGAATAAAAAACCCCGTCGTACATCGACTCCAGGTTAAGGTCTATGGCGTCGAGGTTGATCCGCCACCCCAGCAAATCTTTTTCCTTCCAGAAAAGGTTCTTCATCAGGAACTGCCTGATCCGCCTGCTCTCTATCATGGTCTTGAGATGCTCTTCCACATCCTGCCGTGCAGCCCCCTTCGAAAAATCAACCGACTTCATTGCATCGATGAGGCTGCGGTGGTAGGTATGTGAAACATAGGTACGCATGCTGGTATCGACCACGATAAGTGCCTTTACCAGCTCGGGGTTCTCGAGTGTATACCTCATGGCCACCTTGCCGCCCATGGAGTGCCCGAGGATGACCGGCATACTGATCTTCCGCTGCTCGATGAACTCTGCCAGGTCATCCACCAGGGCGTAATAGGTCAAAGCATGATGATGCGGCGAACGGCCGTGGTTTCGCTGGTCGGGAATGAACACCTCATACCCCAGCTCAGCCACCTTCTTCCCGAAACTCACCCAGTTGTCGGAGATGCCGAAGATCCCGTGCAGGATGATGAGAGGCTTTCCCCTGCCGTATTTTCTGAAATGCAGTTTCATGCCGCAAAGATAGTATGAATACTGGATCCTGGTTGCTGGATCCTGGATCCCGGATACCAGATGCCAGATGCCCGAAGCCTGATGCCTTATGGCTGAAACCTGGTTATTATCTGCCGGGATGGAGTTGCCGCAGGTACATCTGTATCGTATTTTCCAGTCCGAAGTAGAGGGCGTCGCTGATGAGGGCATGACCTATCGAAACCTCAAGGAGGCCCGGTATGTTTTCCGCAAAATACCGCAGGTTCTCCAGGCTGAGGTCATGGCCGGCGTTTAGTCCGAGGCCGACTTCTGCTGCAACTTCTGCTGCCTTAACGAAATCACTGATGGCCATTTCCCTTCCCGCGGGATAATTCCTGGCATATGCTTCGGTATACAATTCGACACGATCGGCGCCCGTTTTTGCTGCATGCTCGATCATGGACGCATCGGTTTCGATGAAAACCGATACACGGATGCCTGCCTCCCTGAAAATGGCAATGACATCTTTCAGGAAGGATGCATTCTTCTTGGTGTCCCAGCCTGCATTGGAGGTCAGCACACCGGGAGGATCAGGCACCAGGGTCACCTGTTCCGGCTTCACCCCTGTCACCAGGTCGATGAATTTCTGGTCGGGATAACCTTCAATGTTGAACTCGGTTTTTACCACCGGGCGGAGGTCAAGCACATCCTGGTAACGGATATGGCGCTCGTCGGGGCGCGGGTGAACGGTGATGCCCTGTGCACCAAAACGTTCACAGTCGGTCGCTGCCCTGATCACATCGGGCACATTACCCCCCCTGGCATTGCGCAAAGTGGCTATCTTATTGATGTTAACGCTGAGTCGGGTCATGGTTTTATCAATGCTGTTGCAACTGCAAAGCTAAGAATTAACTATGTTTGTATTACAAATCATCACATGAGGGTCGTTATACAAAGGGTATCGGAAGCCGCAGTTTCCATTGACAGCAGCATGACTGGCCGGATCGGCCACGGGCTGCTTATCCTGCTGGGGATCGAGGATGCTGACAGCCAGGCCGACATCGACTGGCTTTGCAACAAGATCGGCAACCTGCGCATCTTCCCCGACGATGAAGGGGTCATGAACCTGTCAGTCATGGAAGTGGGCGGGGAGATCCTGGTAGTCAGCCAGTTCACCCTCCATGCCAGCACCCGGAAAGGGAACAGGCCATCATACATCAGGGCATCGAAGCCTGAAACCGCCATCCCGCTCTATGAAGCATTCATCAGCACTTTGGCGGCTGGCACAGGCTGCCCTGTACAAACGGGCAAATTCGGTGCCATGATGGATGTGAGCCTCGTCAACAGCGGTCCCGTAACCATCATCATCGACAGCAAAAACAGGGAATAGGCAGCATCAGAAGCGAAATTCTATCTTTTGAATGAGCTCCGGGTGAAGGCTCTGTGATACGGGGCAGGTATACGCTGCCCTTTCAATGATCTTTTTCACCTTCGGTGAATAGCCGTTCGGAGGAAATTCGAGCACGATATGGATCTCACCAATCCTGCGTGGATCGGCATACATGACCTTGGTGACCGTGGCCTGCGTCCCGTCGATGGAAAACCCGTGTTCGTTGGCCGCAATGCCCATGATCGTCATCATACACGATGCCAGGGCGGTTGCAACAAGATCGGTGGGGGAGAATGCCTCCCCCCTGCCCCTGTTATCGGGCGGTGCATCGGTGATGATGGTGCTTCCCGACAGGAGATGGGTAGCCTCAGTACGCAGGTTCGAGCTATAATGCACTTTCGATGTTGCCATGGATACATATTTGTTTGCAAAGTTATGAAAAGAAGTTGCTGCCTGTAACTTGCCGGGTAACAGATAAAAAAACCCCCTGCGATCACTCACAGGGGGCCAAAACCAAATTAATTAATGAAAAAAATTATTTCTTGTCACCATCGCCTTTCTTGCATTCAGGCTTGGCCTGCTTTGAAGGGCAGCATTTGGCCTTCGACGGGCACTTGGCTTCGCCTTCCTTGCAGTTTACCTTGCTCTTGTCGCAAGCCTTGGCATCTTTCTTTTCTTTTCCATCGGCAGCGGGTTGAGCTTTCTTGGCAGGATCATTATCATCATTGTATTTCACCATCTCTACGGTGCTGTCTGCTGCCAGGGCAGTCTGTATACCGAGTGTCCCAAATGCTATGAAACAGCTCAGTGCGATTCCCAGGATCAATTTCTTCATGGCTATTTTTTTTATAGTTAAAAAATTGTTTGAGGACGTAAAATTAATGCGGTCTGCAACAGTTCCGTGTTAACGGTCTGTTAAGATGTGTTAAGAGTTTGTTAATGAACAGAACATGCCCCTCGGGTGTTTATGTTCCTGTATGAAAAAGCGGAGGATCCATTTGTTCATTGGCATAGCTGTATTTGCGCTTGCCGGTATCATCACGACCCAGGCATTATGGGTCAATGATGCCTTAGGGCTCCGTGAAGAACTGTTCAAGCAGAGGGTAAAGGTTGCCCTTAAAAGTGTTTCGACACAGATCCTGGATTCACAAATCGATTCTACCGCCAAATATATCCTTTCGCCCTGCGACACCATCGACTTCGGCAACAAACCGGTTTCGGAGGTCATCGATGCAAGGCAACTTGACTCCCTGCTGATTTTTGAGCTCAGGTGTATGGAAATTGCCGATTCATATACTTATGGTGTCTTCAACGAACGCGACTCCTCATTTGTGATGGGCACTTACGAAGGCCATGAAGAAGACCTGCTGGCCAGCGTACACAGGGTATCGCTCACCTGCATATACAAGCGCGATGTGTACTACCTGAGCCTGCTGTTCCCCCTCGAGGAAAGGATGATGCTCCACCAGATGATCATGCTGATCATCATGACGCTCTTGTTCCTCAGCATCCTGAGCTTCAGTTTCTACATGGTGGTGAAGCTGATGTTCAGGCAAAAGAAGCTATCCCAGATCAAGACAGATTTCGTGAATAATATGACCCACGAATTCAAGACACCGATCGCCACCATCTCCCTTTCGAGCGAGATGCTGCTGAAGCCAGAAGTGAACAGTTTCCCATACAAGACCAAACGCTATGCCCAGGTCATTTTCGATGAGAATGCGCGCCTGCAGAAACAGGTGGATCAGGTGTTGCAGCTCTCTGTACTTGAAAAGGGGGAATACACCCTGAAAATGAAGGATATTGACCTGCATCGTATTATTCGTCGAATGGCAGCGCATTTCACCGTGATGGTCCAGAAGAAGGGCGGAATGATCAGCACAGAACTCGAAGCCAGTATCCACCAGGTCAGGGCCGATAAAACGCATCTCTCGAATATCATCTCCAACCTGCTTGACAATGCGGTGAAGTATTCGCCCGAAAAACCGGAGATCACGATCAGAACACGCAACGAGCGCAACAGGATCATCATCACGGTCAGCGACAACGGCATTGGCATCAGCCCCGAGAACCAGAAAGAAGTTTTCAGGAAACTTTACCGCGTTCCGACCGGCAACCTGCACGACGTGAAAGGTTTTGGTCTTGGCCTGTATTATGTGAAGACCATGGTTGAAGCCCATCAGGGCCATGTGAGATTAACAAGCGAATTGAACAAAGGAACAACCTTCATCGTTGAATTACCTGTAATTAAATAGCAATCTGTCAATGAAGAAAGCATCGATCTTACTCGTGGAAGATGATCCGAACCTGAGCATGGTTTTGCAGGATTATCTTGAAATACTGGGATACCAGATCATCATGTCGTCGGATGGAGTGGAGGGGCTGGAGGCCTTCCGGGGCAATCATGTGGATTTATGCATCCTCGACGTGATGATGCCCAGGAAGGACGGGTTTTCCCTTGCCGAAGACATAAGGAAGGAGGATGCCGGCGTTCCCATTATCTTTCTCACGGCCAAGGCCCTGAAGGAAGACCGGATCAAAGGTTTCCAGGCCGGTTGCGATGATTATATCACTAAGCCTTTCAGTACCGAGGAGCTCAGCCTCAGGATCGAGGCCATCCTCAGAAGATGCCTGTTGCAGCAGCAGGGTATTGCACCGGGATCACAGATGAAACTCGGGAAATACATATTCGATCCGGAAAACATGCTGCTCTTGCTGGATGGCAAGGAACGCTCACTTACCAGGAAGGAAACCGCCCTCCTCAGGATCCTTTACCAGAACAAGAATAAACTTGTGGTCCGCGAGCACATGCTGAAGGAGGTTTGGGGCGACGACGATTACTTCCTCGGAAGGAGCATGGACGTGTTCATCGCCAAACTCAGGAAATACCTGAAATCAGACCCGTCGCTGTCAATCACCAACGTACACGGTACCGGTTTCAAGCTCGAAACAAAGCAGGTTACTGATTAGAAAACGATTTACACGGGCTATCAGTACCTGATCCCTGCCTGGTCGATGAGGAAAGCATATTCGAGGGCTACCTCCTTATAGCGCTGGAACCGTCCCGAGGCACCGCCA